>NZ_CP007806.1:4402500-4727500 GCF_000219535.2 Brevibacillus laterosporus LMG 15441
AGGTAGCAATGTCTATATTTAGTTCCTCGTAAATGCTGAGCAATTCTTTCATCATCAGCTTCCCTATTCCACGTCCACGCCACTCTGGTTTGACTGCCGTTCCGCCATTCCAGGCCACCTTTTTCCCTTTGATCATACGCCAACTGGTTAGAATAAACCCGATAGGCTCCTCGTCCTTACATGCTACAATAGATAAATCAGGAGAAAGCTCATCCTTACCTAAACGTTTCAAAAAAGAATCAGTATCAACCTGAATATCAACGAAATATTCAGAAAACCCTGCGTTCCAAAGCCGCACCGCTTCGTCAAAAGTCAGATGAGTCAGTCGTTTAAAAGTAATCATCTTCATCCCCCTTTAATCAATCATAAGCTACTTCAAAAGAAACGATGCTTCTAAATTTGTAACTCTTGCACAAAACAAGTTTATTCTCTCATTAGATTCTTCTTCATTCAATAAAAGCCGAATAAAAAAACTTATTTATCAAAAAAATCAAAATAAAATTCACCCGCTTCGCTTCATGCCTGCTGAACTACCCCACAGCCCCGGCTTACAAATTGATACACACTATCGGTAAGCTCCATGAGATCGTAATTTTGATCGTTCATGACCCAATTCGTCATCAAATCATCGACAACGCCAAAGACCATTCTACGAGTTACTTTAATATCCAAGAGTGGGTCGAATTCTCCATTCTCAATTCCCAGCTTTAATATCTTATCAATCATGGACAGATAATCTTTTAGAATCTTGTTGATTGTGCGCCGTACCTCTTTATCAGAATGCCTTAATTCTAATTGCGTTACCATCGCAAAATGAGGATTATTCGAGAATCGTGAAAAATGACCTTCTACAAATACTCGCAGCTTATCGGTCGCTTTGCTCGCCCGATCTATATCAGGAGACATTTCTTCTAAAAACTCTGTAATTTTATCTTCAAATAACGACAACAAAATGTCTTCCTTATTTTTAAAATATAAATAAACAGTACCGTCAGCAACACCAGCTCTTTTAGCAATCTTTGAAACGTGAGCCTGTTGAAACCCGTTTTCGGCAATAACGACAGTGGCAGCTTCTATAATCTTTTTATATTTCGGTTTTAATTTCCGCACGTTAACCCCTCACCTATTGATCCTGCTATTTATCAATCTCCCATTATTTTAGCCTATCATAACAGGCCTATCCCAACAATGCTTATTACATGCAATGCCAAAGGACCAATATCCCCTAGAACCATCCTAACTTTATACCCTATACAGCAAATCCTTGAAAGCAGACAAAGCTCTATAAAGGTACGTTGCCCGATATGTAGGAAAAACCAGAAATACAATAAGTAAAAAGTCTTCTCCTGAATGCAGAGAAGACTTTTATACAACTATAGTAAAATGACATAAATAACCCCAAACAAACTGACTATACCTAATCCAAATAGTAGAGCAATTCCTTGAAAGTCCAAATTCTGTTCCTTCCACCAAAGCTGCGCATATCGCTGACACTGACAGCGAATCCACTCCATAGACAGTCCCCCTTTCTCTCAACATATTCATTAGAGAAAAAGAAGGGCTAGACGTTTAACTGATAACGTACACCTATCTTTCCTTATGCTTGCGGTTCCTTAGCATAATGGTCAACTATTTGCTCACGTAACGCTCGTTTTAAGAATTTGCCTACAGATGTTTTTGGAATCTCTTTTACAAATAGGACATCATCTGGTAGCCACCACTTGGCAAATTTAGGTTTCAAATAGGCAAGCAGCTCTTCCTTTGAAACGCTTTGTCCTTCTTTTAATACAACGCACGCGATTGGTCGTTCTCCCCATTGCGGATGAGGTACACCCACGCAGGATGCCTCCGCTATAGCCTCATGACCCATCAGCGCATTTTCTACATCCACAGAAGAAATCCATTCTCCCCCACTCTTAATTAAATCCTTCGTGCGGTCAACTAGCTTCACAAATCCTTCTGCATCTACAGTCGCTACGTCTCCCGTATGTAGCCAGCCATCTTGGAATGTTTCTTCACTCCGCTCATCTTTATAATAGCTATCCGCAATCCATGGGCCACGAATTAACAGCTCGCCCATCTCTTTACCATCCGCCTTCACTTCTCCATTCGCCCCCACTATCTTCATCTGAAGGCCAGGAACCAATGTTCCCTGTTTGCAGAGGAAATCTAATTTTTCTTCCTCCGATAAATTTTCCTCCTGATAGCTTTTTAGCTTAGAGCAAGTAACTAACGGGCTGGTTTCCGTCATCCCATAGGCAACATAGAAGGGGATATTAAATTTTTTACGATACCGCTCTACTAAACTGCGAGGAGAAGCAGATCCACCGCAAACAACGGCTCGCAAACTGGAGGTTTCATATCGGCCATTCTCCAATTCCTGTAAAAGACCTAACCAAATCGTTGGCACTCCGGCTGTAATGCTTACTTTTTCTGTTTCAATCAAATCAGCTAAAATCTGAGGCGTAAAGCGCGGTCCTGGCATCACTTGCGTACAACCAAACCAAGTGGCTGCAAAAGGGAAGCCCCACGCATTTACGTGAAACATTGGAACTACTGGCATTGCGATATCTTTTTCAGCTAATCCTAGTGTATCTGCTAGCCCTATAGACATAGAGTGTAATACAATTCCGCGATGAGAATAGATAACGCCCTTTGGGTTCCCTGTAGTAGCGGACGTGTAACACATGCCTGCTGGATCTCTCTCTTGGATGTCAGTTGGATATTGATAGGAAGGGTCTGCTTCTTTTAATATCTGTTCATAGGAATAAAGAGGTTGTAGATTTGAGGCAGGCAATTGATCGTGATCAGTCATCAGTACAAATGCCTTTACAGTGTGTAAGTGATCTTTTATCTGCTCGATTAAGGGAAGAATGTCATCGTCTATCAACAGAACCTGATCTTCTGCGTGATTAATGATATAGATGATATGCTCAGGAGATAAGCGGATATTAATGGTATGCAATACCGCCCCCATACTAGGAATAGCGAAGTAGGCTTCTAAATGTCGGTGGTGATTCCACGCTAGAGTTCCTACTCGTTCCCCGCGTTTAATACCAAGTGTTTCAAGCGCACTGGCCAAACGTCTTGTTCTTTCTCCAATCTCCGTGTAGGTAAATCGATAGATACCAGTAGATGTACGTGATATTACCTGTTTTTTGCCAAACATTTTTTCTGCTCTTTCCATCATAGGCGCAAGTGTTAATTGTGCATTCATCATCGCAAACTCCCCCTATTCTATTTACTTTTTGGGACCGGAGCTCTTCTAGTTGCACGAACCGCCTGCAAATGTTTGCTTCTGAATATTCATTCTTGCTCATTCTTGTTTTTCCTTTCCCAAGCCTTAAAGAAAGTTGTAGAATAGTACAGATAAACAATTGTATATTTCTACCACAAAGGAGAATGTCAGCTATGGATATGATCGTTAAAATTTCTACAGAACAGCAATGGAATACTGCCCAAGAGCAAGGTACATACCTACATCCATCCCTAGACACGGAAGGATTTATTCACTGCTCTACTCCGGAGCAATTCGAAGGTGTTGCTAATCGAATCTACAAAGGACAACAGCATCTGCTGCTCTTAGTGATTGATCCTACTCGGCTTAGCTCGGAATTAAAATATGATCTAGCGAAAGACGGACAATTGTATCCACATATTTACGGTCCTCTTAACCTAGATGCCGTCATTCGAGTAATATCGTTTTCATCTGACAAAAAAGGATATTTTTCCCTACCTGCCGAACTCTCTTCCTTGTAATGAAAGTAAAGTTATAAGAAGGGAAGTGTCAAAATGAACCCCGTTCAAAAATTTTTTGTCAAGCAAGTACCATTTGCCCAAACAATTGGAGTTACCATCACACAATCATCACCTGGTGAAGCATGTGCTAGGCTCCCTTTTTCACCTTCTAATGTAAATCATGTCGGCACCATACATGCTGGTGCCCTCTTTACATTAGCTGAATCAGCCGCTGCTGCTTCCATTTTGTCCACCTTTTCTGACTTAGTTCCTCATATTCTGCTACTAGTAACCAAAAGCTCTGTCGAATACTCTGCACCAGCTCAAGGTGATATTGTAGCGGTAGCTTCTATTTCCAAGGAGACAGAACAACTGGTTCGTAACACACTTAATCAGCCCGGCGACCGGATACGTTTTACAGTACACACGGAAATCAAGCGAGAAGGAGCCGATGAAATAAGTGCATTGGCTCAATTTGAGATGTATATAAAACGTAACGAAGTCGATAGACAATAGGCTATCAACGTTACTAACACTGGATGAGACAGGTCGTGAATGATATGAATTTATTTTCTTCCGGTAACGATACGTTATTTCAGTCACTTATTGCCGAATCTCCGTTAGGCATCATTAGCGTAGCGGATACTGGTCACATCCTTAGCTGCAACCATGCAGCCAGTAGCACGTTTGGCTACCGGGAAGAAGAGATCATCGGCAAATCTTTTCCTATTTTATTTCCAACCATTCATGGATCTACCTTTCATTCTTTATTCCAGCAGGAAAACCAATCTATTCCCACGTACAATCAGGAATGGATTGGTCTACACAAGAATGGAGCTAGCTTTTCCATAGATGTACACACAACAATCATCACAAATAATACTCCACGAATTCTTGCTATCTATATTAAACAAAATCAGGCCCAGAAGTCTGACCTTTATCAATCCTTGTTTGAGCAAAATCCTTTCCTTGTATACTCTACAGATTTGCAAGGCAGAATTTTCAGTTTAAATCATGCGAGCGAACAGATTTTAGGCTACTCCGCACATGAATTAATCGGCCGTTCTTATCAGGATTTAATGATGTTTGAGGAAGATCGCACCGCTGAGAGTATCCGATTCCGGCGGGTTCTCCAAGGCGGACATTACAAACTAGAAATCCCCTTTTGCAATAAACAAGGACATCTTGTCTACATTTGCCTGATCAGCTTTCCTAAAGTATTTGAGTCACAGGTAGTAGGTGTCTATTTTATGGGATTCGATATTACCGCTAGAAAACAAACAGAACGCGCTCTCATGATGGCTCAGGAAGACTTAAAAAATACGCTTCAGATGCAAAAAGGCATGACCTTTAAATTCATTAAGTCTGGCAAGGAATTTATTTATACAATGGCAGATGGCGAATTGCTGTATCGTCTAGGTCTAACACCAGAATATGTAGTAGGCCGACGTATGCAGGACGTCCTCCCTTATTTGCAAAGTAAGCGAAGCTACTACGAGAGGGCTTGGCAGGGAGAGAGTGTTACCTACGAAGAAAATGTAGTAGGTGTCTGCTATGTAGCCTCCTTGCGTCCAATTGTCCGCAATGATCGTGTAGTCGAGGTAATCGCTTCATGCATTGATATAACGGAACGAAAAAAAGCAGAGGAAGAGCTACGTTCAACTAAGGATTTACTGGAATCTCTGTTTACCAACTCAACGGATGCGATCTATGTCTTAGATTTAGATGGTACTGTGCTACGAATTAATCGAGCTTTTGAAAAAATGTATGGTTGGAGTAGTGAAGAGGTAATTGGTCGACCTTTGCATGAATTTTTGCCAAATGATTCTCAGCAAATGATCTTTGTTTGCCGTGATAAGGAAGAAAATAATTACATTACCAGTTATGAAACACATCAAGAGCGAAAAGATGGTAGCAAGCTCTATGTCAGCCTGAGCTTATCTCCTATCCATGATGTAACTGGAAAAATTGTGGGAACAGCAGCTATTTCCCGAGATATAACAGAACGAAAAGCAACCGAGCAACTCCTGCTTAACTCTGAAAAATTGTCTGCTATTGGTGAACTAGCTGCTGGGGTAGCCCATGAAATTCGCAACCCTTTGGCAGCGTTACGCGGATTCGTACAATTGCTCCGTTCATCCGTAAAGGATTATCAGCCTTATTTTCAAATCATGCTGACGGAATTAGATCGTATTAATATGATTGTTAGCGAACTATTAGTTCTTTCAAAGCCACAGGTATTACGTTTACAACGGAAGAGCCTACAGCAACTGTTAACCAGCGTTGTTTTGCTGTTACAAACACAAGCCATTATTAGCAACGTCCAGGTGCTATTGGATTTTGGTGATGATGATCCTTATGTAGAATGTGAGGAAAACCAATTAAAACAAGTTTTTATCAATTTACTTAAAAACTCATTAGAAGCAATGGATAATGGTGGCATTATTCAAATTACGGTAAGTACAAAAGAAGAAAGTACTTATATTCAAGTAGTTGATCAAGGCTGTGGAATTCCCGACGAGCTTATCTCTCAGTTAGGTCAACCGTTCATCTCCACAAAAGAAAAAGGCACTGGGTTAGGATTAATGATTACACAAAAAATCATTAAAGAGCATCGTGGTAATTTGTCGATTAGTAGTGAAGTGGGCAAAGGTACAACCATCACAATCCGATTACCGCTCGCTCAATCCTCCAGCCTCTAAGAAAATAGCGGTCAAACTAACTCGCTTTCATGCCAGAATTACAAGCTTTTTTGGTGTTTCCTCTATGATCAATGAATTAGAGCCGATTTCGCCAATCTTGTAAGAGTAAGAGGAACGGCTCTTATTTTTAACATCCTTCTAATAATTAATCAAGAACAAGTATTGAACAAAAGGCTTCCATGACTTAAAGTAAAGATAACGTTTTCCTTTTTTATACTCAAATGGAAGAGTGTGCTCCAGTTTTTTAGAAGGTAGGGTGGTTTTTTTACATGAGTAACTTGAAAGCTCTCCCGTTCTTTTCCTCTGTATCGCATCAGGATATTCTTGATCATCTACCAACAGGAGTCATTCAGATCGATAGTAGAGGAATCATCGTTTATACGAACCATGTTTTACTCCAATGGATAGGGTATGCTGAAACCGAATTGATTGGTAGGCCGTTGCAAGAGTTTTTTCCTGATTTTACATTAAGAGACTGCGAAGAAGAGGCATCTCCTGTTGAACAGCATTATGAAATTAACACGATAGATAACGGCTCTCTTTATGTCAAAGCACTCATTCAATCCTACAGAAAGCAGGGCCAAACGACTCATCTCCTCCTTATTAGAAAGTTAGGCAAAAAAACGAAGTGGCGTAGAATTTTCGAAAAGTTCAAACAAAGCAACTCACACCTTTCACCTGATGATGCTTACATGACCCTAGATATTACAGGAGATTTTCGAGATGTCAACGAGAAATGTAGTGTAATAACCGGATACACGGAATCTGAATTATTACAAAATAACGTCTATGACCTACTACATCCTGATTATTGGACTGAAGCAAACCATATCTATGAACACCTTCAAACAGGGACTCCGTTTGCAACTACTCTTTCCATCCGGCATAAAAAGGGACATCCCGTGTGGCTACAGGTTATGTTTCTTCCCTTGCTTGCCTTCGATAAAACCGTTGGGATGCACGGAATCGCAAAAGAATTTTCACACGAGCATATGTTAGAAGAAGCGTTATGGGAAAGCCAGCTTAAGTATCAAATTCTAGCAGATTATACTTCTGATCTCATCACTTTTCTAGATTCACGCGGTAAAGTAGTCTTTGTTTCCCCCTCTCATGAAACGATATTCGGACATCCTCTGCAAGACTACTATCAACAACACCCATTTGACTATCTGCATCCTGATGATATCCCTCATTTGCGCAAATGGTTTCATCATATATATGAAACAAAGCAAGTAGATGCTGATCCTATAGAATTACGGGTCAGGAATCATGACGGACATTTTCTCTTCATTCGTAATTCCTGTATTCCTATGCTTAGTAAAGACGGAAACATTCTGGGCTTTGCCCTCATCGGAGAGAACATTCATCATCAAAAACAAACCGAGAACCTTTTACAACAATCAGAAAAGCTTTCTCTGATTGGCGAATTGGCTGCGGGCATAGCTCATGAAATTCGTAATCCGCTTACGGCACTGCGCGGATTCACCCAGCTTTTGCAGACCCATCCTGAAGACAGCAATAAATATACAGACATCATGTTAAAAGAATTAGATCGCATTCATTTTATTGCAAACGAATTATTACTGTTAGCTAAACCACAGGGATACCAATTAGCGCCAAATGATATCTGCTCCTTATTGCAGGATGTAATTACATTATTAGAATCGCAAGCTATATTAGCTAATGTCACGATCTCTACTCACTGGGAACCGGATATCCCCTCTCTTCTCTGTGAACCCCGTCAGTTAAAACAAGTATTTATCAATATCATCAAAAACAGTGTAGAAGCCATGCCCGCTGGAGGTTGTATTCATATTGAAGTAACAAAGCTAGAGCATCATGTAGTAATCCGCTTTTCTGATGAAGGCTGTGGTATACCTCTGTCTACATTAGAAAAAGTAGGCAAACCATTCTATACAACCAAAGAAACCGGAACTGGGCTTGGTCTTATGGTTAGTTCCAAAATTATACGTGAGCACAATGGTACTCTTCAGCTACGCAGTGAAATGAATCAAGGAACTACCATTGAAATTACTTTACCCTACATGCCAGAAGTAACAAAGGAATGATAGAAAACGTGGGTTCTCTCCTTTTCGAAGACAGGAGCCTGATCCTAGCCCTGCCCTTGTATCGTGTTATTATAAAAAAATCACTCCCTAGTCCATATAAATTAGGGGAGTGATTTTGCTTGCGTCGAAACGCCGTTTTACTTCTTCGCGTCTTCCTCGAAGACAGGTTGTTCAATTTTACTGATGTATTTAATATCTGCATTTTTCACTAAAGTATGAATCCATTGATCAAAAAACTCTTTTTTGTGCTCGCTCATTGCCTTCTCTTTTACTTTATCTTTTACATTCTCATAAACAGCGTTATCACCAAATTCGGATTTATGCTGTTCAAAATATTTTTTTATTTCTTCGTCTTTCAATGGAATAGATGTAGCAAAGGCCTTCTCGGAAAGCTCGCTCATCTCCAAATCCTTACGCATGTCTGCTTCTGTAATTTTCTTGCGTTTTAAGAACTCTTCAAATTCTTCTTTCGTTCCCCAGCTTTTCTTAATCTGTTCTACTTCAGCATCTATCGCTTTTTGGTCAACTTGTACCCCAAGCTTTTCCGCTTCTTGTCTTATAACAATTTCTTTGATTGCATTTTCCATAACCTTTTGCTGACCTTTAGGGGTAAAGCCATTAATGACACGATCTTTTGTTATTGCCTCTCCGTTAACAGTAGCTACTGCTGGTTCTTGTGTTTCCTGCTTACCTGTCACACCTAGTATAACTAAACCTACTACTAGAATTGCAATAGTAAGCATGGTTACGTCAAATTTTTTCATCATTCTACTCCTTTTGCCATTCTATACTTTCCTTCCTAGTCTTCACCTAGTGTAACATAAAAGAAATAAGAACTTGTGTAAAAAATATGGAATCCTTGTAAGAAACTCAAACAAAAAACAACCTAACCGTGTCAGGTTGCGTAAACTTCTCCTGTTATGTTTTCTTAGGAAATACCGTAATCCTACGAATGACGACGTAGCAGTTGAAGTTGAACAATGTAGGTATCTAGCTGCTGGCTGATATGTACTACCCGCGAATCGACAAAATTACCTTTTTCTTTATAAGCTTGAATCATATCCGATCTTAAAATTTCGATTGTTGACTCTAACGTTACTTCTTCCATAACACCCTCCACACTTATACTTTCCTTACTAAGTATAGGTATGTTTCCAATTCTTTACTAGTAAAACCTTTCGACTTTCCATGTAAAACCATGCGAGAGCTTGTCATAATTACTCGTATTTCACTAATCAAAAAAAGTTTATCGATTGTTCCTTACCTATTTTCGAGAGAAAGCGCCAGCATTTCCTAATAAACAGACACTTTCGACACTTTCCCTCTCATTGCTTCTATTATCCCAATATATCCCAAATAAATCAATCTATTAATTGTTTTAAATGCTCGCTTCGATCCCACTCTTTTTGTAAAAGTTCCTCTAGATCACTAACAGACCCCTTTTTATACAGATCGTGCTTAACCATTCTTCTGACTCCATGCGGAAAAGCTAAGTCATGATACATGATCCACTGATCCGCTTGGGATAAAACATTATTAGATAAATATTGGTCTATTAAAGTAGTAAAAGCTTTTCTGCTCCATCTAGCCTGTTTTTTTACAAGCAAATTAACCAAACGTTCCAAATCCTTAGAAGGAAAATCATGACGTGTAAATTCCCAATCAATCACCCAAAATTGCCCTCGACGCTTAAAAACATTTCCCCGATGAAAATCCCCGTGACAAATCCACTGTTCACCAACAGATCGGTATTTCAAATTAGCATAATAACTAGACCTCTGTAATGCTTGGTAAATCTCATAACCGGCCATCTGAAAATAGGGGAGATACTCGCACATCACCTGTTTTCGTTCCGAGGAGCTGTTCTTGTTTTTTTCATACCAGCGTTTCAAATAATACAGACCTGATTGATAGTGTTCATTCCAAGTATCCAATCCCATGTATTTTGGGCTCATGGGGGTGCTAAAACCATATGATGCACGATGCAACTGCCCTAATAAAACACCGCGCTCCCATATATTTTCTACGCTGGTCTCTCCCATGTCCGGATCAGTAGATGGATCACCATAAATGTATTGTTGCATTAAATAATATTGATTGTTCCAGATAAAATAGCGTTTTCCATCAACTGTAGGTAAAACATTTGGAATAGAAATACCCGTACTCCGAATTTGATCCTCTACTGCCAAGATAAACTGCAATCGTTCCTCATCCAGAATGATCCTCTTTAGGACGTAGTCTCCCTTTGACGTTTTCAAATGGATTACGATCGTTCTTCCCGTATCATGCAAAATATCCGTTTCTAGGATTTGCATACAATACGTATGTTCCACGGCTTTCCTTAACTCCGTGTTCAAAAGAATCACATCCCATCTGTTCATTCTCCTTCATCATACGCCGGGGGAATAAGAACGGATGGTAAAATGGACGAAAATAAGCACCCATTTTTCTTTTTAAAAAACTCTCCATCACTTAACGTGACAGAGAGCTTAAAAATGTAAGATGTGTAGTTGGCATTGGCTTGGGTTGAAGCAGAGCTTGAAGGGAAGCTTTAGGATGGATCTCCATGCGACGAAGAGTATGCATTCCTTGCTTTGGAGTTGTCTTACTCGGAACAGTGGTAAATGCCATCTTATATCCCACTTCACGTACCGTTGGCAGCATGGCACGATTAAATCCTCCGTATGGATAAGCAAGAATGTCTATATTTTTATGTAGTTTAGCCTCAAGCATGGCCTTGGACAGAGCTAATTCCTGATAAACAACATCAGGCGATAGCTTATCTAGGTGAGCATGCGTCATTGTATGTGATTGAAAATCAATTAAACCACTGTTGTGCATTTCCTTTATGTGATCCCAAGTCATAAAGGAAGGTCTTCCTACTGATCCAGCTGTAACAAAAATTGTCGCTTTTTGCTTATATGCCTGAAAAATAGGATACGCAATCAGATAATTGTCATCATATCCATCGTCAATTGTGATCACTACAGACTTGTCAGGCACCTGCTTACCTTCATTATAGTATTGAAGTAATTCAGTTGCTGTCAGAGTCTGATATCCTTCGTCATGCAACCATTTCATTTGTTCCTCAAACTCTCTAGGAGGTACACAATAGGGATTATCCGGCTTATCCGCAATAGAATGGTAGATCAATACAGGAATACCCTTCATTGAATATACAGCTCCTACAGAAGCTGGAAGCATGATTATTAATGCAATTACTTGCAAAAATAAAATTGTTTTCTTCATCAAAACCTCTCCCATGGTTAAAAATTACTCTTTCTGTTTGGCTTTCGCTTTTGCTTTCCCCACTTTTAACCGTGCATGCATTCGTTCCAGTTCTCTCTCTGAACGAATGTAATTATGTTTGAGCAATAGATATTGTTCAATTTCACTTAACAAATAAAAGAGCGAGGCCCTCACTTCAAATTCTTCACGTGTAACAGGCAAAGGCTCTTGGCGTACACGTTCTCTAATTTCTCGAATGCCATCTAAATATACATATGACGTATTGCCTGGATGTATTTTTACACTCAGCTCATCGAGAAAATCAGCAATCTGTTTTCCCTGAGGAACCTGTAAAGAGAGGCCTGAAACAATAGGAAGCATTCTCTCTAAAATATCGAATTGCTTCTCCCGTATACCAAAATAACGATAAATGGTTGATTCAGGTCGCAACAAATTATTTTCAACAATCAGTAAGGAAAGCTCTTTTGCTTTTTTTATCAAGACAGGTGTTTCTACCATTTCTGACCCTGGCCATCCATCTTCTCCATGACGTAAATAGCCTGCCAATTCCTTTAAAATCACAGAGAAGTTTTTTTCTACTTTTTGCTGAAGCTCCCATAATTCCTTATCTTTGTTAGGCATATATAAATTCATCAGGAGCCCCATTCCTATACCGATCGTAACCAATTGTAATTCATTCCATAAGAAGCTCCAGCTTAAATCCTGCTTCAAATAGATATGTAACATAATAACGCAGCTGGAAATAAACCCCTCAATTACACGTAAGCGTACTAATGTCGGAATAAAGATCAACATCATCATCGTGATTGTGAAAGCATGAAATCCAACCCATTTAAAAAACAGAAGGCTGAAAACCATGGCGACTAAGCATGCGATAAATCGATCAATGGAAACGCTAAGCGAACGCTTTCGCGTAATTTGAATGCATAGGATCGTTAATGTACCCGCTGACGCATAGAACTCTAGTCCAAGTAATTGAGCAAGAAAAATTGATAATCCAGCACCAATTGCTGTTTTCAGTGTTCGGTAACCAATATACGGCATTTATTGCCCCCTTTCTTCCTCTTCTCCTCACTATACTATAAGCTTTTTCCTTTATTTGAAAAAGGACAGAAAAATCTTTTTTGAGGAAATAAAAAAACGGAGTGACAGGTAACGTCTCCTCCGTTTGGCATTTCGATTCGATAATCCTACTCAATTTCAAACTGCACCGAAACAGTTGTTTCTACTTTAATTTGTCCAGGAGCGATTGAACTACCCTTAGCTGCTGAGTCCTGCATCGATAATTCATTTTTCGCTAGGATATAGGGACGTTCTACAACATTGCTCTCTGAAATGGTCAGTACTTTTTTCACTGTCACTCCAGATGCCTTGGCTAGCGCTTCTGCTTTAGCTTTTGCATTTTGAACAGCTAGTGTTAAGGCTTGCCCTTCATATTTGGCTTGTTTATCTGTACTTAACTGAACGGAATCAATTCGATTAGCTCCGGCTGCTGACAGCTTATCCAACAAATTACCAATCTTATTTAGATTTCGATATGTTACTTTTACAATATGCTGGCTTTGGTAGCCTGTCAGGACAGGACCCGCTTTATCCTCGTAATTGTATTGTGGGCTAGTTGCAAATTGAATGGTTTGAATTTCTTTTTCAGATAAACCCTCCTGATTCAGCACCTTTTCCACTGCAGCAAAAATTTTTGCATTCTTTTCCTGTGCTTCCTTTGCTGTTTTCGCATTCGTCTCTACTCCTACTTGGAGATAAGCCACATCCGGGTCAATAGAGATACTACCTACTCCTGTCACATGAATGTTTCGAATAACCTGTGCCTCTTGAGCATGTGCGGCAGGTACAGCAGCCAAAAAACTTCCACCTGTTAACAATCCAAGTGTCAGAAATGACGCTACTACTTTATTCATTGCTTTTTTTCTCATGATTATTGCCACCTTTCACTCATGCGCTCACTATTTCAGCATTCTGCCAATATACGCATTATCTGAATACCTGCTTTGACGAACCTATTGTTGAATTCGTTTCAACAGAAAAGATCACGCACTGCCACGTATGATAAACTTCAACGGTAGCTCTACTTTTTTAGTGACAATTTTTCTCTCCTTTAGCTTGTTTCTCCGCTCAAGAATCTGGTCGATAAATAATTGAAAAGCGACCTTGCCTGCTTCAAAACTAGGTACATTCATCGTGGTTAAATCAAGAATGCTCGCCAACGGTAAATTATCAAAGCCAATAATAGCCAAGTCCTCAGGAACACGCCATCCTAGTTTTTTTGCTTCTGTTATCATACCTGCTGCTGGCAAATCACCTGCAACCATAATTGCTTGTGGACGTTCCTTTAGCCGGGCTAATTGCTGCACAACCTGCGAACCATCCTCCATCTGATAGCAATTTTCAAAAATCCATTCTGGTCGAACAGGTTCTTTCAAGTCGCCAATCCCTTCTAAATACGCCTGCATACGTTTCTTTCCGTTATGAGTGCCGCTTGTCCCAAGAGAAAAGCCAATTTGTCGATAGCCTTTTTCCACTAAATAACGAAAGCATTCCTGCGTTCCCCTGTACCGATCAACATGTACATAAGAGATGACTTCACTGTCTACTTTTTCGCAAGCAACGATCGGTCCGTAGGAAGCATACGACTCTACCATCTCCCATTTGCCTTTTCTGGAAACAATGATCACTCCATCTATTTGCTTGGATTTCAGCATATCCAATACGCGCTTCTCTTCATTTTGATCATAATTGGTCTGGCATAAAATTAATCGGTAATTATTCAGCAATGCTTGTTCGGCAATTCCCTCCAGCACCATTCCAGCAAAGGGATGATTGACAAACGGCAATAGAACCGCCACCATTCCTGTCCGCCCTTTTACTAGATGAACAGCGTTACTATTTGGCGAGTAATTAAGCTTATGCACAGCATCCCAGACTGCCTGACGCTTAGCTTCCTGCACATAGGGATGATTGTTAAGAACGCGTGAAACAGTTGTAATCGAAACACCTGCTAGCTCGGCTATCTGTTTTATATTAGCCATGTGTCATCCCCCCCTCTCTCCATTTTAAAATAAGCTGAGAATAGTTGCCATGTTCACATAGCTTGAAGAGAATCTGAAGAATTCTCTTGACCTGAAATGCTTTTCATACTGTAAGGTTTATCTTGTTAGTACCATCTGGTGTCGGCGTGACCGTTGGGCGTTACGACATAGTGGTATCCCTTAGATCAACTAGAAAAAGCGGAGGAAATTTACGTGGAGAGAAAAATCGTGTTTTTTGATGTAGACGGAACCTTACTTACTGAAGATAAGCAATTACTGACAAGCACTCGCGATGCGGTACGTCGATTGCGTGAAAATGGAATCTATACTGCTATCGCTTCTGGTCGTATGCCTAAGCAATTAGAAGACATATGTAGAGAATTAGACATTCATTCTTATGTTTCCATAAATGGTCAATATGTTGTATTTGAAGGCGAAGAAATCTATAGTAATCCAATAGCGATAGAGCAGCTAACAGATTTAACTGATCTTGCCAACAAACACGGTCATGTCCTTACTTATGTAAATCATGAAATGCTATGCGCCAACCATCTTAACGATCCTCTTTTGGACGTAATTTATGGTGAACTACAATTGGCTAAGCCTTCTCTTGACCCAGACTTTTACAAGCAAAATCCAATTTATCAAAGCATTATCTTCTGCGCACCTGAGCTTGCTAAGGAGTATATGGAACGCTTCCCTCAATTTGGCTTTATTCATTGGCATGATTATGCCTTAGATATTATTCCATTGGGCAGCTCCAAAGCAGTCGGCATCCAAAAAATGCTGGAACACGGTCATTTTTCCCTTGAGCACACCTATGCCTTTGGTGATGGCTTAAACGATCTAGAAATGCTGGAAACCGTTGGACATGGTGTAGCCATGGGCAATGCCGTTTTGGAAGCAAAACAAAAAGCTCGTTATGTAACAGCAAGCTGCAATGAGGATGGGATTGCCAAAGGTCTCTCTATGTTAGGATTACTAGACTAATTGATTAAAAAAAGCTTCCTAAAAAAGCCGTTTTCTCTTTATACAGAAAACGGCTTTTTCTCCTATTGTCTTGTTACCTGTTTTATTTTATCCATCATCTGATTCGGTGTAAGTCCGTTTAATTCAGAAATTCCAGATCCCTCTAGAGCCACCGTTTTGCCCGAAAAAACAGGGTAGATTCCTTGCCATTTTTCTACGGTTGTGAAGGTATTGGAATCCATTTTTTTTAAGAATAAAAAATATTCACCATCCCCAAGTGCCCCTGGATACTGTAAATTTAAAGGGTCTCCTGCCTCAGGCTTAGGTTCCAATCCATAAAATACAAGCCGGACTTGTCTCCCTACGCTCCCCTTCAATGTTGCTTTTACTTGAAAGGTTTGTGTATATTTGACAACTTTTCTTCCTTGTACAGTTTGATCCGTCGCTTGTTCATGAACAGCCTCCAATGCTGTGGCACGAATGATTGCCTGAGAAGCATTGGTTAGTTCCTTGACAGAACTAAATTTTATTTCATTTTGGATCACCTGTACGTGCTGTGCCTCCTGAATAGATCTCCCCGTATCTGGACCCCATTCTGTGTATCCGATCATTAATACCGTAAGCATCCAACTGCTGTACCACATGTTGTGCCTCCTGAACTTCATGTTTGCTGTTATTATGTGTTAGGACAGTATGAATATATACGATAGTTCTGTGTAACCGGTTACACCCTAGAAGCATTTACCCATTGAACCTGCCATTCTTGATATTTATCTGCCCATTCCTCAGGTATTTCGCTATCACAAATAACTGTCTGAATGTCTTTTATATCTGCAATCTTATAAAAAGTCTGTAATTCTAATTTATCCTGATCACACAGCACAATGCATTCCTTTGAATTCTCCATAAATTTGCGAACCAAAAAAGCTCGTTCGGCATCATGATGGCTCATTCCTTTTTGTAAGGATAATCCATCTACACACAGGAAAGCTTTATCTGCATGGAAATATTCCATCATTTTTTCTGTCATCAAGCCGCATACACGTGCATGCTTTTGATGGACCTTTCCACCTAAAAAGTAGATATCTCCTGTAAATTCGTCCTTTTTCTCCTGAAGAAAAAAGGCTTGCAGTAATCGCACAGAGCAAGTAATGATCGTCACGTCTTGTTTTTCTAATAAGTAGGGCAACATATATAGTGAAATGATCCCATCATCTAGAGCTACACTTTCACCATGCTGCACCAAATTTGCTGCTACCTGTGCAATATCTTTTACGCTGCTATAACAAACTTCTGAGTCGTCTTTATAAGAAAGTAGCTCGATGTCTCCGCTTACTTTGACAGCTCCCCCATACACCCGCCTGAGCCTCTGCTCTTGTTCTAGCTCTTCTAAATACCGACGTACGGATTCTGAAGAGACTTGTAGCTTTTCTACTAGCTCAGTTGTTTTTACTTTTCCTTCTTGTTGTAGTAGTTCTAAGATGAGCTCCTTTCTTTCCTCTCCCACTAATGACACACGAACCGCCCCTTTTTCGCCTCTTTTTGCTATTGTAACCCAACTTTTGTTTTTCAGATAGACTTTTGCTTAGATCATGGAGAAACTCTTACTAAAAATAGCCGACAAGCACTTTTGTAAATGTTTTCTCCTATCATACTTGATAAACAAATACTTTACAAACTTTTGTTTAAGTGATAAACTTTTGTTTGAAAGGAGGAGTGTCACATGGATAAAGAACAACAAATCTTGCACTATATCCGTTTGAATCCCTTCATCAGTCAACAAGAATTAGCCAATAAAATGGGAATTTCCCGCTCAGCCGTAGCAGGGTATATTGCCACTATGATGAAACAAGGCCAAATCAAAGGAAGAGCCTACATTTTAAAAGAAGAAGCTTCCATCACTTGCCTTGGGGGAGCCAATCTGGATCGCAAAGCTCGCAGCAAACAACAAGTCAAACTGCACTCTTCCAATCCAGTTAGCATCTCTCAATCATGTGGAGGGGTAGCCCGAAACATTGCTGAAAATTTGGGACGCCTTGGTTGCGTTACCTCTCTTATTACTAGCGTAGGCAATGACAAAGAGGGTGAATGGGTTCTTGCAGAAACCAAACAGCATGGGGTAGATGTTAGTCAATCCTGGATGCTTTCCTCTGAACAAACGGGTACCTACACAGCGCTACTAGATGTAGATGGTGAAATGTTCGTTTCCCTAGCAAACATGGATATTTATGAAAAAGTAACAACTGAGATGATCGCAGAGAAATGGGCTCATATCGTCGCTTCCGACATTGTGCTTCTAGATACGAACCTCCCTGAGGACGTGTTGGCATACATGATCAAACGCTGTCACGATGAGAACATTACTTTGTATATTGATCCAGTCTCTTCAGCGAAAGCCAAAAAATTACCCGAATCTCTCATGGGCGTCACAAGTATTTTGCCTAACCAGGAAGAAGCTGAGATTCTTTCTGGCATGAAGATTAACAATGTAGAGGATGTAAAAACAGCTTGCCAGTTCATTCGCAAACGCGGCGCTCTCAATGTCATCGTAACCATGGGTGAACAAGGTATTTTTGTTTCTTCCCCTGAACACGAGGTTTTACTTCCACCATATCCAGTGGATGTTGTAGATGTCACCGGTGCTGGTGATGCCTTTGCCTCAGGTCTGTTGCATGGTGTTCTACACGGTGAAGAGCTTTTAGACGCTTGTCGGTTAGGCCTTGCTGCATCAGCTCTGACATTGGTCACAGAACAATCTGTCTCTCCCGAATTACAGCCGGAAAAACTATATCAGTTCGTAAAGGAGAATGCACAATGAAAAACTACTTAACTTTTACTGAAGAGGTTGCACATGCTCTAGAAAATAAATTACCGATCGTCGCTTTAGAAACAACCATTATCTCTCATGGCATGCCGTATCCGCAGAACATGGAGATGGCGAAAAAGGTTGAGCAAATCATTCGCGATAACGGTGCTGTGCCAGCTACGATTGGTATCATGGATGGTAAAATTAAAATTGGTCTTACTGATCAAGAACTAGAAGAATTCGCTACTAACAAATCCGTCGAGAAAGTAAGCCGCCGTGATTTCCCTTATATCCTTGCATCAGGTAAAATTGGAGCGACCACTGTTGCCGGCACGATGATTGCTGCTGAACTAGCTGGAATTGAAATGTTTGCTACAGGTGGTATTGGTGGGGTTCACCGCGAAGGAGAGGTTACGTGGGACGTATCTGCTGACCTAACGGAATTGGCGAATACTAGCGTAGCTGTAGTATGCGCAGGTTGCAAATCAATCCTTGATATCGGACGTACATTAGAATACTTAGAAACCCAAGGGGTACCAGTTGTTGGTTACAAAACAGACGAATTCCCTTCCTTCTACTCCCGTAAGAGCGGCTACGGCGTTGACTTTACATTGGACACGCCTGATACAGTAGCTTCCGTGATGGATACAAAATGGAAGCTAGGTATGCAGGGCGGAATGGTCATCTCCAACCCTGTACCAGAAGAATCTGCTCTTCCATACGATCAGATTGAAGCAGCGATCCAACAAGCACTTGCTGAAGCGAAGGAAAATAATATCGCTGGCAAAAAAGTAACACCATTCCTACTTTCAAAAGTAAAAGAACTAACTGCTGGCAAAAGCTTAGAAACGAACATCGCACTTGTATACCACAACGCAGAGGTAGCAGCTAAGATTGCCGTTGAATACAAAAAGAAACAAAAGAAATAAGTTATCCACATCTAGTTAAATTTGTTGTAAACCATCTTGTTATAAACTCCTGACTATTTTAAAAAGGCAGTTCCAAAGTGATTTCTCTTTTGGAACTGCCTTCTTTTTATGTTAATAGCCTATTTATAATTCATTAGTAAGGACCATATCCAATGAACTGTGCAACAATGATAGCGATTCCCCCAACGACTATCTGCAAGCCAATTAGAGGCATAATCCATTTAAACCAGCGAATCCATGGAATTTTGGCTAAGGCTAGTCCAGCCATAAAATATCCAGAGGTAGGCGTCACAATATTAGTAAAGCCGTCTCCCAATTGAAAGGCTAATACGGCGGTCTGACGAGTGATACCCACCAAGTCAGCTAAAGGAGTCATAATGGGCATTGTTAGTGCCGCTTGCCCACTCCCCGACGGGACAATCACGTTTAACAAGCATTGCAGAATAAACATGCCCGTAGCTGTTAAAGAGGAGGGTACTTGCTGAATCGCTTGAGCTGAATAGAACAAAATCGTATCCATTACCTGCCCCTCTGTCAGAACCAGCAAGATCGCCCGGGCCATCCCAATGATTAGTGCCCCTTCTAATAAATCTGCTGCTCCTCTCATAAAGCAAGTAACAAATTCATTTCCACTCATACGACAAATCAAACCAGATACCAACGCTAAACATAAAAAGATGGTGGCAATCTCCGAAATAAACCACCCTTGCTTGATGACACCAAAGGCAATTGTACCTAATGTCAGCATAAAGCTAAGCAGAACAAGCTTGTGCTTCAAGAGAAATATTTTAGGGTCCTCACCCTTTTGATTTTTTGCAGCCTGCAAAGTAGAAGTCGCAAAATGACTATGATTCATCTCTTTACCAAAGCTATTCTCCACAAAGAAGCCTTTAGACGGATCTCTCTTCACTTTCATCGCATAACGATATACAAAGGTAACACTAACGATGTATAGAACCACGAATAGCCCAATTCGAAAGCTCATGCCAGAGAACAGTGGAAGCTCTGCTATCTTTTGAGCAACACCTATAGTAAAAGGATTAATAAGAGCGGTACTAAAACCGATTTGGGCCCCTACTAGTACAATCGCGGCGCCTGTAATGACATCAAAGCCTAATGCCAAAGCCACCGGAATAAGCAATGCTAGATAGGGCAGGGTCTCCTCAGCCATCGCCATTAAAGAACCGCAGACGCCAAAGAATAGCATCATCAGTGGAACGAGCCACTTTTCCTGATTCCCCAATTTACGTGCCATGACTACTACCAAAGCTTCCATTGCGCCAGAATATGTAATAATTCCATATGTTCCTCCGACTATAAGGACAAAGAATATAATGTCGGCAGTCTCTACCATCCCTTTATGAATACTAATCAGTGTATCAAATGGATGGACAGGCTCAGATGGCAGAAAGTGAAAGCTAGCGGGATTGATCACGTTGCGCCCATCAACTTCAACGCGGGCATATTCTCCAGCAGGTACTATATACGTAAGTACAGTTGCTAATAATAAAATGCCTAGCAACAAGACGAAGACGTTTAATTCTCTAGGATGCTTGCTTCCTCTTTTCATCTTGAAAAATCGTGCATTCATGTAAAACAAAATCCCCCTTTCGCATCCGTCTATTATAACGTGAAAAAAGGAACTAACTTTTTTCAGTTCTATGACAGTTGGAAAAAGGGGGACTACTACCTATTTTGTTTCTCCAAAAAGCTCTTCATGCATCGCTTCACGAGCTGTCTTTACTGCCAGCATGATTTCTTCCTTGCTGGCTTGATCTATATGAATGCCTACAATAGCGGTAACTGTGCATTTTTGGTGTTCACAAGCTAGACTTGCACATTCAAGCGCCAATTGATCTTCCTTATGACCAGGTAAAGTGATAAGCTCCACTTTTACCTGCTCATCCTGCCAATAAGCGGTCGCAACTGCACCAATATGTACCACTCCCCCACCTATCAGGTAGACGATATCATCCCCCATCATCTGTCGACGCACTTCGATGTTAAACGGTCGTTTCTTCATTATGTTAACCCTCCCTCTGTCTTTATAGCTTTCATCCGTTTCATTTATTCTTTACTAACGCTACTAATTGGGTATCGACTGGTTTCAACGCTTGTCCATCCTGCCTTACTCCCGTGCCAAAATGAACCTCCCTAACACCTGTTTCTTTTACAAAATCAGACACAGTCTCAATGGTTAAGCCGGCGCCCGCTAGTATGGTTACGTGTGTAGAAGCAGTTCGCTCTACCAACGTTTTCATCTGATCTACTGCTTGCAGGGCGCTTGACTTGCCACCAGATGTTAGAATGCGATCAATCTGTTTATAATGCAGCAATTGTTCAAGCGCTGCTACTTGATCCTCTACCTCGTCAAATGCCCGATGGAATGTAACATGCATATGTCCTGTTTCCGTTAATAAAGTCTCTAATGCTCGAAAATCAATGTGATGATCTGGCGTTAAAGCTCCCAGAACCACACCTGATGCACCAAGTTCCCTGATAGTTTGTATATCTTTGAGCATCACATCTATGTCGTTTGTCGTATAAACAAAGGATTGACTATGAGGACGCACCATCACATGTACGGGAATTTTCACCTGATCAACTACATTTTTTATGAGACCGTAGCTAGGGGTAAGTCCTCCTTCCCTAATACCTGTGATCAACTCCAATCGATCCGCTCCGCCTGCTTCTGCTCGCTTTGCATCATCTAGCGTAGTTGCAATTACTTCGAGTATCATGCTACCTTCACTCCCTTTTGGTACGCTTATTGGTTTATTCCTTCTACTTTAGCATGGTAATTGACTACTATGCATCAAAAACGGCAAGAGTTCAACGACTTACCTTTTATCATTATGTAAGAGATGGCTTCGTTCAAACCATGCATGCACCAGTTTATAAAGAGATAAAAAGAGAAGGCAGGACCCTTATCGGATCATGCCCTCTTTACCGTGCTATTTTTATGATGATTATAGTTTTTTAATCTCATCTTTTAAAATCTCGGATTGTGTACCAAAAACAATTTGTACACTACCTTGACCTAAGCGCATCACACCTGCTGCACCTAGCTGCTTCAAGGCTGCATCATTTACCTTTTGGTCGTCGTTTACTACTAAACGCAGACGAGTAATACATGCATCAATGTTCTTGATATTTTCTTTTCCACCGATATTTGATAATACTTTTTCTGCTTTATCTCTCATAGCCTCATTGGTTTTAGCCGTATTCCCATCGGCCGCTGCTGCGAAATCATCTTCGCGGCCAGGCGTTTTCAGGTTCAGCTTCTTAATCATGATACGGAACAAGAAGTAGTAAAGGACGAAGGTAGCAAGACCAATCGGCCAAAGCAGAAGTGGTTTTTGCGACCATTTAAAGTTAACAACGTAATCGATCAAACCAGCCGAGAATCCAAATCCTAGTCGTACGCCTAATTCAACAATAATAAAGGCAATGGCTCCTGTTAAAACGGCATGGATACCATATAGTAATGGAGCAGCAAACATGAATGCAAATTCTACTGGCTCCGTGATACCTGTCAAGAACGCCGCGATTGCTGTACTTAAGAAGATAGAAGCCACCGTTTTGCGGTTTTCAGGCTTCGCTGTGTGAACGATTGCAAGTGCGATCGCCGGCATCGCAAACATCATGATTGGGAAGAAGCCTGTCATAAATAGTCCGGCAGATGGATCTCCCGCAAAGAAGCGATTCAAGTCACCTTTTACGATTTCACCAGCCGCATCTGTAAACGTTCCAATTTCAAACCAAGCGATCGTATTAATAACATGGTGCAAACCAAATGGAATTAGTACACGGTTCGCGATACCAAAGATACCACTACCTACAGCCCCCATACTTACAACCGTATTACCAAATGAATTAAGCGCCTCTTGGACAGGACCCCATACAAGACCAAGCAGCAAACCTAACACGACCATGGTAGAGGATGTAATAATTGGAACAAACCGTTTACCACTAAAGAAGCCTAACCAATCGGGAAGCTTGATATTGTGGTACTTGTTGTAGAAGTAAGCAGCCAAACCACCGGACATAATACCGCCTAGTACGCCCATGTCCAATTTCATTGCATCGTCAATGAAAGCGAATGCAGGTGGAACCGCTTTCAATACATTAAGTAAAACCAATTGTGCAATTACTGCTGCTAAAGCGGCAACTGCGTCTCCTGCCAAACCAATGGCTACCCCGACAGCAAAGATTAAAGGTAAGTTATCAAAAATAGCAGAACCGCCTGCTTTCAGGAATGGAGCGATGTAATGATTTAAAAATTCACCAGTGGTGCCCATGTTAAAGTCTTTAACATAGTCGATCGCTCCAAAACGTAGCAATAGAGCGGCAGCTGGCAAGGTTGCGACCGGAAGCATCAAAGCTTTACCAATCTTTTGAAGAAAAGCCAACATATCATTTCCTCCTTTTGAAGTTATATATGAGCAGTGAAACCTCATGGCGTCCATAAGGTTTCACATCATATCGCTTGTTGTATGCGTTAGCCTTGAAGAATAGCCTCTCTGGATTCGTCTTGCAAAGGCAATAGCTCAGCCGTTGCACGATCTACCAATACGGTTAAATTAGGATGTAGCTGTAAAATGGATACAGGCACTTGTGGATCAACTATGCCTGTGAATAAATGACGGACAGCTTCCGCTTTACTCTTGTCATTTACTAGTAATAGGACGTGGCGAGCCTTCATAATCCCACCAATCCCCATCGTCACAGCTTGCTTAGGTACCTCGGATATATCAGAGAAGAAGCGAGCATTTGCTTCGATGGTCTCAGACGCAAGTTCTACTACATGAGTAGATAATGTGAACGCTTGAGCCGGTTCATTAAAGCCAATGTGTCCATTATGACCAATACCCAATATTTGGATATCAACACCACCTGCTTCTTCCATTGCCTTCTCGTATCGGGAGCACTCTGCCTTCGCATCGGTAAAGATACCTGATGGAATATTCGTTTGTTCTTTTTTAATATTTACATGTGAGAACAAGTTATCCCACATGAAATAGCTGTAGCTTTGATCGTGGTCAGCAGTCAGCCCCACATATTCATCTAGGTTAAACGTGGTGATTTGACTAAAATCAACGTTTCCTGCCTGCTGCATGCTGATTAATTCTTTATACATCCCTATTGGCGTGCTTCCTGTAGCCAAGCCAAGCACAGATGTAGGTTTGTTTTCTATTTGTTCTACCATGATTTCAGCAGCTTTTTTGCTTAGTTCCTGATAATTCTCTGATACAATTACCCTCATTACTTATCCCTCACTATCTACAAGATGTATAGTTGTTTAAAAGGATTAAGCTTTTAGCGTTACTTCAAGAACTTTTTCCTGACCACGAGTCACAGAAGCACCTACAAATTGTGTCATGCTTTCAACAGCATCGCTATTTGTAATAATAATTGGTGTGATTACAGGGTACCCTGCGTTTTTAATGATATCTAAATCAAATTCAATCAGGGTCTGACCCGCTTTTACATCTTGACCGGTCGTTACTTTTGCGGAGAAACCTTCGCCGTTTAAGTTAACAGTATCAATACCGATATGCATCAAGATTTCAGCACCATTAGCTGTCTGCAATCCGATTGCATGTCCGGTGTTAAACAAATGAACGACCTTCGCATCAACAGGTGCTACCAGAACACCTTCTGTTGGGTCGATAGCTAAGCCATCACCAGCAATTTTTTGAGAAAAAACAGGATCTGGTACTTCTTCTAAATGAACTGCCTTACCAGTAAGGGGAGCTAGCAGTTGAGTTGGCTGAACTTCTTTTTTACGAGAAAATAATTTGCTAAACATATAGGGCCTCCTTAGGTGTTCACTGACTTTATCAAATAGAAAAGGCATGAGCATAGAAAAATGGGTATGCCTAAACAAATTGATATCATTTAGGATACTCCATCCTCCACTGCTCATGCCTAGTCGAACTAGTAACACGCTGTGAAAAGACAATTATTCTTTTTTGTCCTTTACGAGTTGAAACAAGCGGAACAAATGCATAGCCATGTATCCCACTTCGTCCTCAGGGACTTTAACATCTAACTTTCGTGAAATGAGCTCTCCTAATTGCAAAGCAAGCTCATATGCCTCAGGAAGCATCGTTTTCACGCGATCCAATAAAGGATTTTCTATTGTTTTGCCTTCCATCAATCGTTCTAGAACGAAGCGGAAATGCGTAATCATTCGAGTATAATGCAAGCTTTCCTTCGTTACCTTCAATGTTAAACGCTCTTCCACCATCTGAATCATCTGTAGGATGAGGTTCGTATGCTTCACTGTCTGCGCTACTGGAATGTAGCTAACAGCCGAGTGAATATGCAGAGCCAAGAATCCGATTTCACTTTCTGGAACCGTAGTCGTGAAGGTGTCTTCGATTAAGGCCGCCGCTCGTTCAGCAAGGATGAATTCCTGCGGATACAGCGCCTGAATCTCGAATAGGAAAGGGTTTACAATTTCCATACCGCTTGACAAGCGATGCACAGCAAACTGGATATGGTCAGGTAAAGCAACGTGAATTAATTCATTGATCTCAGGCGTCATTTCATCACAAATCCATGAAATGATTTCTTCTGCAATTTCAATCACCGACTGATCAATTTGGGTCAGAAGCGATTGGAACTGATTTAAGTGAAGCTCATTTTCCATTCGAAAGCGCTTCTCAATACGTTCATCATTCTTCGCAATCGGGTTGCCTGCTTTTTGCCCAAATCCAAGACCCTTACCAAGCAAGACCATTTCTGTATTCACAGTTGGATCGCTTACCAAGACGACGTTATTGCTTAAAATTCGACTTATGTTATAATCTTGGCTTTTGTACACGCAGACACCACCATAGATCAGAATTACGAACTTGCATTGAGAATCCCTGCGTATCCTGCAACAGTCATAAAGCCAAAAAAGAGCCAACATCAGATTTTCTCCATGAAGAAACAAGAAAGAAAAATCCTTTGTGTGGCTCATGCCTGTCTGTAACAGTAACACGCCTGTAAACGCATTATTCGCTTCACATTCATTTTACTATAAAGTTGATAAAAGTCAATCATAACTTATCATCTTTATAGGACCTTCTAGCTAACGATATGCTTTAACGAAGCCTCATTTGCTCTCTGCCTCGTTTTTTATCCCAATATGGAAGTACTAGTCGATCTAAACCAAAGTATCCAGCATTGCGACCAGCAACTAAAATAAACGTGGTTAATAAAATCAAATATGGATTAATACTGACTGTACCACTAAATAAGAATGCGTAATTCATAGAAATGCCCATTAATCCAGCAAATGTGGTGAACAGCCCTAGTAATAACGCAAGTCCTACCAGGAATTCTCCCCAAGGAATTAAGAAATTGAAAAAGGAAGCTCCCGGCAATGCGAAATTTTCCAGAAAAGCAGCCCACCAGGCTTGAACAGAAGGATGATCACCAGTCGCTTTTTCAATCGCTCCTTTTAAGAAGCCCTCTGTCGCAAAGCCTCCCCCGCTTAACTTGCCCCAACCAGAGGTAATCCAGGTATACCCCAAATAAAGACGAACCAATAATAAAACAACGGAAGCACTTTGAGATTGTCGTAGCCAAGCTACCATACACACCACTCCTTTTTTCTCTGTAAAAAGCTTTTTGGTTTCTCTACATTTCTCTCTCCCACTACGTAAACCAATTATATCCTTGCTATGTTAAACAGATCTTTCTGCCTTTATCATACCCATACTTCCTTATTTACACGGGACTCTTTTGGATATGTTGGCTGATTGACAAAGCTCCTTGAGCAACAAATGAACATTGTAAGATAGGGCTGTAATTCTTGTTTGTCATTACCGATAACCGCTATTTTATGTAGTCATTTAGACGTAAACCCTCGGCGCCTATCAGTTCTCTTTTCTTACTAGTATGCTTTGCTGCCAATTGACTTATTTCTATTATTTTTAGCAAGAAATTGGTTTTGGTGGTTATATTCTGCACAGCTAGAAATATTTCCTCTATTTCCCGATGTGCCTGTTGCAGCATTTCATATATTATTGTAGTCGTTACTCCATGTTGTAAAAATAGGTTCCTTGCTTCATTTTTCTTCGGTTCCATTGGTTCTACTAGAGTGCTATATGTTTGTATGTCTAGGTAAATCTTATTAACTGCTTCCTTGCATTCGTGCCAGATGACGGCAGACTTGTCCAGCAATTGCTTCACAGACTCTTTTATAGCCAAAGAAGCTTCATTGTCGTGATCATTTATTCGTTCACTATTCAACATAGTCTGTTTGGCCAAACGCTGTGTTTCTTTTGTTACTGTAGAAATGTCCAGCAGGATTTTTTCTAGTGCCTGAATATCACAATCACATTTTTGACTATTTGCAGCATGCAATGGATTATTCTTTGTTTGACACTCCATTCGTGTAATAGTGTCTCCCTTCCTAACTTCTTGTATATACGTTATTTATCGAAATTTCTGCTGAACAAAAATAGGGTCATTTTACACAAAAATAAAAACACCAGGCAAAATTTACGTTTCACCTGGTGTCCTATTCTATTAATCATCAAATGCTATGAGAGTGGGCCAGCTATTTTTTGATTAATTCCAAATCAACTGGAATAAATTCTTCTACCTTTTCACCCTTGGATACTTTAATGGCAGTCTCTACCGCTTTTTTACCGATCTCAGATGGTTTTTGCGCTACAGTTGCCGCCAGTTTTCCATCCTTTACAGCAGCAACCGCATCCTCAGTAGCGTCAAAACCTACTACCTTCACTTCTTTTAAACCCGCTGCCTCCAATGCTTGTAACGCGCCCAAAGCCATTTCATCATTGTGAGCAAACACAGCTTGGATGTTTTTATTTCCTTGTAAAATGTTTTCCATAACACTCATGCCTTTTGCACGATTGAAATCTGCTGGTTGAGAAGCTGTGACTTTTAGACCATCTTTATTGTCTACCGCCTTGTGGAAGCCTGTACCCCGATCACGCGCCGCCGAGGAACCAGGGATACCCTCCAGCTCAACCACGTTCCCTTTACCGCCTAGGGAATCTAGTATGAATTGACCAGCCATTTCTCCGCCCTTCACATTGTCGGAAGCGATATGTGCGGTTACTTTCCCACCTTCTGCAGCACGGTCTACCGTAACTACCGGGATATTCGCTGTGTTGGCTGATTCAACTGCTGTGGAAATAGCTGCGCTATCGGTTGGATTAACCAAGATGACATCTACTTTTTTCTGGATTAAATCCTCTACTCCACTAATTTGCTTAGCAGTATCATCCTGAGAATCTACGACAATCAGATTTACCCCTGCCTCCTTGGCTGCCTTTTCTGCGCCTTCTTTTAATGTTACAAAGAATGGGTTATTTAAAGTAGAGATAGAGAGCCCGATGGTGACACCTTCTTTTTTCGCATCAGGAGCTGGTGCCTTGTTGTCCTCTAAGCTGGATTGGGTGGAACAGCCTGCTAGTACAGATAAAAGCATAGTGGATGCCAATGCTACTTTCACGTACTTCTTCATGTCGAAACCTCTCCTTTTTCTCATTCATTTATTTTTTAGAACGATCCAGCAAAACGGCAATCAAAATGACTGCCCCTTTGGCCACCAGTTGATAGAATGATGATACATTCAACAGGTTCAGACCGTTGTTTAGCACACCGATAATCATGGCCCCGATTAAGGTACCAACAAGCCAGCCTTTACCACCAGACAGACTGGTTCCCCCTAGAACAACTGCCGCAATGGCGTCTAGCTCATAAGATGTTCCCGCCGTTGGTTGAGCAGAGTTAAGACGGGAGGTCAAAATAATACCCGCTAAGGATGCGAACAAGCCGCTGATAGAATATACCCAAATTTTAACCTTCGTGGTGGAAATCCCTGATAATCTAGTTGCCTCCTCATTGCTTCCTAAAGCATAGACATGTCGGCCAAATGTTGTATGTTTTAAAATGAAATACAAGGCGACAAAGGAAAGTAACATCCAGATAACTGGCATCGGAATTTGTAAAAAGAAGCTTTTTCCTACCAATCCAAAGCTATCTGGCAGTCCTGTGATTGGTTTGCCCTCTGTATAAACTAGCGTTAATCCTCGAAAAACTGTCATGGTTGCCAATGTCGCGATAAAAGGAGCTACATTTCCCTTTGCGACCAAAATCCCATTGAATGCCCCCATTACCAAGCCTGCCAATAGTCCAACCACAATTGCTAGGAACGGATCGCCTCCACTAGCCATCAGCCCTGCTGACAATGCGCTGGATAAAGCTAGGGTAGAGCCTACGGACAGATCAATGCCTCCTGTTAAAATAACGAAGGTCATTCCAAATGCAATCAGCGCATTAATTGAAACCTGGCGTAGGACATTAAATATATTGCTTACCGTTAAAAAATCAGAGCTGACGATGGACAGGATAATCACTAACAGAAACAGTCCCAGTAACGGTCCCATTTGTTGCAAAAAGTTGCCTTTAAGCGTAAGCGTTGGTTTCGTTTGTGCTTGCAATGAAATGACCTCCTCCTGTTGCTACGTGCATAATGCTTTCCTGAGTAGCTTCTTCTCTTGAGAATTCACCCGTTATTTTTCCTTCATGCATAACGATAATTCGATCGCTCATTCCTAAGACCTCAGGCAATTCTGAAGAGATCATGATGATCGCGACACCTTCCTGTGCCAAACGGTTCATCAAATCATAAATCTCTTTCTTGGCTCCAATGTCTACTCCGCGCGTTGGCTCATCTAAAATTAAAATCTTTGGAGCGGTAGCCAGCCATTTTCCAATCACAACCTTTTGCTGATTGCCCCCGCTTAACGAACCAACCCGTTGCTCACTGCTATGCGTTTTCACTACTAATTTATCGATTGTCTCTCTTGCTAGTTGCACTTCCTTCTGCTTATAAAGGACCCCAAAGGATGAGAGACTGGATAGATTAGGCAACGCTATGTTTTCACGAACCGATAAGGACAGAACCAAGCCCTCTTCTTTTCGATCTTCCGTTACAAAGGCAATTCCTGCCGCAATAGCATCCTTGGGCTTGTTGATAGCTACAGACCTGCCTTCTACTTTTATGCTCCCTGCCTCCACCCGTTCAAGTCCAAAAATAGCTTTAGCAACCTCCGAACGGCCTGCTCCCATTAATCCGGCAAATCCCAATATTTCGCCAGCTTTTACTGCAAAGGAGATATCCGTCAGTTTGCCTTTAACAGATAGATGATCTACGCGCAGCTTCTCTTCGCCAAGGGACACCTTTACCTTTGGAAAGCGATCTGTAATTTCTCTACCTACCATCATTTTGACCAGCTCGTCCATGTTTGTCTCAGCCGTTACTTTCGTGCCAACATACTGACCGTCACGAAGAACTGTAATGCGATCGCTAACCTGAAAGATTTCTTCCATCCGATGCGAGATGTAAATCATGCCTACCCCTTTATTTTTAAGAGAGAAAATGACCTCAAACAAAGCATCGATTTCACGATTGGTAAGAGCTGCGGTTGGTTCATCTAATACAAGGATGTCCGCCTGCAATGAAAGCGCTTTAGCGATTTCGATCATTTGTTGCTGGCCAACCGATAAATCGCCCACCCTGGTATCGGGATCAACCTGAATGCCTAATTTGTCTAGATATACCTTTGCTTCCTGTCGTAGCTTTTTCCAATTCACAAATTTGGTTTTTCCATAGGTAAATTCGCGTCCCAAAAAAATATTTTCGGCTACAGATAAATGGGAAATCAGGTTCAATTCTTGATGAATGATTCCAATCCCCAGTTCAGCGGCTAACTTCGTGGTCATCTCCGGTACAGGCTGACCTTTAACCGTGATAGAACCACTATCTTTGGTATAAATGCCACCTAGGATTTTCATAAGAGTAGATTTACCTGCACCATTCTCACCCATTAGCGCTACCAGCTCACCTGGACGCACTGTCAATTCAACCTGATCAAGCACCTTGACACCCGGAAACGACTTACAGATTCCTTTCATTTCTAACAATAGATCTGTCATACGTTCACACCGCCTTTAAAAAGTAACTCCAGCTTCTAAAATCACATTGGCATATGGCGTGCACTCTCCGGTACGTATGATTGCTTTCGCTTCATTCGTCCGTTTTTTAAATTCCTCATGACTGATGATGTTTTCTTCTACGTGAGGAAGCTCCTGTTTCATTTTTTCATAAAGAGCAGGGCTAACCTCGATCATCTCGTTCGCATAGTGGATACGCTCCACCTGCATTTCTTCTAATATTACTTGCAGCACATCCAGAAAGCTTGGCAAGCCTGCCTTGAGGGCCACATCAATTCGCTTCACCCCATCTGGGATCGGCAGGCCCGCATCGCAAATGACAATGCGGTCTGTATGTCCCAGCTTACTGATGATAGTTGATATTTCACTATTCATGATCCCGATTTTCTTCATGTTTCTCACCCTTTAGCTGTGTAAGAATTTCCCTAGCTGTAGCTGTAGCTGTTGCGACCCCAACCTGTCACGTCTAGCAAGAAGCTATTCCTTAGATTGAAACGCTAGGACTTCCTTCATTGTAGGCATTCCCTGCTGTGCTCCCAGCTTCGTTACAGCAAGTGCCGAGACAATGCTAGCAAACTCAACAGCTTCTGGAATGCTCTGTCCAGAGGCTAGTGCATAGGCGAGCCCTGCGTTATAAGAATCACCGGCCCCTGTGGTATCGACGACCTGCACTTTATGACTAGCAATCGTCCCAAAGGTCTCGCCATTCATTAAGTAGGCAGAACCCGTGGCTCCAAGTGTGGTAACCACATGCTTCACTCCTTTTGCATGGAGTGCCTTCATTGCAGCAGACCGTGTTGTTGCTTTGTCTGTCGCTTGATTTTGTTCCAGCCCTGTCAAAAGATACAATTCTGATTCATTAGGTGTCATGACATCGATATAGCCAAATAATTCATCTGGAAGCTTCTGCGCTGGCGCCGGATTTAAGATGACCGTTTTCCCGGCTTCTTTAGCTAGCTTTGCCGTGTGAACAACTGTCTCGATGGGGATTTCCAACTGTAGTAGCACAATGTCCGCCGCCTTTACCGTATCAGCATGCAGATCAACATCCGTCATAGAGGTATGCGCATTGGCCCCTGCCACTACAATAATTTGGTTATCTCCTTCAGCGAGTAAAATGGAGGCGATGCCGGTCGGAGCATTTTCAACACGTTTTATCGTACTTACCTGAATTCCTTCCTGCTTCATCGCTTGCTCCAAGGAATCTCCAAATGCATCTCTGCCTAATGAACCAATCATGGATGTCTGGGCCCCTAAACGTGCGCAAGCAACCGCTTGATTCGCTCCTTTCCCCCCAGGGATAAAATGAACATGATCTCCGCTGATTGTCTCTCCCATTTTTGGCTGACGAGGTGCTTCTACTACAACATCCATGTTAAGACTGCCAATGACAGCTATGCGTGGTGGTTTCATGCTAATGGCTCCCTTCTGGTTGAACTGCGCTCAATAAAAATCGGCTCTAGTTCAAATACACTCGGTAATGGCTTTGTGCTCTCTATTTGCTGAGTTAACGTAAGTGCTGCTAGCTCCCCCATCTCGTAGATCGGTTGAGCTACTGTTGTTAATTCTGGAATCGTCATTGAGGCCAGAGCAATGCCATCAAATCCGCATACAGCTACATCTTCTGGCACTCTTCTGCCAAGCTGATTCAAGCCTTTTAGCACTCCAATGGCCATTAAATCATTTCCGACAAAAATACCATCAATATCGGGATGCCTTCTCAGTAATTCCTTAACTGCTTCTTGGCCACCATTTAATTGAAAATATCCCGGTTCCATTAAGCTTGGCGAGTACCAGGAAAATCCTTGAACGCTTTCTTCATAGGCAAGCATTCTCTCCCTGGCAGTAATTAATTCCTGCGGGCCATAGATGTGTCCAACCTTGCGACAGCCCTGCTCCACTAAATGAGCTACAGCTTCCTTTGCCCCCACGTAGTTGTTACATCTAATAACAGAACAATGTTGATTCTCGGGGGCACGGTCCATGACCACCAGGGGAATCTGATCCTGTTGCATCTTTTGAATGTCTTCACTGCTCAAGGTTTGGGAAGCGATAATGATGCCATCAATATATTTTTTCTTGAGAACTTCAATATATGTTTTTTCCTTGTGCCCCTGATCATCAGAGTTACATAAGATCACCGTATAGCCTAATTCTCTGGCTTTGTCCTCCACACCGCGCGCCATCTCTGAAAAAAATGGGTTCGTGATATCTGGCAAAATAAAAGCAATTGTACTTGTGCGCTTACCCGCCAGACCTCGCGCGACCGAGTTGGGCTCATACTGGAGCTGTTGAATTGCTTTTTCAACCTTGCGACCCGTCTCTACATTTACATAGCCTGTTTTGTTAAGCACACGAGAAACGGTTGCCACAGATACACCTGCCAGCTTTGCTACATCGCGAATCGTTGCCATCATCCGTCACTCCACATTCGTAACCATCTATATGTGTAACCGGTTTCATATGAACGATATAAGACCAAATAAATCCAAAAAATACATGCATAAAATCTCATAGTGTTCCGTTTTTTCATAAATGTAACCGGTTTCACAATCTTACAACACAAATATACCCGGTCACAGATAGGGTGTCAAGTGAAAGTGATCACTGGTAGAAACTGCTTTATAACGACAATTCTGTCTCATAAAATCAGAAGTAATAAAAGAAATTTCGCCTAAAACAAAAGAAAAAAGGAGCATATTCGCTCCCTTTTACTATTCATGAATATACTGTATTCAGACTATTCATTAATCCATGATAGCGCTATTGTTCCCTGCCCGGCATGCACACCAATCGTGGAACTAATAGGTCCAATCATCACTTCTACATCCTGATACTTCTCTTTTATTCGCTTTTTGAGAGCCTGAGCTTTTTCCATTACATTCCCGTGTAGAATTTGTACATTCTTAATTTGTTGTTTCTGCATTGCTTGATCAAGCTGTGCTAGCATGCGGACAATCGCTTTGTTTTCCGTTCTAATTTTTTCATAGACTTCAAAAATACCATCTCTGATACGCAGAATTGGTTTGATCTGAAGTAGATTACCCATGAAAAACTGTACTCCATTCATCCGTCCCCCGCGATAAAATTGATCAAGACTTCCGAGGAGGATGTAGCTCTCCGTTTTCTCAGCGATAAGACGCAACGAGCTTGCGATCTTCTCTGGTGTAGCTCCCGTTTTTGCCATTTTCATTCCTTGCAGAATCATATGTGTAATGGGATAGGACATCGTTTTAGAATCTACGACCTCTACTGGAAACTCCGCCAACTTGGCCGCACTCTGGCTGGCATTAAGTGTTCCACTTAGCTTACTCGATACATGTACAGCAATCGCACAATCATATTTTTGTTTGAGAGTCTCATATAACTCCACAAAATTGCCCAGCGAGGGTTGAGAGGTCTTCGGAACTTCTTGCGTTTTCTCGATTTTTTCGTACAGTTGCTCAGGCGTCATATCGAGGCCATCTCGGTAGGTACCGTCGGAGAAAATAATTTCGAGTGGCACGACATAAATATCGTGCTTTTCCCGAAGGTCAGCAGGTATATAGGCCGTACTATCTGTTACCCAAGCAATTTGTTTTTTCACTGAAACGCTCCTTTATGTTAAAAAGATATAAGTAAAATTATATATCCTTCTCTATCTGTTTCCTATTGCCTATTTCATAAGAGGAGTGAACACTTTCTCTTAACATGTTCACAATTCGGGCTGAGCCTTTCTGGAATAAAAAATATATTTCGGCAATTTTGTAACCTTTGCTGATATATGCCGACTATTACATAGAAAATAAGTAACCTTTTTAAAAGTAATATTGGAAGAGGATTTCACAAAAATAGAAAGCTAGCAAGAACTCAAAAGGATAATAGCTGGGACTCCGTTGCCTACACACGCTATGAAAGTGAAAGGAAGAACTACCAAAAGACGTCAATCCCTTTTCAAGAATTGACGTCTTTTTCTCAAGCTTTATGTGTTTTCCGTTTTACTCATAAGCCACTTTCCCATCCTGCACCACAATCTGCCCATTTTTCACAACGGTTTTGACGTGATTGATGCCAAAATGATAAGGCAGATATGCAAGATTATCCGCATCATAGATGACCAAATCCGCCTGTTTACCCACTTCAAGGCTTCCAACCTGTTCTGCACGTCCAATCGCATGAGCGGCATTGATCGTCATGGCCGTCAATACCTCCTCTGGTGTCAGCCCCAGATTTAGGCAGCCTAGCGTCATCACAAGCTGCAATGACTCTGTAGGTGAACTGCCTGGATTGTAATCAGTGGAAAGGGCAACAGGAACACCTAACTCGATCATTTTTCTAGCGCGAGCATGCTTACTCAGTCGAAGATTAAAGGAGGTTGCTGGCAAGCAGACTGCTACAACACCTGCTTCCTTCATCGCAAGTAATCCCTCATCGCTTGCCGCTAACAAATGCTCAGCAGAAATGCAGCCTAGCTCGGCGGCTAATTCTGCTCCCCCCAACGGTTCAATTTCATCTGCATGAAGCTTCAATCTAAAGCCAAGCTTACGAGCTGCCTGCATAATAGCCCTCGATTGCTCTACACTAAACACCCCATGCTCGCAAAATACGTCACAGAATTCAGCCAATCCAGAACGTTTTACCTCAGGTAGCATTTCGTTAATAACCAAAGCAACATATTCATCTGTTCGTCCCTTATATTCGGTGGGGACTGCATGCGCCCCCATAAAAGTAGAGACTAAGTCGACTGGATGCAGTTTTTGTAACGCACTGGTTACCCGAAGCTGTTTTAGTTCTTCTTTCACGCTAAGGCCATAGCCGCTTTTTGCTTCTACGGTAGTTGCACCGAATTGCAGCATTTGATCCAGGCTCTTCTTTGCCTTTACAAACAGTTCCTCTTCAGTAGCCGCACGCGTAGCTCGCACCGTACTTAAGATTCCCCCGCCCTTTTCTAAAATTTCCAGATAGCTGGCCCCATTTAATTTAAGGGATAATTCATGCTCACGAGAGCCCCCATGCACCAAATGCGTATGCGGCTCGACTAATCCAGGTGTAACTAGCTTTCCCTTTGCATCCCATTCTGTAGAAATGTCAGCCCCTTGGATTTGTTTTTGCACGTCCTCTTCTCGTCCAACTGCCACAATTCGTCCATCTACCACGGCTACTGCCCCGTCTTGAACTAATCCAATCTCTTTCATCTCAGCCCCAGAACGTGCCCCGGCTGGCCCAGCCATTGTGACGAGTGCTTTGATATTATGAACAAGCAAATCGATTTGCGACATCACGCTTTCCTCCTATTCCCCTTTACTCCGTTGCTTTTTACATATCAAGCATCGGTACTCGAACCCCACGCTCTTTCGCTGTTTTAACGGCTAATTCATAGCCTGCGTCAGCGTGGCGAATAACTCCCATGCCCGGATCGGTTGTAAGTACACGTTTCAGTCGTTCTTCTGCTTCCAACGAACCATCTGCGACCACTACCATTCCTGCGTGCAAGGAATACCCCATTCCTACACCGCCGCCATGATGGACGGAGACCCAGCTTGCACCCGCAGAGGTATTGACCAGCGCATTTAAAATAGCCCAATCTGCTACTGCATCACTGCCGTCCTTCATTGCTTCTGTCTCCCGATTTGGAGAAGCAACAGAACCACAATCTAAGTGATCTCGTCCAATGACGATTGGTGCTGAAATCTCACCGCTTCGTACCATTTCATTGATAGCAAGCCCCATTTTGACACGCTCTCCGTACCCTAACCAGCAGATACGGGCGGGCAAGCCTTGGAATGCTACTCTTTCCTGGGCCATCGTAATCCAACGGCGGAGATGCTCGTTCTCTGGGAACAGCTTTAACACAAGCTCATCTGTCTTATAAATATCCTGTGGATCGCCTGACAAAGCAGCCCAACGAAACGGCCCTTTGCCCTCACAAAATAATGGGCGAATATAGGCTGGGACAAATCCAGGAAACTGAAAGGCATCCTCAACCCCTTCATCAAAAGCAACCTGACGAATGTTATTCCCGTAATCAAAGACGATCGACCCTGCCTTTTGTAAATCAAGCATGCCCCGTACTTGGGTAGCCATTGAACGTTTTGCTAATTGAATGTATTGATTTGAATCGCTCTCTCTTAATGATTTTGCCTCTTCTAATCCATAACCGATGGGTACATATCCATTCAAAGGATCATGTGCCGAGGTCTGGTCGGTGACGAATTCAGGCGTTAGCCCACGTGCAACCATCTCTGGAAAAATCTCTGCGGCATTACCGACCAAGCCAATGGCCAAGGCTCTGCCTTCGTTCTTCGCTTCTGTTGCCATCCGCCATGCTGTATCTAAATCATGCACCATCACATCGCAGTAACGAGTATCAATCCTGCGTTGGATGCGAGCAGCGTCAATATCAACTGCGATGACCACACCTTCATTCATCGTAACAGCTAATGGTTGAGCTCCCCCCATGCCGCCCATGCCTGCTGTTAGAGTGATGGTGCCTTTTAACGTGCCATGATTATGCTGGCGTGCAGCTTCTGCAAAGGTTTCATACGTACCTTGCAAAATTCCTTGTGTTCCAATATAAATCCAGCTACCTGCTGTCATTTGTCCGTACATCATCAGGCCTTTTTGATCTAATTCACGGAATGTCTCCCAATTTGCAAAAGCAGGAACCAACACCGAGTTCGATAACAGCACACGTGGGGCTTGAGAATGGGTACGGAATATTCCTACTGGTTTACCCGATTGAATTAACAATGTCTCGTCTGCTTCTAATTCTTTTAAGCATTCAACAATTTTGTCAAAACTAGCCCAGTTACGTGCAGCTTTACCAATCCCTCCATACACAACCAAATCCTCAGGGCATTCTGCAACCTCTGGGTCCAAGTTATTCATCAGCATGCGCAAAGCCGCTTCCTGTTCCCAGCCTTTCGCGTTTAATTCATTGCCGCGCGGAGCTCGCACTACTCTTTTATTGGTTGTTGTCATACTACATTCCCCTTTCGTATAGGCAAACATTGACTTACAAACACAACGGGCTCGCTAACTGTCGATTGATGGGCACATTCCGCTTAGAAGGACATATTTTGATTTCGGAAAGCTCGTACCGTCACTTCCCATGAGCCTTTAAGTGGATCGAAGCAGATGATATCAAAGCCCTTTCCCTTAGGATGGTTGCCTAGCACCGTCTGTAATTATGCGACTTTTCCTAAAAAACTGTTTATTTATTTCAGTTTACCGGAAAGCGCTTACGTTGCATCTAGCCTAATTTGCGAAAAACTAGCACAATCTTGCTGTACGATATTCACGCGGACTCATGTTCATTTGCTTTTTAAATAGGCGACTAAAGTAATTGGCATCCTCAAATCCTAGTTCAAAGGCAATCTCCTTAATAGATAAATCTGTTGTTTCCAAATAGATAACAGCCTTTTGCAGCTTCATGCGATGAACGTATTCAAGAAAGCTGTATCCCGTTTCTCGTTGAAAAAGATGGCTAAAATGATAGACACTCAAACAGCAATTTTGTGCTACTTCTTTCAATCCTATCTTTTCACCCAGATGCTCCTTCAAATACGTAATAGCACTTCTAATCACAGGGGAATATTTTTTCATGCCTAGCTGTTCTACTTGCCGAACCAAATGTATGCTGTACCGCTCGACTTTTTTCAGGAAAGTGTCATAGCGGATTGTTTGATAGAGATCCTGAATAAATCGTGCATTCTCCGCCAAAATAGTGGAAGCATCTGCCCCTAGCTCCAGAACCGTTCTCGACATAGCTGTTATTACTTCAACGACCTCCGATTGAAAGCTCTCCACATCCTGCTGATCGACCATCGTCCTATCTTGAAGCAACCTGTGCAAGGCTTCTAGCGTAGCGTGTTCATCGCCAATTCTCACACTTGCGATAACATCTGCTCGATTTTTGCTAGGTATAGAGGAATTTCTTCTGCTTCCGCTATCCCGATCTCGCTTCGTTCTTATGGGCAAAATCAACTGATTTCCTTGAAAAAAACGATCCTTTAAAGCCATTTGTGCCTCTTCATAGGAATGCTGCATATACAGCGGATTTTCATAGAAGCCCCCCATGCCAATGGAGACGGATATCCTTTTCTCATCAGCATGCTGAACAATCTGAGAGGCAATCTGACGTGCCTTTTGATCAGCAAAAGGCTGTTGCCTATTCTTTGTCTCATCGAGTAGCTCCAGTAATACGACAATAACACCTTCTGAGACCCAGCACCATACAAAAGGAACAGCTAAAGCCTGATGCAATACCACGAGTAACTCTTGTCCAATTTCTTGGCGCCAGCCAGCAGGCCGATTCACTGCTAAATCAGGATAACGATCGAGTGATATCACCAATGCAAGCTCAGGACGAATTGTCATTCGAAGCTGTTGCTGACGTATCGAAAACTCTGCTTCATGCACCATTGTTCCGGTTATCAGTTCGTGAGCAAATGTTGCCTGTACCGCTGCTGCTTGCTGTAAAGTAAGCATCTGGCCTCGCTCCTTGTCCTTTTATTCTAGGCAAGTACAAAAATAGACGATCATTTCCGTGTTTTTTATCGGAATTGACCGCCCATTCATTGTTGCGTTGTTACTTTTATTATATTGCTTTTTCGTTTTATTCGCGATCTAAAAGAGATGCCCCAGCTATTCCCGGATGCGTCATTTCATACGGGTCTAAAATAATGTCGAGCTCCTCTTCCGTCAATACATTGTAGTCTAGGCACAGCTCACGTACCGATCTACCAGTCAGGGTTGCCTCTCTGGCAATACGCGCTGCTGGTTCATAACCTAAATGCGGATTAAGTGCAGTAATAATGCCCACGCTATTTTCTACGTACTGGCGGCACCGCTCTATATTTGCTTCAATACCTTCCAGACAGTTTTTCTGGAATACGGTAAATACATTATTCATAATGGTCAAGGATTGAATCAGATTAAATACAAGTACAGGCCCCATCACGTTCAGCTCTAATTGACCCGCTTCAGAAGCTAAGCAAATCGTATGATCATTCCCAATCACTTGGAATGCTACCTGATTCACTACCTCTGCCATTACTGGATTTACTTTCCCCGGCATAATGGAAGAGCCTGGTTGACGAGCAGGCAAGCTAATCTCACCTAATCCAGCACGAGGACCGGAAGCCAGTAAGCGTAGGTCGTTAGCGATTTTAGACATATTGATCATACAGACCTTCAGAGCCGCAGATACCTCTGTATAAGCATCAGTATTTTGCGTTGCATCGACTAAATTTTCTGCGCTTACCAATGGCAATTCGGTCAGCTCTGCAAGAATTTTAACGACCCGCTCAATATAGATTGGATCGGCATTTAGCCCTGTACCTACTGCTGTTGCCCCCATGTTTACTTCATATAGGTGCTGACGAGTCTGCCCAATTCGTTTAATATCTCGATCTAATACTCTGCTGTATGCTTCGAATTCCTGGCCCATCCGAATCGGAACAGCATCCTGTAAATGAGTGCGCCCCATTTTAATGATATGATCAAATTGCTTTGCCTTGTCTATGAATGCATCTCGCAACGCTTCCATAGTACCGAGTAGCTGATTAATCAAACGCAGAACCGCAATATGTACGGCTGTAGGAATCGCATCATTTGTAGATTGCGCTTTGTTTACATGCGTATTTGGGCTTAGGGAAAAATAGTCGCCTTTCACCGCACCCATGATTTCCAATGCACGGTTTGCTATTACTTCGTTAGCGTTCATATTGATAGAGGTGCCGGCACCACCCTGAATAGGATCAACGATAAATTGATCGTGCCATTTGCCATCAATCAATTCCTGAGAAGCTTGTACAATTGGATCACCTAATTTGGAAGAAAGCTGCTTTACTTCCATATTGGCTAGAGCCGCGGCTTTTTTTACATAGCCGAGTGCTTTAATTAGCTCCCCATCAATACGATAGCCTGTGATCGGAAAATTCTCTACAGCACGTAACGTTTGAATGCCATAATAAGCATGCAATGGTACCTCTTTTGTTCCCAGAAAATCTTTTTCCTGACGTGTTTCTTGACTGATACTCATGGTTAGTCCCCCGCCTATGATCGCTCTAGCTAGAGCCGTATTGATTGTCAGTTCACTTATGTATCTATCATATACCAGTTTGCCCCATTCCAACAGGTCTGACCACCTGATATTGTGCAAAAAGGTAAAAAAGCAAAAAACCGATAAGCCTTTGCTCACCGGTTTCTTTTAAAGGAACATTCATTATTTAAAGTGCAAACATTTTTCGTAGAGCTTCTTCATTTAGATAGTTACCGACCAAGAAGGTCCCGAACTCACCATAACGAGCACTTACTTCATCGAATCTCATTTCATATACAATGTGTTTCAATTCAATTGGGTCATGAGCAAATAAGGTAACGCCCCATTCCCAATCGTCATAGCCCACAGAACCGCCAATGATTTGCTTGATTTTACCGGCATATTTACGGCCAGTCAATCCGTGAGTCTGCATCAATTCACGACGCTCGTCCATTGTCATGGAATACCAATTGTCTTTTTCTCCACGTTTTTTGTTCATCGGATAGAAGCAGAAGTGATTCCATTTTGGTAGAATTGGATACAAACGCTCACGTACATGCGGATTCGCTTTAGGGTCTTGACCAGGATTGTTTACATAGTTGCTTAACTCTACCACGGAGATGTAGGAGTAATCCGTCTCTGTATAATCTGCAAAGCGAGTTTTATTGATCGCTGTTTTTAACTCATCAAGCTCACCCATTGTAGGGCGTAAGAAGATAAAGCATAGATCGGCTTTATGTCCAAGTACAGAATAAACAGCCGTGCTACCACCAGTCTCGGATTCTGCATCATTCCATACACGCGTGAGGGAAGTTAGTTCGTCAAGAGCCGCTTGGCGTTCTTCGCTAGATGCTTTTTTCCATTTTTCCCAGTTCATTTTACGGAAGTCATGATAGGTAAACCATCCTTCCAACGTGAGCAATGCTTCATTGGCTGACATGTGACACAACTCCTTCTTATGGTTTAGCGTGAGCCTTTGCTCCGCCTATGTACATACACAAAAAGTCCCTGTTTCTTGTAAGAGACCTGTCCCTCTTTTATCTTACTGATAACTTTTGGAAAAGACAATCATTGTAAGGTCATGTCGTACAGTTGTATATTCTGTGACAAAACCTGCGTCAGCTCACAGCTTTCGTAGCATCACCTGTTTAATGGCATGTTGTTTTCCCTTCGTCAAAATCAAATCAGCGCGATAACGAGTAGGTAAAATATTTTTATGTAAATTAACTGCATTGATTTCCCGCCAGATGTTATTTGCTACATCCAGCGCTTCTTCATCCGATAGCTGCGCATATCGATGGAAATAAGAAGCCGGCTTCTGAAAGGCCGTCTGTCTTAGCAATAAAAAGCGATTCAAGTACCACTCGCGTATGTCTTTTTCATCGGCATCCACATAAATGGAGAAGTCAAAGAAATCAGAGACAAACACCTGAGGCATATTTTCATTATCCATCGTACGTCCTACCTGCAAGACATTTAATCCTTCCACAATCAAGATATCGGGCTGCGAAACGATTTGCTCCTGATCATGCAAAATATTGTAGGTCAAGTGGGAGTAAAGTGGACAACTCACTTCTTTTACGCCAGATTTTACGTCTGCTAAAAAATTGATCAGCTTTGTTGTATCATAGCTTTCCGGAAAGCCCTTACGTTTCATCAGCCCGCGTTCTTCCAAAATCTCATTTGGATAAAGGAAGCCATCCGTAGTAACCAGCTCCACCTTTGGATGATTAGGCCAGCGTTTCAACAAGGATAACAACACCCGTGCTGCTGTGCTTTTTCCAACGGCGACACTACCAGCAATTCCAATGATAAACGGTACCTTTTCTGAACGATTCCCCAGAAAAGTATCGGCAGCCTTGTACAACTCTTGTGATGCTGCTACATATAAATTTAACAGCCTGGAGAGAGGCAGATAGATTTCACTGATTTCCTCTAGTGATAGTTTCTCATTAAGCCCTTCTAGATCAGCTAAATCTTCTTCACAGATGGATAAGGGCGTTTCATTTCGCAGGCCCCTCCACTCTTCCCTTGAAAAAATCATATAAGGGGAATAAATTCGTCTGTCGGCATAATTCGCCACGGTAAGTCCTCCTTCTCAGGCACTGCCTCAAAAACAATGTCCACTCCATAATACATTCCTAGCCTCGATGCTTCCACTTCGAATTCTACAAAAAACGATCTTTTTCGCATTTTCCTATGAATCCCAAGGAAAAAACTGTTAAAATGGTCATAGATGCAATGAGACTAGGAGGTTCCCTCATGGAAGATAAATTAGTCAAAAGTGCAACATATGGCTTTCTTGTTGGCTTAGCAATCATGATTCTCTTGGTGCCTGAAAAGCGCGAAATCACGCTATATTCTGGTCGGATGACTACTCAAGATCTGACTTGGATGGAATACATCCTTCGTGTGCTGAGATATACCATTATCTTTACCAGTGCTGTCGTTCTCATGACATTTTTCCGAGAGAAAAAAGGCTGCCAAAACTCTGGATTGCCTTGGGTGGTAGAAAAAATATTATATATTGTGTTAGGCTTCTTAGTTGTCACAGCAGTTGGTATTATGCTGTCACTTTTCATTCCTTTTCTGTATCACCTATTCTCTTAACTCCTATGCTTGTACCACAATGTACGATAATCCACATGTCCTTGGCGATTAATTCTGATTCCGTGCAGACGCGGGTCAACCATTAACCCTATCCGATTACGGTAAAGGGGCAGATAAGCTATCTGTTTCTGTAGCATTTGCTCGATTTCGGCGATTGCCTTCTGTTGATCTATCCCCGATTGAAGGCTTTGTAGGTGAGTAATCGCCCTGTCAATGCTGTGCCGATCCTCATCCTTCATATGAGAATAAATAAAACTGTTATATGATAAAAAAACTTCTAATAAAGACAGCTCGGTATCATCGCCCACTGTGGCGCTATCATGAATCAAATCAGCCTGCTCAATAGTGGTAGGCCGCAGTAACTCACTCACCGCATAATAATGAACTTCGATGCTTATCCCATACATCGCACACTGCTCTTTAATCCATTCGCAATCTTCCACATGATCTCGATCGGTAAAAGTATGTAAACGAAGAGATTCTCCTTGATAATTGCTTTGTTGTAGTAACAAACGCACATGCTCAAAAAGACACAGCTCAGATTCTCGTTGGCTCTCTTCTTTCGGTAAGCTATCTCTTTTCCAAGAAGCAAAGCACGTAGCTACTTCATGGCGTGCCCCTCCCAGTTCGTGCAGCATCTGTTTGGGGGATAAAATCAGTTGCAGCGCCTGTCGAAAGGAAAGATTTGCCGTAGGTCCTGTTTTTCGCTGATTGCAGCTTAGATACTGAACACACCAATCATCGCTCGTTGCCCTTTGCCACTCCCCGCTGTCCCCCTCTCCTGTTTGCTCTACATTAACTACTTCATCCATTTCATACCACATACCATACGTTGTTATCTGTTCGTTTTCATCAGTCTTTTTTTGCAACGCAATAAACTGCACACGATCCAGATGGGGTCTAAAACCGAAATAGCTTTCAAAGGCTTCAAGTATGACCAGGCCATCATCGTTGCGAATAAGTTTAAACGGCCCCGTTCCTACCGGCATCCTAGCAAAATCGGTACCTACCTGCTCTACATAATCCCTTGGAACAATGGCAAGATGCTCATTTCCTAGATAACGATCAAACAAATGATTAGGACCTGTAAGCCTTATTTCAATCACTCGATCGTCGCGCTCGATCATCTCACTTATTTCTCGCGTAAGCCATTGATAAGGAGAATTCTCCCTTGCTAAGCGATGAAAGCTATAAATGACATCGCTTGCTAGTAGTTCCTGCCCGTGGTGAAACAAGATTCCTTTGCGTAAAAAAATCGTCCAGCGATCCCCAGATTCATTCTTTTCGATATGGTAGGCTAGGTGAGATTCCATTCTTCCAGATGTCTTATTATAGCGAAGCAACGTTTCACAAATATGCTGACTGATATGGCACTCGGAGCGTAAATAAGCGTGGATAGGGTCAACTACAGATAATGGTTCACCTAGAGGAAGACGCAGTGTCTCGATCCGTTTGCCTTGCTCTTGCTCCCGTTCCCACTGTAATCCAAATTGTCCTCGAAACCATCGCTGGAATCGTTCATTAGCCCTTGGCAGAGTAACCGTATATTTTTGCATAAGGGTCAGTGCTTCTGCTACCTGTCCTGAATAAATCATCTGTTGCGCATGGCTGACTACTATTTCATCTGGCTCAACTAGAAAGGAAAGCTGTGAACGATTTCCCCTTCCTTTGCCAGGTATCCATGCAATCCATTGAAGAGCAATCCATTTCTGCAAAATAAACCTACTATTCCGGGTAGTGCAGCACAACAGAGTAGCAATTTGCTCAAGAGAAATCGAAATAGGCTCTTTTAATGGAATATGAATCAATTCCGTTCGAAATCGAACAAAATCATCTATGATATACATATCGACTCTTCCTTTTCCCTTGTTCAACGACCACTACAACCTCTATTTCTCATCATTGACTCCTGATATAAATGATTCGGGGTCTCCCCCTTACGAAAAGAGGAAAAAGTAGAGCTTTCTCTTCTTCTCTTTTTCTTGTCTCCCTTATGCCATACAATCAGCAAAACAAAGGGGGATCAAGTTATGAAATTACGTCATCCATTGAAAAAAAATTGGACTCACCGCTATCATATCACCATCTGGATCAGAATGTTTGGAGCATTCATAACCAGCCTATCTGGCTCAATGCTTGCCCCATTTTTATTATTATATCTGCATGATAAATTAAATGGTGCTGTGCTAGTACCTATGCTTATAGTCGGATTACAGCCGTTAACCGACATCATGGTTACACTGCTCGGAGGCGGCATTACCGATCGATTAGGCCGTAAACCCGTGATGTTACTTGCTCTGATTATGCAAAGTATAGCAATGGCAGGTTTTATGTTCGCTGACTCGGTACTTAGCTTTGCCTTGCTGTACATGCTGCATGGAGCGGGACAATCATTGTTTGTTCCTGCCCAACGTGCCCAAATTGCTGATGTAACAACAGAGAGTCAACGCGTGGAAGTGTTCGGATTACTCAATACCATTAGCTATACTGGTCTTGCGTTAGGCCCTGTTGGGGGAATGCTGCTATACCAGTATGATCCTACCTGGCTATTTGGTATAGAAGCGTTATCCATATTTATCTACATGCTTGTATGCTGGTGGAAATTGCCCGAAACAGCTCCTGTCTCAGCTACTGCTCCCTCTTCCTCGTCTGATCAGGTAGAGGTGTCGGAAACAGCGGAGAAAGAAACCAGATCTTCCGAGCGCATTGGAGTAAGCCATGCTTCTAAAGGAACGGGTAAGCATCGTTACTTCTCATTCCATCGAATGACTGCACTGATCACGAGATACAAACATGTACTCAAGCTGATGATCTACACTCTACCAATCAGTTTTTTCTATGCTCAAACGGAGACTAGCTTCCGTATCTATTTGCAAGAAAGCTTTGTTAACTATGTATCTATTATTGCAACTCTCTCAACCATTAAAGCCATTTTAGCTGTGATATTACAGCTCCCATTAGTCAAGCTTACAGAACGATTATCCTTTCAGCGTGTGATGCTGTTATCCTGCTCATGCTTTATGGTAACCGCGGCCGCCTACGGATTTTCTAAAAGCATGCTCGTCCTTATCCTCGTTCAACTATCTTGGACTGTGGGAGAAACCATCGGACTAACACGCTTGCATACGTACATTTCCGAGATCGCTCCTCCAGAGGAACGCGGCCGTTATTTCTCTTTACACGGCATTCACTGGGATATTTCACGCACATTTGGTCCTTTTTTAGGCGGAATTGTGTTGCTTACCTTTGGTGGCGAAATCTTATTTAGCATTTGCCTTATCCTGTTGCTCTTATCGGGAATCTTATTCTTCCGATCACCAAATTTTCACAAATTGACCAGACAAGACGTGGACTTTCGAAAGTAAACTGTAATAAAATAGTGTTAATTATCGAAAGTCATAGCTATATTCTTTATATTTTAGAAAGAGAGGGTCGAATCCATCTATGCTAAAAACCGTTTTGGGACGTGTTCGTGTGGTTGGCTTTTTAGAAGGTCTTTCCTTCTTACTTCTGCTGTTTATCGCGATGCCACTAAAGTATTATGCTGATCTGCCAATTGGTGTACAAGTGATCGGGCCCTTGCATGGTGTTCTGTTTGTTCTCTATCTATTCGCTATTGCTCATGCTACTTTTGCGTTAAGATGGTCATTCATTCGTGCGATAGGTGCTGTGCTAGCATCGGTTATCCCATTTGGAACCTTTGTTTTAGATGCCCGATTAAAAAAGGATGCTTAGCTTAAAAAATACTAGTAGGAATGCATGATTTAGCATGCTTGAGAAGAGGCTACCGATAAGCCTCTTTTTTTCGTTTTGAGAGAAGGATTTTGTAAGATATTTGTAACCCTTCCGGATAAATTTTTTCTTAGAATAAAGGTTTAGTGACCCAAATCTATTCTCCATCCTACATTTGTCACTTTTTCTTAGCTGTACCGTCTTATAAATTGATAAATCTAGTTTTTGAGGTGAATAATGGTTCAACAAAAACCGAGTCGTCTTCAAATCAGACGTAACAAAAAGAAACAAGAACAGCGTAAGCGACTCCGCCTGCTTATCTTGGCAAACACTGTTCTGTTAACAGTAGGCCTCCTAATCGTCGCTTGTATCTATCTTCCCGAAAAAATTGACAACTTCTTCTCCTCTCAAAATGGCGCATCTTCAGACTCAACAAAACCTACACCTGACAATGTTCGTCTTACGTTTGCAGGCGATATCATGATGTCTGGACATGTGGAGACTTTATTAAAGGATAAAGGATATGATCATGCCTTTACGCATGTAAAAGATATATTCCTAGCCGACGATTACACAATCGGCAACTTGGAGACTCCTATCACCGAAAAAGGGTCTCCGGCCGCAAACAAGCAGTTTGTCTATAAATCATCGCCTGAAGCAGTCACGGCTATGAAGAAATCAGGGATTGATCTCGTGAATCTAGCCAACAATCACTCGATGGATCAGGGAGAAGACGGATTATTAGATACGATGTACACGTTAGACAAGGAGAAGATCGCGTATGTAGGAGCTGGTGTTAATGCTGATCGTGCCTATTCCCCTGTTTTTGTAGAACGTAATGGGATTAAAATGGCATTCTTCGGCTTTAGTCGTGTCGTTCCGGAAATTAGCTGGTATGCCAGCAAAAATAAGACAGGCCTAGCGGTAATGTATGATCCTAAACGGGCAGTGGAGGCCGTACAAGCTGCCAAAAAGGAAGCTGATCTAGTCATTGTCATCGCTCATTGGGGAAAGGAAAAGGTAGATTTTCCTGTAGAGCACCAAAAGGAATTGGCTAAAGCTCTTGTGAGCGCAGGGGCAGATCTTATTGTTGGTGGTCATCCTCATGTTCTCCAAGGCTTTGAGCAGCTTGATGGAAAATGGGTTGCATACAGCATGGGAAATTTCATCTTTACCCGCGCCACACAGCCGAAAACCTGGGAAACCATGTTGCTACAAGCTACCCTGACGAAGGAAGGCGTTAAGGAACTGAAAATGATCCCATACCACGCAGAGCTTGGTCAGGCTGTTCCGATGAATGAAGAAAATTCGCGTCAATTGATCAAGCGGATCGAGTCAATCTCTTCAGGTGTTACCATTGCAGAGGATGGTACCATTACAGCTTCAGAGAAACGGGCAAACACCAACCATGAATAATCAGAGGGAATAGTCTGTTCAGGGAATTTATACATTGCAGGCAGAAACATTCCAGCTTGACACAGGAATGAAAAATACAGATTTCATCATTTATCAATGACTAATTTAAAATAACTTACATGTATCCAACGCTTTAAACGTTGGATACATGTATATAAAGTATAAAATGCGTACTTTAAAAAGGAAAAGGCTCCTCACAGAGCCTATTTTATTCCTAAAACCTTCAATAACCGCAACGGCGGACTAAGAAGAGAAAATAAAGTCCTAGACTGCCTCTGTTGTGTCTGCCACTTTTCAACTATCGAACCCGGCTCCATATATTATCGGTCGCAGAAAAAAGGTTGCCGAGTGATGTCTCGACAACCTTTTGCTTCTTCTCATTCACCCCTAGCCATGCAACCCCCCCTCCAATCGGGACCTCGGACGATAGGGACCAACCGGAATCTGGATCAAGCTGGTTTTTCCATGCGAATCCATCCGATTGAGATTATCACAAGACTCCACGTCATAGCCAAGCAGTGGGTGCCCGCCCATGCCGAGAGCAGTAGCCGCCAAAAGTAAACGTTGCACGAGCATGCCCGCCTCCATCTGCTGGATGCGATACCCTCTGTACCCCAGTGCTGCTTTGAGGTGATCTTTATCCCCTGCCACATGAAAGCAGAGCGGTACCTGAAACAGATTTACATTGTCCAGATTCATGCCTTGTTGCAGGTAAAGCCGATGATCGCCAAGACGTATCTGCCGCAACGCATGAGCTTCACTGTCATAGCGGTAGGCACCATCCGGAATGTCTTCTACGTTGTACAAACAGCAATACAGGAAGACACGGGGTTGGCGATTCTCCTGGTCCTCATCCAAATCGTTTCGATATTGGAAGGAAGCAGTCGCCTCTTGTAATAAAGTAGCCAATTGCTGTTGGCTTACCTTGCCTAAAACAAAACCCATTTCTGGCGAAACTCGTTTTCTGCAGACCGAGCCCAGATCATAAAAGAACCGCCCTACTTGAGGGAGTGCCACTGTGTTACCCTCATAGGTAATGTTCTTTGCTCCTTCAAACCGCCGAAACGATTGTAGAGATTCCAGTTGGGACGCTTCGGTCATTTGGATCAGCATCGGGTATGGCAAAACCCGCTGCGACCGTACGTAGTGATTATGCTCTACCTTTAGCAACTCCCGACACAATTCAGCGGCCGTGACGCTTTCATTTGCGCCATTTCCTTTCCCAAACCACGTACTCCCCGGCTCCACCGACAGCGGGATGACCGCATAGACGCTCTCCTCCTGTTCTGACAGCCCCAGCAGATGGTTAAGCGCACGATCGAGAAACTGGAAATATACCCCCGATTCATAGCCAAACCGTTTCGAAACTTCGAGTAATTGCCCTATCAGCACGCCAGCATCCAGACCTTGCAGGCGATAGGCGAAGTTATTGTATTTAAAGAAATTTTTCCAAAACATGGTCGTCACAAAAACGGTCGCAAAACAAGTCGATAGATCACAGCGATTGCCAAGAGCACGAGCCATATAATCATCGAAATTTCCTTTACGCAATAAAACCAATCGCTGGTGAGCGACATCATAATGGTAGATACCGGTATGGGCACCTTCCAGCTTCAGATATACGTATATTTCGTTTGGATACCTCGCACCGCCAGACGGAACAAACCGTCGGTACGATTGTATCGGTCCAAAAGCTTGTTCCATCGTATTCAGATCAAAGACAGACCCGCTGAATTGAGTCAGACCGTATACGTACCAGAGAAAATGACTTATTTCTCGCAGATCTGGTTTCGTGCTCGCTTGTCGCTCCTCCAGCATAAGCGGTATTTCCGCAGACAACGGGATGACAGGCAAGCCACGGTAGAGCTTAAATGGCAAGGGTGCGTCTTCCCAGTCCACCTCGAAGTCAAGTGGTATTGCCTTTTCTATGTCGAAATGAAGAGTGTGCAGAAACGTATCCAGCCTCATCCTTTTCCCTCCTTATCACGATTTATGGAAACGGATGCGGATGTGGATTGAGCTGTTCATACGTTAACGGCTGTTTCGTATACCCAAGCTCCATGGGCACTTGTAGTACCCGATCAAGTCCTTTAACGCGGGTCAGGTGATGTCCGAAAGTCATCGGCAGCATCCCCGGAATCAGTACTTTTACGCAATGCAGTCCGTTCCGCAAGATTTCAGGTGTCGTCTGATCCACCACGATCACATCGAGATTCAATCGGCGGAACGTCTGAAGAAGGGACTTCAAATCATCCGTTAAGTCGCCATACTTTGGCTTCGGTATGAATTCCTCTTCAAACGTTCGCAATGGACGATGATCATTCAGCAAAAATTGCAGGCGCTCTTCCGCCTCCGTCAAAGCGTACAGCATAGAATGATGCTCCATCTTTTTCACCAGAAACGGATCGTGGAACATACGCACATACTCTTCACGGTTAGCCTCAAACTTCTCGTTCAATGTCAATAGCATAGCGGCCAATTCGTGGATTGAGCTTTTCAACGCCCGCACAGGGTCCGGATGAGCGCCACCCGCACAGATCAGATTGACTCCCTTTTCTTTTCTGTTTTTCGCCAGTGTCCAAACGCTGGGAATCCCATTCTCCATCGTCGCGTTAAACACATAGACATCATAACCGGCCACCGCCTGCAAACGGTAGAGCATCAAGTGCAATTCCTGATCGTGAATCGAAAAGGGGTCAATACGAGGAAGAGGAAGCTCCCCATACCAGGTCATCAGGAATGAATCACGCTCCACCACTTCCAAAATGGCGTAGAAAATCGCCTCTTCCAGACTGCCGCCCAACGCGCATCCGTTGGAAGTTTCAAACACAAAGCAATCCTTATCACCCATCCCGTAATAGGCAAGCATCTCCGGAACCAAAATCGAGCGCTCTTGCAAGAACGAGTAGCCCCATACCCAATACATTGGTCGGTCAGGATCAAACCGTACGAACGGAAAATCAGGTCTCTCATGCTGTTCCTCGGTGTGTAGCCCTACCTTGACGGGATCGAGCGCTTGATCCGCAAGATTGTGGAAACTGTCGCGGATCACGGTCCGCTTGCCGCGAGGTGCAATTCCGCAGTACCGCTCCAAGCCCTCCAATATGGCTGTCATCTCGCTATCCTCATACGAATGCGTCCGCCCTGCTGTCCCCTCGTCCCCAGTGAACAACGGCAGACTTACACTTACATCGGCAAACGGCGACACCAGATCACGCAGTTTTTTATTCAAAAAGCCTGTTCGGTAATCCAGATACTCTTTACCCAAAACCTTCTTGAGATCGTCCATGGAGCGAGAGCGGTAACTGTCGGCGCTGATCTTCGGATTAGGTTTTAGTGATATGCGAGCTGCAAGCGCCGAATCTTCGGGCATCTGACCGCAAACCTCACATGACGGGTCAGGCAGAATGAAGTGGCGAGAACTCCTTAACATTTTCAGGTTGATCAAAAATAACCGACCTTCCAAGTGGGCTTGCTCGCCTGTTAGCACCCGCTGTACCTCTGCCACGAGCACGTGAGTCATCTGCAAAAGCCCCGTGTGCGATGCCCATGCATCACGTGAGATATTCGCTTGCTCGCCCAGCCGTTGTTGCAGCTCCCATATCTCTTGACGCTCACGTCCCGCCATCAGATATCGCAGATCAGCACACTGCGAACACCCCGGCGTACCAGGACGCACCAGCGGCCCAACCACGCCTTCACCAAACGCAACGAAACCGCGCAGCCAAGGGATGCCAGATGTTTGCAACACCGCTTCCGCCTCTCGATGTACGAAAGGATTCCAAGCATCGTGCAACACCAGAGCTATTTCCGCTGTTTTCGGTATTTGGGCCTTCAAATCCGTCTGACGAACGACCTCGTATGGACCAGACAATTCTTTGCACACGAGATCCGCCAAGAGCCCTTCTCCGACAACCAAAACGACTGAACTCACCGGGACTCCTCCTCCCGCAGCAAAACCCCATATACTCCTGCCAGTTCCTTTTTCAAAAAGGACTCCTGCGCCAAATCCAAGAGGAAGAGCCGCTTCTGATTCCGTTTCAAAACCTGTAGAGCGGACTGCAAGATCTCTGTTTGCGCTTTTTCGTCTAGTCCGGGAATCGCAAGACTGTTTTGCTCCTGTTCTTCCAAAAGAACGGATGCACGGGACAACGCAAGCGGCATGCGAAATTCCGCCTGATTTTGTGCCACTAGCAAGGCATACTGCAACGAATTACGCAACGCCATGGTCACATTTAAACCTACACTGCCATACCAGCGTTCACCTGTACCGACCCACACCGCAGGGAAACCGAACACTTCTGCTCCCACTCCGATCCTCGGTGTTCCTTGCATGGTGATCAATGCTTGCAAATAAAACCGGCAATACTCATCTTCTACCGTACTCAATTGCACCTGATTAACAGAAGGTTTTTGATCCATATGCTGCGTGCTCAGTTCTTGGAACAAACACTTTTGCAACCCGCGGCTGACACCCTCCACTGCGGTCTCCCCCGCTCCGACTCCGACAAAATCATGTGGCTCTAGCATTTGTCCCGTCAAGAACGTGGGAACCATACGCGATACATACGCTTCTATTCCGGTCAGCCCCGCATCCTTCCGAGCCTCCTCATGCGTCATCCCTGTGCACACCATCTCCGGCAACAGCTCGGCCGGTCCCTCCGACAGCGGGTCAGTTGCCTGAATTCGGCACTGGGCCAATGGAAGCTGCTTTAAGTTCCCCTCCTCCCAGATGTGGAAAATCCCTGATTCTGCTGATGTCAATGTGCTGAAATAAGGGATCAGACCGTTCGAATCACTTGAGTCCTTTTTTTGTTCGAGGTGTTCATCAATATCTTCTATCCATTTGACTTTCGTTTTTCCTGTCACCAACGGGTGAGACATGAACGAATGCCAGTTTCCTTCCAACGTCTCCAGATCAAGAAGGTAGACCTTATTCTTCGGTTCCGATTCGTTCACCGCCGTAATGGTCTTGAACAATTCAAACACGATTACATTTGCCAGCATCGCTCCCGCTGTAGAGGAAAACGTGTGCAGCTTTTCGTCTTTGCAGAGAACGGATTGGTGTATACGGCGCCACGCCGACTCCCAACATTCCTCGGAGTCTGGATGCACAAGCGGTCCCGCTACCCCCACCTGCTGTAGACATATCGCTGGCAGCAGCACCTTGCCCTCTTCCCTGCAAACGGCTTGGAGAACCCGCAGTTCCTCTACATTGCCCTCCTGAGAAACGTACAAAATCGCATCAAACGGCTGCACAACCTCGCGCCAAGTATTTACTACCTCCGCCTGTAGCGCAAGCTCCTCTATGGCTACCTCGGGGTCCGTTTCGCGGGCATGAGACGCCAGCTCCACTATCCGTTGTCGATCCGTCGGCAGCGAACGATTGATCAGCATATGGAACCTGGACAAGCCGGAATCAAGCAACGCCACAACTAATGAGACAAAGATCGGACCGGAGCCGATCGCTAGCACTTTAGCCTGACGATAAGACATGAAACGATAAGCACCAGAATCAGCCAGATTACTTAAAAATTCAATTTGTGAAGCATACCTTTTGCAAATCTTGTCCGTAAGCTGATGCGGACGATCTTGGCTCACATCCTGAACAAAACCATTTTGGAATAAATTTTCTGCGATTTCAAACACACGATCCCGATATTCTTTCGGCAATCTGTCCGTCAGCTCGCCCAACGTGTTCTCCCCGTTAAACACCGGCAACAGTTTTTCAATCCACTGATCAACCCCATTTCCTTCCATACGAAATGAGCCTACATTATTCCGAAAATACACATTTCCCTTTGCATCAGGGAGAAAAAAAGTATCCTTTTTCACTTTCAGACGCATAGAAGAGTCTAATCGTGTCATGTCACTCCTCCTTACCGTTAGCCGTTCCCAAAATGACGCGTAAGCACCCTTCACCGTAATCTTATGTATGGCTATTTGTCCCTCATACCTCAACTTTTAAAGAGATAACCCCTGCAAGCCAAACACCTTGACTATGCAGGGGCTATCTCTTTTTCTCAGGTAGCTCAAAGTTGCCTTTAGGACCCTAGAAGCAACGGGAACAACGACTGCATCGGAAGCAATTGATGAAGAGGCAAACGCAGCTACAGGAACAACTGCACGAACAACTGCATGAGCAGCTACAGGAACAACTGCACGAGCAGCGGTGACACCGTCCGCATCTTCTCTGAACTAGCATTGCATCTTGCTGACTTTCATTTTCCCAAGGCGATACATCTCCACCCTGGAATTTGTCAACTTTCAACTTTTTAAGTTCGTTTTGGAAATCATCCATAATTACTACCTCCAGTATCCAAATATGCTACTTAGTAACTTTTGCCGAACGGGTGAAGCTATCCAATACACGAATACCCTTCAGCGAATATACTCTACATGTATGAAAGATCATCCTTGATTGGCTCCTCCTGCATAAGCCTATTTTTGGGGACCCTTAAAAAACGCAAGAAAAGAGCCACCTTCCGAGTGGAAAGTGGCCCTTCATTTAAATTGCTCACCGATGTGGAAATCCCCATGCCCAGCTAACGTGTGTGGGGATTTGTTTTTACGCCTGTATGTGTCATTCGCTTTTACAAATTTGTCCATCAGTTGCTCGAGCAAATGAAGCCGCCCTCGCAAGGTGCCAAATCCTCCTGGACATGCCTCAACCAACCAATGAAATCACTTAATAAATCAAGACTTACATCTTCATAAACCTTCCTTTCCTCATTAAGGAATTTGAAATACAGCATCAGATGATAACAATAGGATTTTAAGGTATTCTCAGCTTTTCCAAGATTGTCTAGGTATTTTAAATATTTTATGACAGGGTACGATGGATTGGTTATCTAAATTAAGGAGTATATATCGACGTTTTGTAACACCAAAATTATCTTCTAGCCTAACTTCCCGGACCTTCATTATATCCCCCTTGAAAATTGTTTTCGTCGATTCGATAGTATGTCTTTAACGCTGGTATTTCCAAATTGATACAGAGGGTCTATTCAATGTTACCTATAAATTCGGTAAACCTTTCGTTTAGATAAAGAGTTTTTTAGCAAAAAAAATAGGCAGATTACAAACGTAGAATACGTTGTAATCTTCTTCAAATTATAGTCTATATAATACAGCTATTATCATTACATCTTTTCTATTAGAAAAAGGCCTGCTCCTCAAATTAACAATCTGAGCGAGCAAGGCCCCTTTTTTTATTGAATGATATAAAAAATTATGCTTGTTCTAGATTAGATGCATGCTCTGCTAAGATATGTAACGCGATCATTATCTGAAAAACGCTCAACTGACATCACCTTTCCTTATGTACAAGTTTTTGATGATATCCTTACTCATATTCAGAGTGAAAACATGTGAAAAGTCTTTAGCGATTTTTTAACTGATCAATAGCATACGTGGTAGTTATCGTAATGTTATCCGGCAACTCGTCGATAGGGAACCACTCTACTTTCTCTAAAGCGTGCGGCTCCAGATTTTGAACCTCGCCGCTGCTGATATGGGCGATAAAAGTTGGGGCAATCCAATGGACATTTTCTGCTTGAACAATATGATTGGTCACACACAATAGGCTGTCAATGACGATATCTATATTAAGCTCCTCTTTTATTTCACGTATCACGGCATCTTCAATGGTTTCCATATAGTCCACCTTACCTCCAGGTAGACTCCAGCACCCGGCTTCTGGTGCTTTTTTGCGTAAGACAAGCAGGATTCGTCTATTGTCATCTATGATTGCGGCTCCTACACCCACTCTGGGAATATTGTTATTTATCATAAAAGAACCTCCTTTAGTTGAAATATTCTTTATTTTACATAATAAAGAGGGGGCTATTTAGCCTCCCACTTTATATATTCACGCGTATTTTTGCTCTTTGAAGGGGTCTCCCTACATTCATATAAGTAATGATTATAATCTATTATATACGAATCCCTACTTCATCTTCTACAGGTATCCATCAGAATCCTCATTACGTTATTACATGTCGGCTTTATCAATGCTTTGACGAGTAAATGGAGGTTTTGACGAAAAAAACCCCCGCTTGGTCGATACTGGCAGGATTTGCTGATGTAAACCACTAGTTTACATGCATTGTTACCAATGGTTTCTTTACTAATTATTTCTTTATATGCAATGATGATACAAAAAAGGATGAATGAAATGAGTTTAGGTCAGCAATTGAAAAAGTTCCGTGAATTAAAGTCTCTTTCACAAGAAGATATAGCTCAAAAAATTGGTGTGACTAGGCAAGCTGTCTATAAATGGGAAAATGACAAAAGCTATCCTGACATTGATAATTTGATTTTACTTAGCGAGTTATACAATGTAACACTAGATGAGTTAATAAAAGGAAACGAGAGCTTCAAAAAAAAGATAATCATCGCCGATCACAAAGATACTGGTTTGTACGTAGGATTTGTTATTATGTTTATAGGGTTGTTTATTAATGCTGGATCAATTTCAGCATTAATAACAATAGTAGGATTTCTGACAATGGTTTTTTATGATGATTTTAATAAAATAATAAAATCCATTTTTAGTTGGTGGGATAGCCAGAAACTTAGTTAAGGCTACTCGACAATAACATAAACACCCCATCATAAATCTTATTCGATGGGGTGTTTGCTGTATCCCTGTTCCCACAGGTAATATATTCTATGTAGCTGTAAGAGGCACTGCTTAGGCTTCTACACTAATCAAATCTTCTACAGGTATCCACCAAAAATCCTCATCGTTCTTTAGCTTGATTTGTTTAAACGTTGGATCAAACTTCTCTACCCATCCCTAAGCAGATTCAATTGCTCTCCTACCTTTCTTTTGTTTCTTTCCACCAGCTATTGTAAGAGCATATCATACTGACGTGGGTCAGAAATCCTGTAACTAAACCCGGCTAGCTCGTCCTCTTCCATGATCGGTTTCTCGATTAGTTTCTTATCCCGTGAAGCTGACGTACCATTTCTACGTATTAAGGTAAAAGTGAATCCAAGAATTTAGTAAGCTATCACCTTTTTATATATGCATTTTTTTACTAAAAAAATATATTTTTTATTTAATTCTAAATATTCCCATGTAATCTTCCGATATATTATTTGGGTATATTTGTATATCCACTATTATTTTAAAAAATATCAGGAGGATGAACATGGTATCAGTTTCTAGTGCTTCAAATTCTTACAGGCAAAATATGAACGGCGCAAGAGAAGTAATGGCCTTGAGAAATCAACAAGAGCAAAGTAACAATGATCATCTGCAAGGTAATATTCAAAGCGATAGGGTACAAATATCAAAAGAAGGTAAACAATTGTATCTAGCTAGCGCTTCAGCTCGTTCTAATTCATGGTGGGATGATTTAAAAGATACGGCCTCTGATTGGATTGACTCTAGTAAGAGATGGCTAGTTGATGCTGGTAATTTTTTATTAGACGCTGCCAAAGCAGGACTGGACTTCTTAATTTTAGATGATGTAAAAACAATTTTTGATCCAAAAGCTAGTGATGCAGAGAAAGGATTCGCAATTCTCTCTCTATTCCCTGCAGGAAAAGGTGCAAAGGCCGGTAAGAAAGCATATAATCTTTTAAAAGAGCATGGTGATGATATAGCTAGTTTTGCTAATAAGGTTTTAAATGGCCGAAAGAAAATTGGAAAATATTATGTTAATTCGAGAATCGATGAAGATTCTTTTCTTATACGCGAAACTGAAAAAGCAATGAAAGATAAAAAGCTTCAAGCTGAAGCAAATCATTTACTCAATGAGTATTTAAAAGGAAATAGTAATCCCGGTTCAGGGAACAACTATCTTTTTAATGGGGTTTTTGAGCTTCGTTCAAAAAATGGAGCTAGAGTATATCTAAGAACTGAAGGAGATACCGTTGAAATACTGGCAAAGTCAGATAAAAAAAATCAAGCTAAAGTTATTGAACGTCTAGAAGAAATATACAGAAAGAAAAGAAAATAACACAATCATAAGGAGAAAATATGAAACATGTAGTAAAAGAAATATGGATCAATGTAGAGCAGTCAGAAGATAAAAATTACGACATTTACGATAACAATGTTGATATAATGGTAACGTTATCAGACAACTCAAAGTGGGTCGCAACATTCTTCACCTATGAAAATATAAAGACACTCCAACAAAAAAATAAAAAAACTGGTGAGAATTTAAAAGGTGCTTACCTATGGGCAAGTGATATGGTTTTGGTTGATAACGTTAGTAGAAAAAGAATAGAGGAAATAATAAACCATTTAATAAACGAGGATGACTTTAAATATATATTTGTCCATTGTGAAGATGATTGATTAAAAATCAGGCGTGAAACCAAGTGAGAGTAGATTTATTCTCTACTCTCACTACATCCTCAATAGGTATCCACCAAAAATCCTCGTCATTCCTTAACTTAAATCTGTTTAAACGTTGAATCAAACTTCTCTACCCATCCCCAAGCAGATTCAATTAGTCCTCTTCCCTCTTTTGTTTCTTTCCACCAGCTAATTGTAAGAGCATATTCATACTGACGTGGGTCAGATATCATGTAGCAAAACTCGGCCAGCTCATCCTCTTTAATGATCGGTTTCTCGATTAGTTTCTTATACTCGTGATACTGACGTAACATTTCTGCATGTTCTGGCAAGATGAATTTCGGTTACAAGTGGATCCAGGATTTTGCTAGCCATCAAAACATCTCCTTAAACACGAATGTATGTTCTTATTTTATTAGATGATGAGGAGATTAGGCAATGGGTAAAATTACATGTTTATCAACAAAAACCCGCCAATTTAAAGCTGGCGGGGAATTGTATCTTTCATCATGGTTTTTTTATTAATCTTTAAAATCTAAATCATCTTTGCGTTCGTCATAGATAATGTTATCATCCCAATATTCATCATAGTCAATTCCAATGTACGGCTCGTTATGCCATATTTTATAATATACTTTCATATCAAATCCGTTATTTGACTTAGGAGACTCTATCTCCACTCCTTTGGTGAAGCCAAAATCCTTCATCACATAGAAATCCTGCCAAAGAAATGAGGCGTTAACTACGTCCCAAGTAACAGTATTTTTAGAAGGGCTAAAATTAGTTTCAATATCTATACTGCCGCCTGTGTCTACTTCCCATGAAACTCCCCCAGGTATTCCAATATCTATACTGGTTTTATTGTCTGAGGTTTGCGGCTTCGGATTCAAAATTTCTATATTGTCTGATTTTCTTGCCGGATTCCAAGTGCTTTTAAATTTATAAAGTCTAGGATCCCAAGTACCTTTAAGCATATGCTCATGATCAGCTCTTAGGTAATATTGATGTATCTTACTTGTAGAGCCTCCGTAATATGCCCTGTACTCCGTATACCAAAATTTTCCCAGTTTGCTATTTGAAACGGTTATCCCTAAAGCTCTATCTCTTAACTTGTAACTCGGTGTCGTACTTAAGGTGTTGTATTCAACATCCTTCTCTGATTTTTCTTCGAATTTTTTTAGCGCAGATTCCATTATCTCCATAAGGTTATCGTCAGAAATATCATCCTTGGATTTAATATATACCGGCGACTTATCCCCATCGACGTTAATTACACCAAAATACTTAAGATTGCCCGGCTCATCTTCTTTCAAAGAAAATTTCGACTTTTCATCCATTATATCAACGGATACTTTTTCAGCGTTAGCAACAGTAGCTGTGGCTCTAGTGCTCTCTTGACTCAACTTATTACTGTTACTATGTTTAAGCATTCTTAGGAACTCTTTTTCATCATTTGCAATTTGTACGTTTAAAGGTTTTTCAGCAGCTAATGAAATTCCATTTGGTACAGAAACCACCCCTACTAACAGTAAAGACATTATCAATGCGCTAAGCCTATTCTTTTTCATCCTTTCATCTCCTTGTTAAATGTTTTATAATCTTCATTAATAGTTACCATTATTTCTAATAAATGTAAATGAAAAAGGGTGTGTTTTATTGAATAAATTAGTAGGATTTTTACTTTTAGGACTTTCGTCTTTAACAGTAGCTATTGTATATTCTTTACATGAGATAGCGAACTCAATAAAAGAAGCTGCTTCAGGTAATTTTTCACGTGGAGGCCTCCCTGATTTTATTTTCATATTAATTGGTTTATCTGTATTTATTAGTATCTTGTGCTTCGTCTCAAAAGATAAAGAATGATCCATTTATATCAAAAATAGCCCTCCACATATGTGGAGGGGGTTTCTCATGTTTTTTTAAAATCTATTTTTTAAATCACCAATGTTTGGTTGCAAGATTTCATAAAAATAAGCAAAATGGTTGCAGAGTTGGTTGTCCAAGAAAAAGAATGAAAAACCTCACGATTAATGGAGGGTTTTATAGTTATTTATTCTGCGATTCCTGCCCACTTAATCCTTACCCGATCGTCAAGCTCCCAAAGGTTATCGACCTTTATTATGATTAGCCCACCGTATACAAACATCCATAAAATCTGCCATGATTCAGTTAAAACTTCTAATAGGTGAAGCCTTAGGTGAGCCTGGACGGCGGACTCCAATAAAAATAACATCATTTAAAGTAAATTAAAGAGGCGGTTTTCCGCCTCTTTTTTATCCTAATTAATCCCATTCATATCTTTGTTGTAGCCACGGATCTCCGTACATATGATAGCCATTCTTCTCCCAAAACCCTGGCTTATCCTTATCCAAAAACTCAATCCCACGAACCCATTTTGCGCTTTTCCAAAAGTAAAGATGCGGGATAACAAATCGAAGCGGATATCCGTGGTCAGGTGTCAAATCCTCACCATTATGCTTAAACGCAAATAAGTTCCCTTTTGCCATAAAATCCTCCAATGGCATATTGGTTGTCCAGCCTTCTTCTGCATGGAGCATCACATATTTGGCTTCTGGCTTAATGGTAACCAACTTCACTACTTCCTCTACCGGAACACCCTCCCAGACATTATCTAGCTTGGACCAGCCTGTCACGCAGTGGATGTCATTGCGTACTTCTCCGACTGACAGCCCTTTAAACTCAGAGAAACTTAGCGTCTTCTCCTCCTCTACTGCTCCAAAAATTCGAAAATCCCACTGACTCAAGTCTTTGTACTCTGGCACATTACCATAATGAAGCACAGGAAAGCCTGTCGTTACCTTTTGATTAGGTGGAACGCGATCATCTTTTGATCCGCGGCTTAATCCATAAAACACATCTCATCGCTCCTTTATTTGCGTACCAAAATGGCATGGTCTACCTTGATGCAATGGTCCATAACCGCTGTTATCCCTTGCTCTTCTACTAGCTGAGCTGCTTCTTCGTTATAAATTCCTTGCTGTAGCCAAAAGACCTTAGGCTTATGAGCCATCTTGATGGTATCTTCTGCAACAGGCAGAGTATCTTCACTGCGACGGAACACATTTACAATGTCAACCGGAGTTTTAATATCAGCAAGGGACGCAATCACTTTCTCACCCAATACCGTTTCCCCTGCAATAATCGGGTTAACGGGGATTACGTGATATCCTGCATGCTGTAAAGCCTCGGCAATCATATAGCTCGTGCGATCTGGCCGATTAGAGCAGCCTACTACTGCAATCGTTTTTGCCTCTTCTAAAATTGTTCTGCGCTCGTCATTGGTTGGATTTGTAAATGCCATCTTTTTTCACCTCGTTTATATTATGAACACCTTAATTGGCGCGTTGTAACAAAAATTGAGCAATAGAGCGAACCATTGCACCCGTAGCACCTATTGGGCCTAACGGAGTCGTTTTACTCTGAGAAGCAGTCCCAGCAATATCTACATGCACCCATGGAGTCTCTTCAGCGAACTCTTGTAAAAATACGCCAGCGATAATTGCATGACCATATCTTCCACCCGAATTTTTTAGATCAGCAACATGGCTTTTATTTAATTCACGATACTCTGGGAATGTTGGTAATTGCCACAAACGCTCTCCGCAGTACTGAGCAGCTTGGAGCATTTCATTAGCTAATTGCTGATTATTCGTCATCAAACCTGTCGCAACGTGCCCTAGCGCCACTACAATTCCACCTGTTAACGTAGCGCAATCCACTAGGCAGGATACCCCTTGCTGCTTGGCATACGTGATACAATCTGCTAATACCAAACGTCCTTCAGCATCCGTGGTGATAATCTCCACAGTTTTACCGCTCATCGTTGTTATGACATCGCCAGGCTTATATGCCGTTCCAGATGGCATATTTTCCACGCAGCCAATTACCATCATGATATTAACGGCTGGTTGCAAGCGACCGATTGCTTCCATAGCACCAATCATCGCTGCGCTTCCACCCATATCTGTTTTCATTTCTTCCATTCCAGCTACCGGTTTAATCGAAATACCACCTGTGTCAAAGGTTACCCCTTTTCCAATTAAACCAATGACATCTTCCCACTGCTCTTTCCCTTGGTATTTGATGACAACCACATACGGCAATTCGGCACTGCCCTGCGCGACAGATAAGACACCGCCCATGTTTAGCTCTTCCAGCTTATCTTTTGCCAGAAGCTCATAGCTCATTCCATAACGTTTTGCTACCTCAATCGCTCTATTTGCTAATTCATGTGGAGGCAAATAATTTCCAGGCTCATTCACTAACGTACGCGCTAGATTCGTTCCTGTACTAAATGCTTGAGCGAGCTGTAATCCTGTTTCTGCTTTCGCTTCTTGCTCCTCATGGACTACAATTTCCACTGTTTGAAAAGAAGGCTTGTGTTTCGGAATCGCTCGATAGCCCTCATATGCATAGGTTCCAAGTAAAAAGGCCTCACCTACAGCTTGAGTCAAGCGCTCTGGGCCTAGATTGGTTTGTTCTGTCAAGAGAATGGCAAGGCTTTTCTCAGATGCTTCCGTTTTGAGCTGCTGCACAGCTTTGGCAAACGCATCTCTTGCAGAGATAAAATCTAATTCAGCCATTTCTCCCATCCCGAGAAATACTAGTCGAGTGGCTGTCAATTGTCCTAGTGTATGCAGGATGGTTACTTTGCCCTTCTGATCACTAATCTCGCCTGTTTGTAGCATCTGTGACAGTTGCTGATGGAAGGTTGCATCTAGCTCGCTCCATTCCTGGGTATGTAGAGTCTGATTCCGATATACGGGCAGGATGAAATAATCTATTCGTTTTTCTAAATAAGAAGGATTTTTTGCTTCAATATGTATCAATGTTGTTCCCTCGTTTCTTGAATGTACACCCTATATCTTCTTATCACTTAGACTTGATATACGTGCCATTTTATTTTCTATTTCTATTGTCCCTCGTCTGTATTCCCCTCCGTAATCAATTGAAATGTCTGATAGGGAAAGTCCAGTTTTTCTACTTCATCATACGGAATCTTTTCAGAAGATGGCAAGGCTTGCAGACACTTCTCTAAATAGCTAAGCACCTCATCCACCGACAAATCCCAATATTGTGGTGAATATGCTCTTAGATATTTGTGGGCATTTGTAAACATCCACCGTGCCCCTTTTATATTTCCACATTCCAAATGATACAAGCCTACAGCCATTTGGAGCAAACCCTGTAAAAACTTATTGGTTTTTTGCTCCATCCAAATGTCCTCCAGCAGATCATGACAATCGTAAAATTCTCGTTGATTAAATTTCTTAAGGAATTGAAGATATTGCTCGGGATATCGCTCTTGCATCGTGCTCCCTCCCGTACCTTTTCCTTAAATCATATCATATATCGAGATATCCACATTGGCCCCTCTCCCTTATTGAGCAAGAATCTTCCTCTAGTTAGAGGTTATGAAGTTGTAAATAATATTTACAGGATAGATGCGCAATCTTTATCATCTATAAGAAAAAGTTAAGGAAGTATATATTCAGTTTCTGTTACAATAACATGTAGGATTAAGTCTATACGAAAGGAACGGAATATCTGCATGACCATCTTAGACAATTTCCCTTTGTGGTCGGCGCTTTTGGCGATTGGGTTGGCCCAATTCATCAAAATCCCCCTGAATTATCTGGCGACCCGCGAATGGAGTTGGCCACTGATGTTCAGCACGGGGGGCATGCCCAGTTCCCATTCCGCCGCCGTCACCGCACTTTCTACTGCTGTAGCCCTTGAAGAGGGTTTATCCAGCAATGCCTTTGCTATCTCAGCAATCATCGGCGTCATCGTGATGTTTGATGCAACTGGTGTTCGTCGCCATGCTGGTATGCAAGCTGTTGTGTTAAATAAGCTCGTAGAGGAATTTAACCATTTGCTTGAGGGTATGAAAACCTTCAAAGTACATCCGCGCACAGAAAAAACGAAAAAGCTAAAAGAGCTTCTGGGTCATCAGCCAATCGAAGTGTTTATGGGTGGCTGGTTAGGTATTATTGTCTCACTGTGCCTACATCCATTCTGGTAAACATACTCACATGGGGAGGAAGTAGATGTGAGAATTATCTCGATTTGCCCAAGTAATACTGAAATTTTGTATGCTTTGGATGCAGGTGAACACGTTATCGCACTTGATGATCATTCCGATTGGCCTTTGGAATGGCAACACCTTCCGAAAGTCGGTCCAGACCTGAGCATTGATATGGATAAAGTCGAAGCTCTCCAACCTGATCTGGTAATAGCATCACTCAGTGTCCCTGGTATGGAGAAGAATATCGAAGAGTTAAAGAAACGCAATCTTCCTTATATTATCCTTAATCCTGCTCACATCTTTGATATCGCAGATAATATTCGTGAGGTGGGTAGATCAATTCATCGGGTAGAAAAAGCAGAACAGGTAGCTACACATTTTATGAAACGTATCGAGCAAATCCGCTTGCTAACCCAAAATATAAGCGAGCGCCCCAAACTTTATTGGGAATGGTGGCCCAATCCAATTTATACACCTGGTCGTACAAACTGGCTAACCGATGTAAGTGAATTAGCAGGAGCCACAAATGTGTTTGCTGATTACAATACTGATAATGTAAAATCCACCCATGAGCAAGTAGCAGAGAGAAACCCTGATCATGTCATGGTGGTATGGTGTGGAATTGAAATCAAAAGAATAAAGACTTCTATGATTACAGATCGTCCAGAGTGGCAACAGATGACAGCCATCCGTAATAATAACGTACATATTTTAGAAGAAGGACTATATTGTCGCCCCTCTCCGCGATTATTGGAAGGATTGGAACAACTAGTAAACATCCTCTATCCTTCTCTAGGCGCTTCATTAGACTCGCAGATAACTACATCTTCTGCTCCACCAAAGCTATAGCTATCCTAATACAATGAAACAACCTTTATTACATGAGAAAAAGACCTGGCACAATGAACTGCCTCAGGTCTTTTTCTTGTTAATTCGTAATTCTTGCAAATGCTTCTACACCATCTTTATTCAAGGCCTTCATCATTTCCTCGTTTACAAAACCTTTTCCACGATGGATAACAAAGACCTCTACTTCACGCTTACCCCACTGGCTGTATACGTCATTTTTTGTATCGAAATACAAATCGAGCTTCTTACCACGGATCGCTCCACCCTTATCTGCAACTACGCCATACCCATAGCCGGGAACGTACAATACCGTCCCAAGCGGGAAAACTTGCAGATCAGCAGCAATCGTGGAGTATGTCCCGCGATGTACCTTTATACCTGAATACGTGATGCCATACGAGGGATGTCCCGGGCTTTTTCCAGTTGATTCTACACCTGCATAATAACCAGTAGCCACCACCCGTACCTTAGGATATTGGTTTAAAATAGCTGTTTCATCTGATTTATTTATTCTGTTTCCTAATTTTCTGTTCTGCGGTTGATCGTTTTTTTGGGTGTCCATATTTGTTTCTGTCATGGAGCTAGAAAGCACATATCTTTTTTTAATCATTTTATAGCCTTCTTTTTTCTCGTGCAAACCAAGTGAACTGGTGGTGCCTCCTGCATCAATGATGGTAGAAGAATAACCGTATGACGTAAAATTAAGCAGGAATGCCATACTAATCGTGAGTGAACTCACAAAACGTACCCATTTCATCTTCTATTTGCCTCCTCTCATCATCTAGTCATTTCCAATAGTGAGAGAGGATATACATTATTTACTAGGACACAAAAACACCCCCTGATTACTCAAGGGGTGCTAACCAATTAAAACATCCGATATCCTTTTCTACGTAAGGTCTGAATCGTCCAGCCACTGGCAAAAGTCCCTACGATTCCAGCATACAATACAACATAATCCCAAATAGATGGGGGTGTATCTTTTACAATAAGGGAAATGACTACATAACCAATTAGTCCAATCGTAAGAGCAAAAGGAAGCCATGTCGTTCTTAAAAGCATATTTAAAATAAAACCGATGCCAAAGCCTAAAATACTAAATAACACAATAGAGATGATAAGTGTTATTGGATTTAATGCCATAAACATAGCAGGAGATACCTCCGAATTTGGTTTATATTCTGACTTTAGTGTATCCAAAAGTGCTTTAGCGGTCAATTGAACAACTTCCAAAGAAAATGCTTATCAAGGCTCCCAGCTTCTTATGTCCCGAAGAGGAGTAAATAGAAATGATAGAAACGAAAAAAGTAGCCCTGCATCCTCTGATGTAGTGGGCTACTTCAAAATATGTTCCATTCAAATTCCATTCATACTCTCTTCCATTCTATCTCCTATTTTTTGCTCTAATGCTCTTATGATTGGAGCGGTTGAAGTTCCTTATACAATTCGCTATTCATCCCATTGCCCTTGCAGCTTGGACAATTTTCTGTTCCGCCAACCGCTACATGAAAGTAGCCCTGACCGTTACAATATGGACATGCTTCTTCAGTATGTTTCCTCATTGTTCCTCTCTCCATTTCGCATTCTTTTATTTTCAGATAATTTAGTTTTTAAAATAATAACAGCATTTCTACGTAATTTCCACCTTTATTTCCTTGGAAAAAGAATCAAAAAACCTGATGTAAGCGGAATCATCAGGTTTTTTCTGATTATTTCAGAGCGTATTTCAATAAAGCTCGGCATCTTGTACAGCATTTAGGTAAAAATTTTATAACTTGAGTAACCAAATATAGGATCAGGTACATATGATTCTCCCACGAGATAGGATGACATCGTAGGAATATGAGGCAAGATAATCTGAATATACTCTGTCGCAAGCGGATCTGTAAGCAAGTCATTAATGGGCATAAAGGTAGCGATTTCAATCTCACCTTCCTGAGGCTGTGGATCACCTTCAACATAATCCATCAGAAATACAATCATGTTATCGCTAATCTCCTTACGAATTACGCCTGTGCGCAGGGCTGCAACCTGACGTACACGTGCAACTATACCTGTCTCCTCCAACACTTCTCGCACCGCGGCTTCGTCAACTGTTTCATTCGGTTCTACAAAACCAGCAGGAAAAGACCACTTCCCCTTTAATCCACCATATGTTTTCTTTACAACCAAAACTTCATTGCCTTTAACTACGATGCCGCCAGCAGCAAGCCATACCTTAGATTCTCGCATTGTATCCTCCTATCTACTTCTTTCATGTAGTATACGCTATCCGTACAGCACAAAAAAACCCTCCTATCTCTAACAAATCCCTAGAGACAGGAGGGCTTACCGTCTTTTCTATTACGAGCTAAGGTTATTCTTCCTCATGAATATCCAATAAACCATGGTCAATCATGTACCGCAAATTCTCCTGATCACGCTCTCGACCTTTTTCTTTTAAGCGTTCAATGGCCGGCATTATCAGACGATCCACTTCACTTTGAATGTGGTAGGACAAATCATAACGTTCTTGTTGCTCCAGATATGCCCCAATTTCCATAAGCGCATTATATCGGTCTAACTCTTCGCGTGTAAGAAGTCCTCTTACCTGTACACTAGCATGGCGCATTCGCTACTCTCCTAGAGACGAATTTTTTTCATGACCATTCCAATACCGCCGATTTTGTAAAGGTAACGAACATCACTACCTTTTTTCATCAATGCGGCAGATAAACCAAATAATTTTTTCTTATTAAAGATGATACCCATTCCCTCACCTTTACCAAGTGAAGCAAGAGTACCTTGTAAATTCGGTACAAAAGGTGCCATTGTTAGTTTTTCGCCACGAACCAAAGCTTTTAGGTTGCGAGCTACGTTCTCGCCCTCTTGAATTGAAATTTGAGCTGTTGGAGGATATGGACGACCTTCAGCATTAAATATCAATGCGCAGTCACCCACGACAAATACATTCTCATAACCAGGAGCACGCATGAATTCATCTACTTTAACACGTCCGCGCATTACTTCAAAACCAGATTGTTCAACTACAGCATTTCCGCGAACTCCACCTGTCCAAATAACAGTTTTCGATTTAATTTCTTCTCCTGTAGCCAAGATTACACCGTCTGGCGTGCATTGTTTGATAGGTGTATTGATCTTGAATTCTACACCTTTGCTACTCAATAGATTCATTGCATAGTCAACTAGATCCTTATCAAATCCAGGCAATGCGGTTGGAGCTGCTTCAATGCTATATACTTTCACCAATGATGGATCAATGTTATATTCACGGCAAAGCTCAGGGATGCGGTTTACCAATTCACCTGAGAACTCAATTCCAGTGAACCCTGCTCCGCCAACTACAAATGTCAAATAATCTGTACGTTCCGGTTCACTATTATAAGAAGCAAACATATATTCAATGTGTTCTTTAATCTTTTGAACTGCATTGATGCTGCGGATTGTAAGTGCATTTTCTTTAAGACCTTCGATACCAAATGTTTCTGGATCGCTACCAAGACCAATAACCAAATAGTCGTATTCTAGCTCTGTTCCGTCTTCAAGCGTTACTTTTTGTTGTTCGCCAGAAATGTTAGAAACGGTACCTTTAATTACATTTACTTTATTTTTATCAATGATTTCATTTAAGAAAATTTGAGCTCGACTAGCTGGCATTGTACCTGCTGCCGGCTCATGAAGCCATGTAGTTAAATAGTGATAATCATGCTTGCTGACTAGAGTCACTTCTGCTTCATTATGATTTAATTTTTTTTGCAATTCACAAGCGGTGGTAACCCCGCCATAACCTGCGCCCAGGATTAGAATCTTTGGTGTGCTCATGGATAAACTCCTTCCATCTCTCGTTACAAATTTTAAAAAATCATCTTACATCATGTGTTTTTTTTCACGATAAAAGATAGTATTTATACTGTTCCCTGCATCATAGAAAATAATTGCAATAGTGGTTATCTAAAATAATTACAGTGAAAATTAAGCATGTCACAGTGAAAAAGATCAAATATCTGTGAAAAATTGCACATATTTCACCAACACAAACTAATAATAGAGACATTTTTCATGGTTTGCAAGTAGTTTTTGACACAAAATTGCCGAATTTGACTCTAAATTGTTGTTGATTCATACTTTCTCTTTTTTTTCAGGTGTTCGGCTGTATATAATAGAAAGTGGCTTAGCATTTTTATAGTGAATATGGAGGTGTATGGGACTTTGAGTTCATTAAAAAGAGATGAGCAGGTATACGATCTAACAATTATTGGTGGAGGTCCCGCTGGTTTGTTTACGGCTTTTTACGGCGGTATGCGTCAAGCGAGCGTGAAAATCATCGAAAGCATGCCACAATTAGGCGGACAATTAAGTGCGTTATACCCCGAAAAGTATATTTATGATGTAGCAGGATTTCCAAAAGTGCGGGCGCAAGAATTGGTAGATGGCCTAAAGCAACAAATCTCTCATTTTACCCCTACCATTTGCTTAGAGGAAAAGGTTGAAGATGTAGCAAAGCAAGCAGATGGAAGCTTACAAATTACTACAGACAAAGGGATGCATTACTCAAAAGCTGTTATTATTACGGCTGGAGTCGGTGCGTTTGAACCTCGTCGTCTGGAGCATCCCGACTCCATGAGCTTTGAAAAAACAAATCTGCATTATTTTGTTACTGATTTAAACACCTTTAAAGATAAACGTGTTGTTCTATTTGGTGGTGGAGATTCCGCTGTTGACTGGGCAATGATGCTGGAGCCGATTGCGAAAGAAGTACATATCGTTCATCGTCGCGATAAATTCCGCGCACATGAGCATAGTGTAGAGAAAATGATGGCTTCTCGGGTGAATGTACTCACTCCTTATGAACTATCCTCCATTAAATCAGACCAAGGCAGAATCACGAGCCTTACGATTGAGCATAACATCAGCAAAGAGTTAACTGAAATCGAAGTAGATGATGTCATTGTGAACTTCGGCTTCATTTCATCCCTAGGACCTATTAAAAATTGGGGAATTCAGCTAGAGAAAAATTCCATTGTTGTTAACTCAAAAATGGAGACTAGTGTTCCAGGCATTTATGCGGCAGGCGATATTGCTACCTATCCAGGCAAAGTTAAGCTGATTGCAGTTGGGTTTGGTGAGGCTCCTACGGCTGTTAACAATGCGATTGCCTATATCAATCCAAATGCCAAGCTACAACCAGGCCACTCCTCCAGCATGAATTTATAAAACAGCTTCAAAAACCGCTTACCGATATAGACAGAACATTGTCAATTCACAAACTTCTTTTCAACCCCCTTCCCTTTTCATTAAGAAGGGGGTTTTTTGCATAACGTTTCTTCAGCTCGCACACTCTATTTCTAGGAGGTGCGATATGAATAGCTCCATATGCCCCATTTGCAATGGATTTCGGGAATTATTAGAACGCTGTCCCAATTGCCGTAGCTATTTTCAAGACAAAGGAAAACTCTCCGATTATCAAGGCGATTACAGTCCGTATGTCTCCATTGACGGTAGTAAGAGATCAAACGGCTATGCTGATTTAATTCCTCAGCTCTGTTTACATATATGTAGCTGTACAGAGTGTGGATGCTCGAAAATAGTACCCGTGCAGGAGCAAAGCTTAGCTTCCATTCACTTAGAGTAGGCACACTCATATTGAGTTTGTGCCTTTTTTTATGTTCTGCACTTCTTTTTTACCTTCCATTTCGAGTAAAATAAGAAAGGAACAGCGTGTAAGGGGCTTTTTGTAAACGTCTCATCAGGCTTTGAGCAAATGAGAAATAATTTCTTGTTTCCTAAATGAAACTTCTCTCGACTACAGACGTAATACAGAGTATAAGCGCTAAAATGCTAGGGCCTATGGGCCTAACTAATATGTTTGCTACTAACAAGGAGGAATGCTTTGTGTCATTCTTTAAACGTCTACGTGATTTAACCATGTCTAACTTGTATGCTCTAATTGAAAAAGCAGAAGATCCAATTAAAATGACTGACCAATATCTACGTGATATGCAGCAGGATTTAGAGGATGCTGAGAAAGCTGTAGCTGCTCAAATCGCTCTTGAAAAAAAATTCAAGCTGCTGTATGAGGAACAAGAAGCATTGGTTCAAAAGCGTGAGGAGCAAGCACACATTGCCGCTCAAGCTCAAAACATTGATCTTGCTCGTCGTGCATTAGAAGAGAAAAAATCAGCTACTGCAAAAATGGAAGAATACAAAGCGAGCTATGCAAAAAATAAAGAAGCCGCCGACAACCTGCGCTTGAAGCTAGAAGAAATGCGTAAGCAAGTGGTGGAATTGAAAAATAAACGTGAAACACTAGTGGCTCGCGTGAATGCAGCAAATGCGCAAAAAAATATCAACAAAAGCATGGCTGGATTTAACAGTGATACAGCGATGGCTGGCCTTAAGCGTATGGAAGATCGTGCCCTTCAACTAGAAGCTGAAGCAGAGGCAAGCGGTGAAATTTACAAAAAACAAACCTCGCTAGATGATGAAATTGCCCAATTGCATAAAGATAAAGTAGTAGAGGATGAACTAGCTGCGCTACTAAAAAAATATCAGGGGTAAACCGCTTTATGCGGCCCCCCTTTCTTCTTTCTGTTACTTATTCCACGTTTTTTCACTGGATATTACACGCATCATGCGTCAAAATGATAAAGGAGGTTTCGTATGCTTGGAGATTTGAATATTTTACGAATGATCGTCTGGACTGCCTCAGGCGCTCTCTTGCTATGCCTCTTGATGTGGATCGACACTCTATTCACCAAGTATAAGGACATGGAAGAGATTAAGCGAGGAAATGTAGCCGTCTCCACTCGCTTTATTATGAAACTGCTTGCTCAGGGCTATATATTATCGCAATCATTATCTTTATCTAACGATTTAATTCAGGGACTACTCGTTTCAGTCGTATCTTTCGTGTTATTATTTGTTCTCGAAAAAATCATTCAATTTAGCGTATACCAGATAGCAGGTCTTGACTTGAATAAAGGAACACAGGAAGGAAAAGTAGCCCATGCGCTCTTTTCTGGCTCTCTTCATGTTACCGGCGCCTTTATTATTACCGCTTGCCTGCTGTAGGAGGAAATGCATATGAGTTTTTTTCAACGTGTTAAAAATATCCTAAAAAAGCCTGAGCCTCCCCTTGTTGAAAAAAGTATCCTGACTGTAGGATCAGGCGATATTGTGGAAGTCTCGTTCGTTACCTACCAAGTTGTAGGGCGCACTCGTAATCCGAAACGAAACGCCATTATGCTAACCTTACAGGATGGTAACACCCTGCGTTATTTAAAAATTGAAGAACGCGAGAAAACCAGCTATGAATTGTATACCCCAATTGACGGTCGACTTGACTCTCCTGATGAGGTTCCTACTATTATCGAGTTAGATGACATTGAGTATCATTTGGAAGAGCAATTCGATGGAAGAATGACGGCACAAGGAAAAACACCATTTTCTTCGGATGGTGAACAATATGTCTGGGAATTCCAATCCGATAACCGCAAGCTATTGCGCATTGAATGGCAAGACGGACGCTTTATGTTGTATGAAGGAGAATTTATCATCCCCGCTGATGTAAAAGTACTCCGGGGAGTGTAGGAGGGAGGCCTCATGTGGCAAGCATTGTCAAAATTCTTAAAGACAACCCTCGTCCTCTCTCTGGTCGCCGGACTCTTAACTGGTTGCGCCGATCAGTCGGTTGGATCATCTTATCCACTAGAGAAGATTACGAAAAACGGGGCCGAATCATCGCGCATTTATCGCGCGACAGACAAAACGGTTCCTGAGGTTGCCAAGGAGCTGGCTGAAAAGCGACAGCCCAAGGAAATTTCCAAGGAAGATTTAGACCACATGTTTCTTATCTATTCCGATGAATGGTATCATCTGCAAAAGGATGAAGCTAATCCGAGCGATACCATCATTGAAGTAGATAGTAAGGAATTCGTTCAAAAAAATTATAATATGTCTTTCCTAGAAGGTTACTTCTTTGCCTCTGTTTTAGGTGATCTGTTTGATTCGATGAAATCCAAGGGTCAAGGTAACTATCGTGGCTATTCTAGTCGAGATATCTATAAATCAGGGTCCGATTACCAAACCCCCACAAAAGAGGACAAAAAGACATTTGCACCTATTACTACAGAAGGCAAGGGCTCAATTCTGCGCCGTTCCTCTGATAATAGTGGAAAATCGTCTTCCTCTGACGGTAGTATTTTTAAGAAATCTGATGCTGACACAACGAAATCTAAGGGTAAAATCATCCGAGATTCTCAAAGCGACAGCGGAGGCAGTTCATGGTTTGGCAGCTCTTCGTCCTCCAAAAAGGACTCCTCCATGTTTGACCGCCCACGCACCAATTCTCCACCAAAGGTTAAAAAGGGATTTGGCAGCATTAAGCGGCGTCGATGATTTGTCATCGCGGACAATAGATAGCTATAGCTTAAAAGGACCCAAAGAGACATCCTCTCCCGGGTCCTTTTGTTATTCATCTGGTAATCCTCTGTAACGTGCCGTGCGCAATTCTTTTTTGTAAGCCGCTAGTTCATCTGCTGGAAGCCCCTCATCAATCGCTACTTGAATAGCGAATTCTACATCATACGGAACACGTACAATTGACATTGAGAAACTACTTGGTTGTCGCTTATGTAGTTCGCCCTCCAATACCATATAAGAAGGCTGTGTCATATCCAATGGATTTCCAACACTTCCCGTATTACATAACGATTTTGCTTTTAATCCTTGAATAAATGCATGATGCACATCTCCATAGATGACTACATCAGGTGTATGTTCTCCTTTTCCCGTTGCTTCCGTGTTATCGAACATAGCCAGACGCTCCTCCAACGGGGCAGTGAAGCGAACACGATGGAAGACACTATCTGCAGAAGCGTGAAACAATCGAATCAATCTGCCACTCATCCAAAAATCATATGAAAAAGGCAGGGTATTCAGATAACGAATCCGCTCTTCTCCTAAGCGTTGTTGTTGCCAGACAAACGCCTCATCCTCTGTAGGATTTCCGATGAAGTCATCCCAGTTACCACGCACTGTAACGGAACACTTTTCTCTTATCATGTCGACCGCTTTTTCTGGTTCAGGTCCTTTTCCAGCCAAATCTCCTAAGCAATAAATCTCTTTAATTCCGCGCTTCTCTATGTCGTTTAGCACAGCTTCCAATGCTGGTATGTTTCCATGAATATCAGAGATTACGGCTATCCTTTCCACGTATTCTCCTCCCTCTCTCACTCAAGTAACAGCTTCTTGATTCCATTCTCTCGTGTAGTAAAAAAATAAAGAGAAGCCTCTTGCTCATGTATGAATTCCCCTACACAAGGCAAGAAGGCCTTCTCTCTGATTGCGGAGCTCGCTTGTTAGTACAAAGCACTTACTCGCATTTTTCAGCTTTTCCCTCGTAATCACGCGTACGGAATGAAGCACCACATCCACAAGAAGCAACGGCATTCGGATTCTCCATCGTAAATCCGCCGCCCATCATGGATTCCTTATAATCAATTACGAGTCCTTCAATATATTTATAGCTCTCGGCATCAACCGCTACTTTAAAACCCTCATACGTAAAAATCTGATCGCTCTCGCTCGTTGATTCATCCGTTCCCATGCCATACGAGAAGCCGCTGCATCCACCTTCTCTTACGCCAACGCGCAAAAGGATATTGGGATTATTCTCCGCTTCCAGCAATTCACGAATTTTAGCACTTGCTTGAGGTGTGAAGTTGATCATTCTATTCCCCTCCTCGATCAACAATTATAAAATCCTGTTTTTTTATTATAAAACAGCTTCCCTTAAGTATACAAAGAATTATATAGTGCAACAAGGTAACGATGCACTTCTCTAAGTAAGAATTTTCGAAAACAAAGTGAAATAAAAAGACAACGCCTGTAAGACGCCGTCCATAAAGTATATAGAGCAAACCTCAAGCGAAATGGGTTCGATTCTCAAATATATGAAGGTGGAAAGGCTTATCATTGCAGAAGGTTACTTCTTTTTCCATTTGTAAAAGCTGATTGTGTAACAAATCAATTTCCCGGCTACAACGTAATACCTCTGGGTGATGTAACCCATATTGGGTCCCAATTTCTACCATCTGTTGGCGAAGGAGTTCCATTTTCTCGAGTAATTGTTCCCGCATTTTCTCTCCCCCCTCATGTAGCTATATCTCACATTTTACTTTAGAATAAAACCCTCTGCAAACAAAAGTCACTATTTGTTCTGTATATTTTGTACAATTTTGTGTGTTGTTGTCAAGTTTTTAACTTGTCACAGTAAAAACTTAGAAGGTTGTTGCATTTATCAAAGAAGCTTATAATAGAGATACTTTAATTGATGGAACGATCATTGGATTGTGTATTATATAACTATTCAGGAGTTGAAAATATGTCCTTGCTTACAATAGCTTCGCAAGATAAAACGCTGGCATCGATTGCTGAAAAAGTCTTACATCGCGAGCGTCTTACCATAGAAGATGGGCTAGCCCTTTATGAATCAGACGATGTGTTTAGTATTGCTCAACTAGCTAATTTAGTGAACGAGCGTATAAATGGAAATAGAGTTTACTTTGTTCAAAATATGTATATTAATCCGACCAATGTATGTGAAGCTAAATGCCGCTTTTGTGGTTTCCGCCGCGATCAGGATCAAGAGGGCGCTTACACGATGAGTTCAGAAGAATTGCTTCACTATGTAGGAACGCGTTTTAACGATGGCATTCGTGAGTTCCACATCGTTGGCGGTCATAACAATCATGTTCCTTTTGACTACTATGTCGACACCCTTCGCACCTTAAAGAAGGCTTATCCAGATGTAGCACTCAAAGCTTACACCGGAGCAGAAATCGAATTTTTTAGCCGTATAGCTGGCATCAGCATGGAAGAAGTGCTAAAAGAATTGATGAATGCAGGTCTTGAGAGTTTGACAGGTGGCGGTGCCGAAATTTTAACGGAACGATACCGTCTTAAAATGAGTCCCGAAAAAGCAAGCACAGACGATTGGTTGCTTGCACACCGTACAGCTCACGGACTGGGTATGCTGACCCCATGTACAATGCTATACGGCTCCATCGAAACGAAAGAAGAGCGTTTAATTCATATGTCGCGTATCCGTGAATTACAGGACGAGACAAATGGATTCCAGGTCTTCATTCCTTTAGCTGTCCAACCAATGAAAGCTACAGCAGGTATTAGACGCCGTACTTCTGCGATGGACGACATCAAGACAATTGCGATTAGCCGCCTCATGGTCGATAATGTAGATCATATTAAAGCCTACTTTATTAATATCGGTACACAATTAACCCAGCTAGCTTTACGTGCTGGTGCATCAGACGCCCACGGTACCCTAGTAGAAGAACGTATCAGTCATGCTGCTGGTGCTTTATCTGACCAAGGGATCACCAAGGAAGACCTGATCTGGTTAATTAAAGGTGCAGGTAAAATTGCTGTAGAACGCGACACGCACTATAACGTGATTAAAGAGTACTAATAACAAAGAACGCTTGATTGAAGATGACCACTGAAGTGGACTTTTCAACAAGCGTTCTTCTTTTTAATGAACATCCCTCGGCCGATTATTGCCATTCCTGAACAAATTCCTGTATTTTTTCTTTAATTAATGTCAAAAGCGAATCCGTCGTTTCCGCTGTGATGAAATCTCCATTAACTAGCGCAAATGGTTGCATGTAGCATTCGCCACAGTGTCCTAAACAGCCATATTCCACTACATCCACATCCAAGTCAGGATCATTTTCTAGTGCATCCATGACTGTTTTGGTATAAGAAATGACATTGCTTGAACAAAATTCCACTAAAGCTTTCATGGGCCCCTCCTATTCAAAAATTATTGCAGTTATGTGAATATTGGAACTCGACCTAAACAGACGGTAGAGTTATAATGATTGGGGACGACTTCAAATTATATCATTTTCCTTATGCGTTTAAAAGTTTCTGTTGCACTTCCATTGTTTAAAATGGAACCGTTTTAAATATGGCATAGAAAGGATAAGACTTCCTATGAGACGACTAGTTATCTTAGGTGGTGGCTATGGGGGCCTACGCATCATCGAACACATACTTACCCCAGACTTGCCGGCAGATGTTTCGGTGACGCTAGTAGATCGTATGCCTTTTCACGGTTTAAAAACCGAATACTACGCGTTAGCAGCCGGAACAGAACCAGAAAGTAAAGTGCGCGTGCCCTTTCCAAGCGACCCACGCTTACAGATTAAACACGGAGAAGTTATTGACATCAACCTAACTGAGCGCTTGATCCATTTTGAAAATGAAGAAAAATTAGAATACGATTGGCTCATTCTTGGATTGGGCTGTGAGGATCGTTATCATAATATTCCGGGAGCCGATCTATACACACACTCTATTCAAACATTGGGCTCTACTCGTCGCGCTTATGCAGCGATCAATAATATTAACCCCTATGGTTCAGTTACTGTTGTCGGCGGTGGTTTAAGCGGTGTAGAAATAGCTGCTGAATTACGCGAGAGCCGTCCAGATCTGACCATTCGTTTATTGGATCGTGGGCCAAGCATTTTAAGCCCTTTTCCGAAAAAATTGCAGGATTATGCTTCTGAATGGTTTATTAAAAATGACGTTGAACTTATTAATATGGCTAATGTAACCTGTGTTGAGGATGGTGTGGTTTATAACAACAATCAACCTATAGAAAGCAATGTCATCGTCTGGACAGCAGGTATTCAAGCCAACCGCATTGTACGTAATCTGCCTATTGAGCATGATAATAGCGGACGAGCAATCCTCAATCCTTATCACCAGATACCTGATTATACCAATGTGTACGTCGTGGGTGACAGTGCCAGCTTACCTTATGCCCCAAGCGCCCAGCTTGCTGAGATGCAAGGAGAACAAATCGCCATGGTATTAAAAAGTGAGATGAAGGGCGAGGGTTATCCTAGCGTAATGCCTGCTATTAAGCTTAAAGGGACACTAGGCTCTCTTGGCAAAAAAGAAGGTTTTGGCGTAATGGGCAAAATGTCGCTTGTAGGTCAAATGCCGCGTGTAATGAAAAGCGGTGTCCTTTGGATGTATAAAAACCATTTAGGTTAACTTAATTGAATGAATTTTGATACAACGACCGTTCTGACTTTTTAAAGGAGCGGTTGTTTGTTTCTCTGCTCAGCTATAACTCCATATTATAATATCAAAATATTTATACTATTACATTATATTAAATCGGCAAATTGCATCTTGAGGAAGTGAAAAAAGAAAACCCGGATTATATACCGGGTTTTTTGTCTATTATGATGCCTTGTTATTTGCTTACATTCTCCAATAAATTAGCAAATTCATTTGTATGAAGCGGAGGACTAAAATAAAACCCCTGCATCTCATAGCATTGCTTTTCCGTTAAGAAGCTCTTCTGTTCTTCTGTCTCTACTCCTTCCGCAATTACATTCAGCTTTAAACTCCTAGCTAAGGCAATAATATAGGAAACAATCTCTGCATCATCAGGATCAACTGTAATGTCACGAATAAAGGAACGATCTATTTTAAGAGTATCCACGGGAAATTTCTTCAGATAGCTAAGGGAGGAATACCCCGTCCCAAAATCATCAATAGATAAATGAATGCCTAATTCCTTGAGCTCATGCAAGGTAGTAATAGCCGTCTCTACCTTATGCATAGTGACACCCTCTGTAATCTCCACCTCTAAATATTCCGGAGCAAGATTGGTTTCTTGCAAAACTTTGGCAATGGTTGCAACGAGGTTACGCTGTTGAAACTCAACAGGAGAAATATTAACAGCTACGCGTACTGGCTTTAATCCAGCTTGCTGCCATTTTTTATTCTGAATACATGCTGCTTTGAGAACATATTCATCCAACGTGACGATGAATCCCATCTCTTCGGCTAATGGAATAAAATCACCTGGTGAGATCAATCCTAGCTTAGGATGCTGCCATCGCACTAATGCCTCCATCCCAATTAACTCTCCTGAGCTTAAATCAAAACGGGGCTGGTATTGTAAAAAAAGCTCATTACGATCGATTGCATAACGTAAATCCTGCATGAGAGTCAGCTTCTGAAAAGCACTTTGCGTCATAGCAGGCGTATATAATTGATAAATATTTCCGCCCTTTTCTTTTGATCGGTATAAAGCTGCCTTGGCATTTTTCACCAATTCTAGCTGTGTGGTTCCGTCATTTGGGTACAAGCTAATGCCAATGCTGCAAGTCATTGTTAAACTTTGACCCTCCATCTCAAAAGGAAGCGCAATCTTATCTAGTAGCTCTTGTGAGAGTTGAGCGACATCCTGAAGGCTAGATATTTCCGGGAAAATGAATTGGAACTCGTCTCCTACCAAGCGGCAAAGGGTATCCCCCTCACGCATATGATCAGCCAAACGTGCGGCGACTAATTGCAGTAGACGATCTCCTGCCGCATGCCCCAATGTATCATTAAATACCTTAAAGCAATCCAAATCTAAAATGACCACAGCTAGCATACTCTCCGTGCGCTTTGCCTGAGAAATAGCTAGGAGTAGACGATCATCAAACAATACCCGATTTGGCAACCCTGTCAGCGAGTCGTAAAAAAGCTTTTGGCTCATCATCTCTTCGTGTTTTTTCCGATCTGTTAAATCCTTGAATATCCAAATTCTCCCGTAATCATGCTGTTGAGATGAATCAATCGGTCCTGAGTAGACCTCGTATACTCGTCCATCATAAAAGCTTATCTCCACTGTGTCAGGTTGTAGCCTGTTCACTTGAGCAAGATCAAAAAGGGCTGTTGCCTGATGATTATTCTTAATTTGCGACAACATGTACATAAGCCAATGATTGGCATTATTTTGTTGCTCCACATGTTCAGGTATCTTCCACATTTCCCTACATTTTCGATTGTAATGTACAATTTGATTCCATTCATTAACAATCAGCATACCGTCCATCATCGATTCGTGTGTCGCTCGCAAAATAGCATTATTTTTAATGAGCTGCTCTTCTGCCAATTTGCGTTCTAGCTCAGCAGTGGCTCTGGACGTAAATAAATGTAACATGGAATCAATTAATCCTGGATTGGTGATTGGCTTGCGGCTCATAACAGCAAGAATCCCCATTGGACTGCCATTAGAATCATATAAAAGCTGTCCCATTAGGGCTTCCGCTTTAAAGAAACGAAGCGATTGATCGAGCGGATATATCTGCTGTACACCTTCTACCACACAGATTTCCCCAGATTTGATCACCTCTTCAGTAGGAGAATGAGCAATATCGTACTCGATGTTCTCTAAATAAGCTTGCTTATCACTTATGGATATCGTAACTGCACGACCTGGTTTACCCTTATGTAATGCTGCAATAAATGCGTAATCCACTTCCAAAACATCTATCAATGAGCGACTTAGATAGTGAAAAAACTCTTCCCCCATCTTATTTGTAATCCCCTGAGTCACTACGTGTAGCATTTCTTCAACTTGCTTTTGCTCAGTCACATCGGTTAAAAAACCAACAATTTCTGTTACTTTTCGATTATTTGTATCACAATTCTGAATGATTACGGGTTTTAGATGTCCATAATACAGCCTGTTATCAAGTGAAATCTGAAAATCAACTGTTTCTTGCAAAAAGGCACGCTCTACATGACTTTTTATTATTTTTACCATGTTCGGTAGCATTACATCTTCAAGGGACCCCTCTTTTATGCCCACTCCAAAACGCTTAGTAAGTGCTCCCTCAAATAATGTAACGGTAATTTGGTTATCTTCTCGTTTTTCAAAGGAAAACAGGACGTGAGGCAGAATCGATAAACTAGTTTTACATTTTTGTGCATACAGTTTCTTTTTCTGCTCCACACGCTTTGACTGCGTAATATCTAACACTGTACCGACAATCTCGGTTACTTTATCGCCTTCCAAAAGGGGGGAGATTTGCGTAATATAAAAGCGTTCATTCTGCTCAAACTCAAACCATACACAGCATCCAGAGAATGCTTCTTCAAATTTTTGCTGAGCAAAGGGAGCTATATCAGTACGGAAAATTTCAATAACAGTTTTCCCCTCTACATCCTTTGTTGTAACTCCTAAATCCTCTGCAACCTTACCTTCCGAAAAGGTGAGAACAAAAGAGCCGTCCTCTTGTCGTTTACCTGCAAAAATTTGAGTTTGTAGTGTTTCAAAGATTCTTCTATGCTGCTGTGTTAGTTCTAGTAGCTTATTTTCCATTTGAGCTATACTTCTTTGTAAATTAGCAATTTGACTCTCCTGCTCTCCAATGGTGTGAAGACGCTCGTAGTTCCTCAATTGTTGCGGGGAATCATAATCTCTGTCAGACATGAGCTACCTCCTACCCTTACACCTTTTCCTATGAATGTGGATGTTATTCTATCCACTCAAATACTCCTCATTACCATTCAAACTATCTGTTTGATCTAGAGTAGACTTGCTTTATACATGCTGAAGGCTAGTAAAGATCGCATCAATAGCACTTTGATATTCGACTTTTTTCATATTAATTCCTGCCTTGTGTCCCAAAAAAACGGGTTTTTCTTCCTATATATTTATAAGTAAATGATATATTCTTTATTACGTATATATTCTATTATAATGTTCTTTTCAAAAATATTTTACCCTTATGCCCACTTATCTAGCAAAGGCAAGATTTTTGTTATCTCTGTCATCTTTACAACGTAAACAAAGCTACAGATGCCACCTACTGTTCTCACAATAAGTAGACTCCTGTAGCTAAATGACTTTTGAGCAGTTATCCCGTTCATTTTGCATTCTGGCTTCTTCGTTCGTTTTGCTTCCGGTAACGTAATTTTTTACTTATCATTTCTCAGAATTTTTTCCTTGTCAGCAAGCCACATGGCATAGGCTAAGGGATTACGAACTGCCTTTTTATACAGCTTAGCTTTTCCCATTCCTAAAAAGATATCGCGGCCCGGTTTTGGATTTACCTCTATTAGCCAAATTTGCCCTGCCGTATCTATCCCGATATCCAAACCAAATTCTAACATTCGACCATACTTTTCCTCTAATTTCTGGACTGTGTAATAAGCTAATTCATGACATTCCTGTAAGATTTTTTTACCTTTATCTTCACCAAATCTGTTGTTCATGAAGCTGGTAAAGTCAGTGGCCTTACCACCGTTATGCAGATTAGAGGTAGCACTGTTCAACAGTCCAACCCTTACTCCTAAACCCGTAACACTCCACTGTCCCTGTTGATTTTTCTGAATTAATAAGCGCGTATCACTTGGCCTGTTGGGCAGTAATTCTAAATCTAGACCTTGTTGAACCATAAAATGACCGTTACGAATTCGTTCCTGATCCACCCATAGATTGACCCGCTCGACCAAAGCATCTCTAGATGTTACCTGCCATGTTTTACGTTGCAAATTCCGATTCCTGCCAACTAGTAAAAAACCACCGTTTCCTTTAGAAATTTTAAGAACACTGCGGCCACCTGTACCGTTACCCGGTTTTACATAAACAATCGCAAAATTCTCTACATATTCCTGTAAGGCCTCTTTTGAATACATTTCGGTTTGCGGCATCCATTTTCTCATGGTTTTATTTGTCCATAGATATTTTGTTATATTCCATTTGTTAGAGAAAATGCTGTTTGCATATAAAAAATGCTGTTTACGGCGAAAGGATAAGTATCCGGGTTGCCTAGTTCGGCAACGATCTATGACCGCGTCTGGCCATCTAAACCACTTACTTCTCCAGCCGCCATGTTTATCCGGTACATATCCCCTGACTCGTTGTTTTTTGACCAATACATCACGATGGGAAAATAGAAATACTGATGCGCCTAGCTTTTTCCCCTGATGGATCAAATTCCGAAAGTATTTGGGTTCCTTAAACGTCGTTCCTTCTCTGCTTGTTAAAATTCCAATCAGTTTTTTATTAGCCATTCTCATCCACCTTTTTTATCCTTGCTATCTCCAGATTATGAATAGGCCGACACTGAAGTGAATTGAAACATAACACGATTTTGTCTACTGACAAAAGCTCCGTGAATACAAAAAAACCTACCTTGTTCCCAAAAGTAGACGGGAAAGGTAGGTTTACTGTTGCTCATTCATTGATCAATTCTTTACCGGGTGGGAAAGATGTAAATCTCCGTATAAGTGTCAAAATACTGTAGGTCAAATGTTGCCGTTTCTGTTTTCCAATGAGCAGAGTACGAGGAAGGTGCGCCTATTTCTTTACGTTGTTCTCCCTCGCCAAGAAGACTTGATATCTGTTTAATTAGATCATGCACCTTTGTACTTTTCTCATAGGTTAAGGTAATTTGCATTACTTTGTTATTATTGATAATATATTGAGCTCTCGCTGGCTCTTTCCATTGAAACCACGTTTCCTTGTATTCAATAGCCGATAGGAATTTTCCATCCGCATTATAACCATAATCCTTTTTCCCTTCACCTTTTTCTGCAAATAATTGCTGTATTGTCATTCCAATTACTTTACTAGGATCAATTGGCATTATATCTTTTTCCCATTGTTTTTCGATTCCTTCTTGTTTCACAATAGGTGAGGGATTGCTTATGGATTGCGGTTTATCAGGCTGCTCTGGCTTTGCAGGTTCATTTGGCATTTGGTTCGACATCTCTAAAGTTGTATTCTCTGCACTAGCATTCGATAGCAACGCGGGATTGGTTAACGCCCGATCACTACATCCAGTGACAAGCAAAAGGCCAAGGGTTAAAAGCCCTATCCATTTATGGTTTTTCATTCATCATCTTCTCTTTCTGTTATGATTGCATCTTCATCATAACGTTTTCCCTGTGAGGAAGTCTTTACAAAAAGGTTACACCTTATTTTTTCCATTTCCTAAACGCTTTCGATCGGTTGAACGCCTGCTTTTTCTAAAGCTTCATACACCTGCTTTAGCTTTGGATTTCCTTCTCCGACAATTTCCCCGGAAATTACGACAAGTGGATACCACAAATCTTCCTCTTCAATTCTTTTTGCCCATAATTTATCCACTTCTGTCGTTGGGTGTAAGAAATCACAGTAGCGTACGACAAATTGATCCTGTACAAACTTTCTTCCAGCAGCCGCTTCTAGCCATACTGCTGTTTCTTTAGCTGAAGGTAGATTCACACAGCTTGCGCATAATTGCTCCGTTCCATATACCAGGATTTCTACGTTCATTTGAACCCCTCCGCCTCCCTGTTTGTCTTCATTATATTGTTTTTGGTTTACAGCCGTCTATGTCGATTGAACATTCAAATCTTTCTCAAAAAATAACATTTCTAGGTTAATACAAGCATGTACGACAGAGTGTATTATTTACATACTTATATTTTTGCAGCATCTCTTAGAGTTTACTCGAACAAATACGATACCATGCATCTAGCCAAAGTAAGAATAGTGTATATGCGAAAAAAGCCAACCCAACATTTTTCGCTGTTTGGGTTGGCTTCTTGATTTTATCACTAACAACTATTTTTTTTACGATAAAGCTTGTTCCAGATCTTCCATTAAATCTTCTACATCCTCAATACCTACAGAGATACGAAGCAATCCATCTGTTATCCCTAGCTCTGCACGTCGTTCGGCAGGAATCGAGGCATGCGTCATACGAGCAGGTAATCCGATTAAGCTTTCAACTGCTCCTAAGGATTCAGCAAGAGTGAAGTACTTTAATTTAGATAATACTTCTTCTGCACGTTTATCGCTGCCTACATCAAAAGAAATCATGCCGCCAAAGCCTCGTGCTTGTTTTTTCATTTGCTCATGGCCTGGGTGAGATGCAAGGCCTGGATAAAGCACACGGCTGATCGAAGCTTGTTCTTGGAGCCACTTCGCTAATTGATTTGCGTTCTTCTCATGCTCCTCCATGCGGAGTCCCAGAGTCTTAGCTCCACGTAGCAATAACCATGAATCCTGAGGACCTAAAATCGCCCCAATGGCATTTTGCTGGAAGTGCAACTGTTCACCAAGCTCGGCTTCCTTCGTAACAACGATACCAGCTACTACGTCACTATGCCCGCCTAAATATTTTGTTGCGCTATGGAAGACAATATCGGCACCCAAATCCAATGGGTTCTGCCAATAAGGAGTCATAAAGGTATTGTCTACTACAAGTAAAACTCCTTTAGATTTTGCAATAGCGGCTACCGCTCTTACATCTGTTACGTTTAACAAAGGATTGGTAGGTGTTTCCATAATAATCATTCGAGTATTAGGACGTAATGCCTTTTCGACAGCAGCGAGGTCAGTCGTATCGACGTAGGTAGCCTCCAAGCCCAATTTTGAGAAAACGCGAGTAATTACGCGATAAGTACCACCGTAAACATCATCTCCTACAACAAGATGATCCCCTTGACTGCATAGGGACAGAATAGTGGATAGAGCTGCCATTCCCGAACCAAACGCTAATCCGCGTGCTCCACCTTCTATATCAGCCATGTAGGTTTCTAGTGCGTGGCGTGTCGGATTACCTGTACGAGAATATTCATAGCCTTTATGAACGCCAATTCCTTCTTGTTTATAGGTACTCACCTGATAAATCGGTGTAGATACTGCTCCTGTATGAATATCTCCCTCAATACCACCGTGAATTAATCGAGTTTTCATTCTCATGTCATAGACCCCCCTGATAGATTTGTTTCGATAAATATCGCTCACTACTATCTGCAAATAGTACAACAATATTCGTTCCTGGAACAGATTTTTCTGCTTCCTGCAAAGCCGCATGTAAAGCTGCACCCGCTGAGCTACCAGCCAAAATACCTTCTTTACGCGCTAATTCTTTTACAAGAGAGAAAGCTTCCTCGTCCAAAACGGTATATATGGCATCAAAATAAGAAGTATCCATAAAATCTGGGATAAACTCCATCCCAATTCCCTCTGTTTTATGTGGACCAGATTCTCCACCGTTTAAGATAGATCCCTCTGGTTCAACTATAACAGTTCTGATCGATGCACGCTGTTCTTTTAAATAACGTGCCACTCCCATAAAGGTACCACCAGACCCTGCACCAGCCACAAAGGTATGCACTTGGCCATCCATTTGATCCCAAATCTCGGGACCTGTTGTTTTATAGTGAGCGTCTGGGTTTGCTGGGTTGGCAAATTGCTGCGGCACAAATGCTCCTGGAATGGACTCAGCTAATTCCTTTGCCTTAGCTATTGCTCCCTTGATTCCTAATTCCGTTGGTGTATTTATCACTTCCGCCCCCAAGGCGCGCATAAGCTCTTGCTTTTCCATTGAAAATTTTTCAGGTACACAAAAGATTACACGATAAGAGGTATTAACTGCGGCCAGCGCTACACCAACCCCTGTGTTCCCTGCTGTTGGTTCAATAATAGTCCCGCCAGGCTGCAAAAGACCACGTTCTTCTGCATCTCGTATTAATTCTACTCCGAGACGATCTTTTACACTACCCCCTGGATTATAGGACTCCAATTTAGCAAACAGACGAACTCCTTCTGGTAAAGCAAATTGCGTCAGTTCAACAATAGGTGTATTTCCGATTAATTCCTTTATGTTGCGATAAACCTTCACGTAGATCTTCCTCCGATCCAATGTTTATATGCAGGAATATATAAGTACAAGTAGGAACGCCATTAGTATACCATGCTTTCAACAAACTTTTTGCATTTATCTTAATATTGTCCGCTCAGGAAGGACTTTCTCATGAACCAGCAACACTTGTGCATTTCTCCCCTATTTTTGATAAAGGAATGATAATAAGTATAGAAACTCATGGATTTTCGTAAGTAGGGGGATTATAATAGAATGGAGTTGAAAAGGAGTGATTATCCATGAAAGAACAAGTACAAGAAGTACTAGAAAAGCTTCGTCCGTACCTTCAACGCGATGGCGGTGACGTTGAGCTTGTTGACGTTGAAGATGGCATCGTTAAACTACGTTTGATGGGTGCTTGCGGTAGCTGCCCTTCTTCTACCATCACCCTAAAAGCCGGTATTGAACGCGCATTAGTTGAAGAAGTACCTGGTGTTGTAGAAGTTCAACAAGTATTTTAAGATTATTATACGATTGAAAGCATTCATGTGCCTATGCCTTGAATGCTTTTTTTGTGTAAAAACCGATGCAGCATATAGGAAAAGTCCGTTTTACTTATTCGGACTTTTCCCCACAAAGCGATCAAAAAACTGAATTACTCGACGAGAATATAATGCTCTATCTCTTGTATAACACCGCACATGATCTGCTTCTGGAACTAGCCATAATTCTGCTTCGGGGTGCATGGCTGCTTCATATAATTTTTCGCTTTCCTTATAAGGAATCGTCTTATCCTCTCTGCCATGAATAAGAAGCAACGGTCTAGAGCCGTATCGTTTGACTGCCTCTATAGGCTTCACCTGCTTTGGGCTTGCCCCCACCAGGATCGGTATGACAGTTAGGATAATCGATGTAAACGGAAAGGAAGGGAGTCTTGTCCACACTGGCAAATTGTTAGAAAGATAATCAGATAGCAAAGCAAAGGGACAATCCGCAACCACTGCATTCACGCGTTCATCTTCCCCTGCAACCAGCAGAGCGGTAGCCGCCCCCATAGAAAAACCAATCAAACCAATAGAATGATCTGGAGCGTAGTTTGTAGCAAAATCAATTGCTCCTAACAAATCCTTCTGCTCTTCTAATCCAATTGTAGTCAAATTCCCTTCTGATTCCCCAGCATTTCGAAAATCAAAAAGGAGTGTATCATACCCAGCTTCTACAAAGGATTTAGCAAGCGTTAACGCCGGTAAATGCTGTTCTAAGCGATTCTGGCTATAGCCATGGGCAACAATAATCGTAGCATTTCTAAGTGGTTGTACAGAATTGTTTTCCTGTTTAGCCTCTGCTGTTCCTTTATCTATTTGATTCAAAAGTGCTTCTCGGTGCTTCGCAGCAGAAAAATACCAGCCCTTCATCTGCAACTGATCACGACTTGGAAATGTAATACAGTCATATGCAGGTAAACCGTAATCCTCAGGATGAACATTAATCGGCTTACGTCTTGGATGCAGTAATTTATGGCCAACATACATGCTAATTACCACTAGGAACACTATCACTAGGAAGACGAAACAGACCAAAGACATCAAAAAGGTTGGGTTCATACAGGAGTAATCGCCTCGCCTTTCGAAAGTACAGCCACTAGATTTTCAGAGACAAGCATCGCCATACGATCTCGCGTTTCATAAGTAGCACTACCGATATGTGGAAGAGCCACTACATTTGGAAGGGATAGAAGGGGATGATTTGTTGGGATCGGCTCCTGCCCGAAAACATCTAAACCAGCCGCCCAAATCGTTCCCTGTTTCAAAGCTTGGTATAGAGCCTCTTCATCTACCGTAGCTCCACGCGAGGCATTAATGAAGACTGCCGTAGACTTCATCATTGCAAATTCCTCTGCACCCATTAGACCTTTCGTTGCCTCCGTTAATGGTGTTAATAGCACGACATAATCAGATTCACACAATAAATCAGGTAATGAGCAATATGTAGCCCCATAGGTCTGTTCTGCCTCTACTCTGCGGCTCCGATTATGGTATAAGATTCGCATATCAAAGCCAGCTGCTCTTTTGGCAACAGCTTCACCAATCCGCCCCATCCCTATGATTCCAATCGTTGCACCATGAATGCGCTGGCCCGCCATGAAATAAGGACTCCATGTTTTCCATTCTCCATTCATCAGCACTCTGTTTGCTTCTATAAAACGTCTCCCCGCCGCCATTAACAATCCAAAAGTCAGATCAGCAGTAGCATCTGTTAGCACATCTGGTGTATTCGTTACAACAATACCTTTCTCTTTGCAAGCTTCTAAATCAATATTGTCATATCCAACAGCGAGGGTAGAAATTACTTTTAAATGAGGGGCAGCATCAATGATTTCACGATCGATCCGGTCGGACAGCATAACATATAAGCCGTCCGAGCGTTTCGCTTTTTCTAATAAAATATCACGGGGGACAGGGTATTCCTGATCCCATACCTCAACAGTCGCTATAGTCGCTAAAAGATTCATAGCTTCCTCCGCTACTTTCCGTGTCACATATACAAATGGTTTTGTTGTCATCTTCAGGTAACCTCCATAGCCAATGTATCTCGGGAATTTCAACGCCGAAGTACTGACGAATTGCTTCTGGATATTGCCCAAGCACTTGTTCCATGGTAGCAAGCTCTTCATCAAGCGGGGTTTGCCAATCCTCTCCCACTAATGCGCGCTCCTCATCGCCCATGAGGCTATAAATCTCCACTGTTTTTAAAAAGCGAGAGGGGTACAGCAGCATTGCAAAAATAAAGGAATATTCCTCAGGGTAGAGCTGTGCTATACATTGATAACCCACTAAAAATTCTATTACTTTATCTTCTTGCCATCCATTTTTGCGAACAATCCATTTAATACCTTGCCCAATATCACGCGTACGCATATCCAGTACCCAGCTATATTGTCCCGCGATGTATCTTTTTCCACTTTCATGAAACAAAATATGACCATCTTGAAAATTCTGAAAAGCTATCTTTCCTTGCTTACTTATCGCATTGGTTAATCGTTTATAACCACTACCTTTTAAATAATCAATAGCGGTGGATGAAGATACTTGTATATACGTAAACATTGTAAATAAATAAACCTCAAAGGGGTTGAATGCTTTCGATTTTTCCAAACTATCGAGTAAACTTTCATAGGTTTTACATTTCTTTTCCCACATCTCTGGCCATGTACCTATGGAGCGGTATGGTAAATAGAGCTTATCCCATGAAAGCGTGCGAGTCGCTTGGTGAAACTCCGCCAGTGACCTACCCAGATTAAAATAATGACGCTCCCACGTTGTCTCCCTCATGCCCTCTTGCAGATAGTACAGAACTTCTCCATCTTTCATATGATAATTATCATCATTAGCTTTACAAATGGGTAAGACTTTTAGATCACAATTTTTATGGATCACATCCATTGCCTTCTCAACTAAAAAGCCCTTTGCCCGGTACGATGTGGGACAAGTGTGGATGTAGTGTAATCCTCGATCCGTATACAGCAGCTTGCGTCCATTCTCCTCTTTCCACTCTGCATCTACAAAAGAGTACTCCTCACAAAACCTGCCCAATAGTTCTTCCATCACCTAGACCTCCTGCCCTGAATCTGTTGAAATAGCTTATGACATTTCATGGGCATAGGTGAGTATAGCCTACCTAAAAAAGACAAATGCTATCTGTATCTAGGCTAGAAAGAGGCGATATTTGTTGAATCAACAGCAGCATATTTGGAGTGAACAAGTCTACTCTAAAGCAATTGAACTTTTGCATGAGCGAGGAGTGCGCCTTGAAGATATTGGGGAGATCGTAAAATTTCTTCAAGAAAAATATATACCCGACCTACAAATGGAACAATGTATAGAAAGCGTAAATGCCGTCCTACAAAAGCGTGAGGTACAAAATGCACTCTTAACAGGCATTCAGTTAGACATACTAGCTGAACAGAATAAGCTATTATCCCCTTTGCAAGAGATGCTTGCGACTGATGAATCTCTCTTTGGAGTAGACGAGGTTTTGGCGCTCGCAATTGTCAATATTTACGGAAGTATTGGATTTACCAATTATGGGTATGCCGACAAGCTAAAATACGGTGTGCTAGAAAAATTAAACGATAAAAAGTACGGTGTACATACCTTTTTAGACGACCTGGTAGGCGCAATTGCAGCCGCAGCATCCAGCCGATTGGCCCACCGGCGTCGTCGTCAGGAAGAAGAAGAGCTTAAAGCTAAGAGCGTATCTTATCCATCCAAGTAAGCAGACTGTGTTCTACATACGTAGGTGGTTCATCATGTTTATCTGCATCCTCCAGCGTGGAATATCCTGAGAGCACAAGCAGGGTGTCAATGCCACTATTGATGCCCGCTTGAATATCTGTGTGTAGGTTATCCCCCACAATGATGGTCTCCTCTGGTTTGGTTCCCAGCTTTTCTAATGCGTACGTAATAATAATGGATTCTGGTTTTCCAATAATAGTAGGACGCTCGGCTGATGCAGTCGCTACAGCAGCTACTAATGCTCCATTTCCAGGCATGAGACCGTGTTCTGTTGGTAGTGCAGGATCTGCATTGGTAGCAATAAAGGTGGCTCCATTTCGAATGGCACGCATAGCTGTTGTTAATTTTTCATAGGTAATGTCTCGATCAATACCGATGATGACATAGGAGGGATTTTCTTCTGTAAATGAAAATCCTACCTCCTCCATGGCTGTCTGTAGACCCTCTTCCCCTAAAGCAAAATACGTTTTGGGCCGTTCTTTTTGTTCTGTTAAATATTTTGCTGTAGCCATGCTAGTTGTATAAACCTGATCGGGCGTGGTAGGTAAGCCCATGTTGCTTAGACGTTCTGCCACCTTTTCAGGAGTGGTTGATGAATTGTTTGTAACATATAGATAGGGAGTATTTGTTTCCTGAAGATATGTTATAAAAGTGACAGCTTCAGGTATAACACGGTTCCCATGATAGATGGTACCATCTAAATCAAGCAGATATCCTTTATATGTTTTCATGTAGTCTCTCCCTTCACCTAGCCTTACTCTATTGTACTTGCTTGATTTGAGCCTGACAAATGACATCCTCTTGTACAAAACAAAAAACCACCCGCAGATGAGTGGTTTGTTAGCTCTTTATTCAGCCTTTTGTTTAATTTTGTACAGGCATTTGTCTCCACCTTTGGCCATACAGGAGGCCTGTTCTACCTCTGTACCTAATACGCGTTTAAATAATGACAATTCACAACTACATGCCTGATTAAACTGGCGAGCTACCTGAGAGATTGGACAGTTAAACTCTTTAATAAAATAGTCCCCTGTCTCCTCGTCTCTACCCCATTCCACCATGTAGCCCTTCTGATTTTGTATATCCGCTAATGCAGCTACCTTTTCTTCCAATTCGCCTTGAATATAGGGACGATACGTTTCTTCGAGTCGATCTTCTCGTCTACGAAACAAGGTTGCTACCTTGTCCGCTCCGTCTATATCAACTAAATCTTGAAGGAAGTCTAGCGTAAGATCATGATAGTTACGCGGAAATAATTCATCCGCTTGCTGTGATAAGGAGTATACATTAGTCGGACGACCCATCGCTTGACGTACCAGCGAGGACTTGATCAGATTGTCACGCTCCAACGTGTTCAAATGGCGACGTACTGCCATCTCCGTGATGCCCAAATCCAACGCAATATCGCTAACCGAAAGGGAACCTTTAACTTTTAACATATGCAGAATTTGATCACGTGTGGAAGTCTGTTCCTTTGACATAACAATCACCGTCCTTTCTCTCCTATTCTACAGGAAGGAATAACATTAGTAAACTAATGAAAGGTTTTTGTTTAAAAAATCCACTTTTGTTACTAACCTATTTGCCTTGTTTATTCCTAAAATAATTCCTTTTGAATGTATGTCCGAACAGAGGGTGCAAATGTTGTTAATATTGGTAGAGCTTCTCTAACTAATGCACTCATATCCAAGACAGAAATCTCTGAATAGGTAACAAGTGGTTTGCGAAATTCCATAACACGATGTAGAACTGTAGCCTGCTCGTCTGTCAGAACAGTTTCGTCACGAAGGATTTCTACGATATCGGTATAGCTACCAGGGTCACGCATGATAAATCCATCTATAAGAGCGTTTCCTACATCAGCAATTCCTTCTATACATATATGCAAAGCGCGTTCGATTGCTAATTGTTTGATTTGGTCACAAGCCAGTTCTTCATCAGAATAAGTAATATTTTGAGATAAAAGCGTTAGCATGCGTTCCATATAAGTAAGAACCTGCTCGACTTTTGCTGTATTTACATCGTACATGTTGTCTTCCCCCGCTTAATCATCTATTTTTTGCGTTTTTTAGAAGCAAGCCTTGCCCAAAGTACAGTTCCAAAAAACGTGAATACAACCATCAGCAATACAAGTAAGCTCATCCCAAGGTCTTCCGTCAACAAACTCACCTCATTTCCTTGTCCCATTATAACAAAAATACTGAATGAAATAACTTATCTAATAGCTCAGAGGTGATTTCCGTACATTATCTTCCCTATCCAAACATTTCTTTCGCTTTTCATCAGGAGAACACCTGTTGTTTTTCAGATGATATGATAAAATGAAGTCGATAAAGCACGTTTTAGAGAAAACGATAACAACGATTGTTACAGGAGGATCAGATGGAAAGAGAATTAGCGTTAGAGGTTGTTCGTGTTACAGAGGCAGCAGCGCTCTCTTCTGCACGCTGGATGGGGCGTGGCAAAAAAAATGAAGCTGACGACGCTGCGACATCAGCAATGCGCGCCGTATTTGACACAATTTCCATTCGCGGTACGGTTGTCATCGGTGAAGGAGAGCTTGATGAAGCACCGATGCTGTATATTGGAGAAAAACTAGGTAATCAATCAGAGGATTCTCCAGAGGTTGACGTTGCCGTAGATCCTTTGGAAGGAACAACGATTCTTGCGAAGGGCCACAATAACGCCATGGCAGTTCTTGCAATTGGAGATCGTGGCACTATGCTGCATGCACCAGATATGTACATGCAAAAATTAGTAGTAGGACCTGCCGCAGCCGGCTTAATCAATCTAGATGATCCAATCGAAAAAATGATAGAAACAGTTGCAAAAGCAAATCAAAAACGCATAGAAGACGTCACTGTGATTGTTCAGGAACGGGAGCGCCATCAGGATATCATTAACGCGATTCTAGAAGCTGGGGCTCGTGTCAAGCTATTTGGAGATGGTGACGTAGGTGCTGCTATTGCTGCTTCTATGCCAGAAGAATCGGGAATTGATTTGTTTGTAGGCATTGGCGGTGCTCCTGAGGGCGTCATTAGTGCTGCTGCTATCAAATGCTTAGGCGGAGATATGCAGGCACGATTAAAGCCACAAAACGATGAAGAACGCGAACGCTGCCGCCAAATGGGACTCGATGACCCTGAGCAGCTCTTGACAATTAATGATTTGGTTTCCGGTGATGATGCCATTTTTGCCGCAACTGGAGTTTCAGACGGTGAACTATTGCAAGGGGTTAAGTTTCTAAGCAATAATATAGCTAAGACTCATTCCCTAGTCATGAGAGCAAAAACGAGAACGATTCGTTTCGTAGAGGCTAGACACAGTCTAGATCATAAACCAAACTTAGTATGGAAGTAGGGTAATATAAATGTCCCACGAGCCTTTCTATCTGTATGATGAAACGGAAGAAACAACTACTCGATTTGTGAGTTTTATGGGCGATTCCACACGTTTTGATCTGGCAATTATCAAAACAAGTCGTTTTTATGGCAAAAAGCTGGTTGTCAATATTCAGAACGGTCGTAGTGCGATTATCGGCCCAGATGATTTAGAAGAAGAAGGATACCTAGAGTATGCCTATCAAATCACTGAGGCAGAAGCGGAAGAATTAAAAGAGTTTTTAGTTCGAGTCATTGGGTAATAACACTGAGTCCTCTGCAATGCCAGAGGGCTTTTTTCTTTGCCTTTAGTGCCCATTTTACATATGGACATACGCCAAATGCCTATTTTCCTCGTATACTGCTCCCATAAATAGAAAATAGAAAATGTGAGGAGTGTATCGTTGATTATGGAAAGTCAATTCGAAAGCCAACCAATCCAAGGTCATTGTCCCCAACAGCCTGAGCCCAGAGATCAGATTCAACATTCAGAGTACAATGTAGGAAATACTTGCAACTATGCAGGTAGTTATCCTCATTATTATTCCCCAGCCAACACACCCTATATGATTCCTGAGTATTCACCTTATCAATACGTTCCTGTACAAAGACACGATTGGCATCACGATAGTTCACATCATCATCATAGACATCACCACCACCCGCATTATTTCAGCCCATATCCACCCTTTTATCCGTCCTTTTACCAACCCCTTTATTCACCGTTTACCTACAGTAGTGTCGATGGACCAGTGTATGGGGAAGAAGGATTTGGATATGAGTCCGTATAACTAACCAAAAAAACACCTGCTGAGAATCCTTTTTATCTCATCAGGTGTTTTTTGTATCGTTATTTTTCCGTTTGAATGACTTTTTTAGTAGGTGGAGCCGCTGGTTTGACCCGTGGTCCTTTTGGAGCTTGATTGTTAGCACGCTTCTCTTTGCTTATTTGTTCGGTTCGATTGGCTTTCGAATTCCCTCGATCCTTCCCATCTTTCCCCTCTTTATTCGGACGCTCCCGATCTTGTCGAGGAAAACGAGACGGCTTATCATTCTTGTCCGATCGACGTTTAAAGGGACGTTCATAATTTCGAGGTCGGGTAGGAGTTTGGGTCGCTTGAGAAGATGATTCTTTATCTAGGCTTTCCAGATCAATCAGGGTTTGGTCTGTTTCGTCTTCTAGCTCAGATTCATTTAAACGTTTGGTGCGCTTTAGAACAAAATAAGCACAGCCGAAATTGCAATATTCCTGAAGATACTCATCTAAGGCAGCAATTTTTTGCTCAAAAGGCACTTTACGATTTGTATTTTCAAAGAATCCGCGTAAACGAAGCTGGCCATAGCCCCAGTCACCTACGATGTAATCGTATTTATCCAATACATCGCTGTAGCGTTCTTTGCAGACCTCCAGATTCCAGCCATCACGATTTTCTTCCAATAATTCATACACACCTGCTTGCAAGCGAATCAAGAGTACTTCCTCCTCTTCTAAAACCTCAAACATGACCATCTTCTCCAATCTTACCACATTTTTTACGGAAAAACATATCCTTAAAGAGGGCAATCTATTCTCAGGAGGTGTCCATCTATGCAAAAGAAATGGATTTTTGCTACTGTAGCCAGCTTAGCATTACTAACATCTGCTTGTGGAACCACCCCTGGTGGCGGAACAGCTAAAACAAAATCCTATACCAGCTCTGCTTACACAAACCGTAATTATGGTACAAACATCAATAACTATGATTACGATGGGTTTGGTTACCGTAACAATGTTGGACGTCCATCTTTTTTCTATGGCAGCCAGCCTAATTACAATGATTACCTAAGACATGGTGGAACCTCTGCGTATCGAACAACCCCTGATGGTACAGCTACTCCGAATTCTATGTATAGAGCAAACACCTACAACAGGAGTGGTTCCCCCTATTCTGGACGAACTTTGACTAAAGGAGCCAGCCTATACTCCAATGAAAGCTATGGACAAAGCTATCGGATGAATGGGGTAGGAATCTACAATGCATATGGCAGACCTAACAGTACGCATTCTTATCCGTATTACAATGCAATGAGTGGGACAGGTGCACCAAGCATATATAGCACCTATAACACCTCCTATGGCCAAAATGCAAATACAACAGGATATGCTGTTGTACATCGCAATCAATTGCGCGGGTACGAAAAAACATCGCGCGTCTATATTGACCGTGATGCATTGGCACAAGCAGTAGGTCAAGTTGTTTGTAGTGTTCCTGGAATTGATAATGCTACCGTTCTAGTAACGGATGAAGAAATTTTTGTCGGTGTCAAAACATCTGATAAAGATGATCGCTCTGCTACCGTAAAGGCTCGGAACAGCGCTTTGTCCATTGCACCACGGTATTACAAGGTGTATTTGACCGATGATCCAAATATGACTAAGGAATTGTCTCATGTAGCGAATTCCTCGGCAAAAACAGCAAGTACGCAAAGCACAACGGGAGCAGCTCATGTTCAAACAGTCGATCGTCTTGTGAAAAGCTTTGGGGGCATGACCGATTCCGAAAAAACCAAAAGCATGATGAACAAGACACCAAGCATGACGCGCTAAACGACAACAAAGCACCCTTTGCCATAAAGCTTATGGTTTGAGGGTGCTTTTCCATTAAAATGATAGGTTTGTAGGAAACGTATTATTGCTTATCTAATCTATTGTCAATTACGCGTTAGCAGCCGCAATGGTATCCTTTGCTGCATTCGCTTGCTCGTGCGCGTGATAAGAGCTTCGTACCAACGGACCTGATTCTACGTGACTAAAACCACGCTTCATTCCTTCTTCTTTCATCATACGGAATTCGTCCGGATGGTAATACTTGGTTACAGCAATGTGTTTTTTCGTTGGTTGCAGGTATTGTCCTATCGTCATGATATTAACGTCAACCGCGCGCAAGTCATCCATGGTTTCCAAAATATCCTCAATTTCTTCACCCACACCAATCATCAGACTTGATTTGGTTGGAATGGTTGGTTGCATCGCTTTTGCACGACGTAATAACTCCAACGTACGATCATATTTAGCACGAGCACGTACACGATCGGATAAGCGGCGCACTGCTTCAATATTATGATTCAATACATCAGGGCGGGCATCCATAACTAATTTCAATGCATCCCAGTTCCCCATAAAGTCAGGGATAAGAACCTCGATCGTAGCAAGAGGAAGTCGTTTGCGAATAGCCTTGATCGTAGCTGCAAAGATACTTGCTCCCCCATCAGCTAAATCGTCACGTGCTACAGAAGTTACAACAACATGCTTCAAGCCCATTTGTTCAGATGCTTCTGCTACACGTTCTGGCTCTGCCAAATCCAACTCGGTTGGAAGACCTGTTTTTATTGCACAAAAACGACAAGCACGTGTGCAAATATCGCCTAAAATCATAAAAGTGGCGGTTCGATTCACCCAGCATTCATGTATATTGGGACATTTTGCTTCCTCGCAAACCGTATGCAGGGTTTTCCCACGCATCATCTGCTTAATTTCACGGAAGTTGTCCAAATCTTGTCCAGATGCGAGATTTATTTTTAGCCAATCTGGTTTGCGTTGTGCCATCTACCGTCACACTCCTAACATTTTTCAGTGTCTCAATTATAATTAGAATGATTATTATCTGCAACCTATTAGGTGTTACTGTTTGCTTCTTTATTGTACCAGTTATGAAGCTGATGACGTGGATGATTTTTCATTTGTTCACTTAATAATAACATTTCTCTCTGTTGACAAGAAAATAAAAAAATTTGATGGGTCTGGGCTAATGTAAGTAAGTATGCTAATGTGCTCTGTAAACGTTGTTCGTCGTAATGGACAAAATGATCGTCTAAAAAAATGGGAAGCGGTTCTTTGGCCTTACTAATTTGTAAAATGAAGGCGATTCGTTGGGCAAAGTATAACTGATCCTGCATGCCATTAGACAGCTTCTCCTGAGGAAGAACCCTGTGCAAATTAGGTTCTATTACTTTTATCGAAAATTGATTGGTAGGATCAATTCGCACATCTTGATATCGCCCCTCAGTTATCTGACGGGTCACTTCTGAAGCAATCTGACTAACATCTGGGGAAACCTCTCTATGCCATACCTTCATGGCTTCCTGAAGCGTATCCCTCGCAAGCTGTAAGCTATCTCGTCGTACTTGCACCTCTTCTAATGCTAGCTCAGCCTCCTCAAAAGCCGTCTTGGCTCTGGCCAAAGAGCTTTGATCTTGCTGTCCAAGCTCTCCCCTTGCCCTCGCAATACGCTCCCTTACATGGGTAAGCTGCTGCTTCAGCTTCTTTGCCTCCTCTAGACTTGTAGCCTGTTCAAGCTCCTTTTTCTCTTTAGAGCTAAGCATTGCCTCTCGTGTTTTTTCCGCCCAATTCAACAGAAGTGCTTGTCGGTCCTTTTCTTTTTGTTCTATGAATGCTGACTGTTCTGCTCGTAATCTTTCCGCCTGCAATTCTCCCTCTAATCGTTCGATCGCTTGTAATTGTCCTTGATTAGCGGATAACACATGAAGCTCTACCAATAAGGCTTCCCGTTTATCGGTAAATTCTTCCCAATTATCTACCTGATGGACAGAAAAAATAGCTGTGAGCCGCTCACTTTGAATCTGCTCCTGCTCAATTAGCTGCTGTAGTGTTTGTTGCGCTTGCTCGATTTCTTGCTGTAGCTCGCTTATTTCTACATGTAGCTTACTTATTAGAGTAGCTTGGTCCTCATTCTCCTGCGTAAAAGTCTCCAGCTCCTGCTTGCAATGCTGTAATCTGACATATTTCTCGCGTAACGTCCGCACTTGCTCTGCCGAGTCAATATTCATCCGAGAAATCCACTGCGAAACAGATTCAGGAATCTGGGATACTTGTGCTGTCTGAATGCTCGCTTCTTTTCTTTTTCTGCTTAGCTTGTTCTTATAGAGAAAATAAAAAATGAAGCTGAGTAAGCCTGCAATCAAGGTTATTCCACTGCCAATTCTCACTAAATCCCAGCGTTGTTCAATCATCATCCACATACTCCAAATGGCAGTTACCAGTGCGATCTCACCACTTATCCAAATATGCAGGGGAATTTTGGAAGAGGCTCGTGCTGTCTCTTGCTTCGATTGTTCCAGCTTTTGCTTTCTGCTCTTGGCTCTTCGACTACTCATTGAGGCAAACAGCTCTACCTCATCCACCTTATTTTGCCGCAGATAATTTTCTGCTTGCATAGCTACAGCCTCATCATAATAAGCCAGTTGAGGTGCTTCTTGTAAAAGATGAGTAAGCTCCTTACTTACCGCATAAACACTTTTCTTATTTTGTAGCGCGGCCTTTAGTTGAGCAAGCAAGACCTCCTGCTGATAGCGTTGTTGGCGTGCATCCTCTAGATTCTTATTCATCGTACGTGCTATTTGGTAATCATGGTTTACTTGCTCTAGCTGAGTATCCTTGTGTAACTCATTTTGTTTGTTCCATTCTGCAAGAGGATTTGTTGCTTCCACTGACTCTTCCTGAACCCCTGCTTCTTTAGGAGATTGTCCAATGACATCACCATCCTCCGTATACTGTCCTATCTCCAACTCAAGCCGAGCAAGCTGCTGCTGGGTCGATTGGTGGCATTCGATCAGCTCTGGCGCCTCACTGTATATGATGTGCAGTGTATGTATAGATTCGGTTAACCAGCGAGCAACATGGTCACTACGAGTGGTTTCATACGTGTAAGTCCACCAGTGTTGCCAAACCTCCATAAATTGCCGATGCTCGGTAAGCAGTCTAGCTAGCATGTCATATCTTTTCTGGATTTGTTCTTCTTCCTTTAGCCATTCCGTCAAAGATTGGTGGAGATGCTTGTTTACCAGCCAGATTTCTTCTGCTTGTTGAAGAGCTTGACGAGCCAGCTGCCATTGTCGGTTAACTCTGCCCCACCGTGTGTTCTCAGCATTATCTTTTTTCCCTATCGCACTATACTCTTGTTCCAACGCAGCTAATACACCCTGAACAGCAGGGTCAATCACACCTTCTTGGGTAAGGTTTGGTAATAAATGCTCTGGGGCCTGTAACCCCTCTCTCTTGATCCAAGTTATATCGGTAAATAAACTGCGGTTTAGACCTAGATGCTTCTCGATAAAATTGTATTCCCGCCGACGATCCTCTTTATATAAGGCTAAAGCCTCTGTCAGCTCTGGCTCTAAAAACAACTTCATTTGCTCACGCTCTTTATCAAGAACCCGATGTAAGCGAAATTGTTGATCTGCCAATGTATACCGTACGATGGTTTCATAGGTGGAATGGTTCCAAGGATAATAGCGATCGTATTCGTCTACATAACGGGATACTTTGATAAAATCCTTCTTCATCCCATACAAGCTAGCCACTAGTGCCTGTAATAAGGTAGACTTTCCAGCCTCATTTGGGGCATAAAATAGGTTTAATCCCGGCGCAAAGGTAAAGGTTCTTTCCTGCCATTTACCAAACCCTTTAATATGTATATCCTCAATGATCAACGAAATACACTCCCAATCTGCTGTAAAGCCTCTCGTTTCGCAAGTTGGATTACTGCCTTCTCTCGTTCATTTGTTGCGGCCTGTTCCAGATCATCTAGCTTTTCTAGCCATTTTCCTAAAACGCCGCCCTTTTCCTTCACCTGCTGCTCATCTATGTCTGGATAGGTTTGATCTGTAAATTGAATAAAGAAATACTCCTTGCAACGTGATTTGATTATCTCTACGGGAACCTGCAAATAGCTAGCTCGTTCCCCCTCAAACGTCACATAGAGCAATTCCTCCTTATTTACGTGAGATAGCTCCTGCTCGACTCGCTCTACGATTGCATCAATTGTCTCCAGTCCTTTCAATGAAATCGTCAGTTTTCTACTGATTCTGCTTTGTACAGAAATAGGCTCTACTGTTACGTCCCCATTGCCAGAAATAGTTCCTAGAATGGCATACCGCTCTCCATTTTCCTTCATTGACAGCCCTTCAGGAGAACCTGGATATACTGCGAAAACCTGTTGAGTCTGTGGATGCAGAAATTGCATCGGCTTATGGATATGTCCGAGTGCCACATAATTTACCCCTGTATCTGCAAGTCCGCCAATTGTCATCGGTGCATAGACAGAATGCTCGTTATGCTCACCAGTAATCACTGAACCATGAATCACCATGATATGATAACGATAATCAGGTAATGTTCCTGGAAAGGAATCTAGTGGAGATGTAGTAACATGCGCTTGAGGGAACCCCCATCCATATAACACACACGATTTTTCCGGATATTCATAAACGCCCCATTCATCTGTGAAAATATGAACATGCCCAGGCCATTCCATTGTTTGATAAAAGGAACTTTCTTGCCAAGGATCATGATTGCCTGGCGAGATAAATATAGGTATGGGCGCTATGCTATCAAATAACTCTCGTAAAAATAAAGCAGTAGCTCTTGTGCCTCCATGGTATTCTAATAAATCACCAGCGATCAGCCAAAAGTCGACTTGATTATTTATTGCTACATCGCGTATTCGGCGCATTGTACGTCGGAAATCTTCCTGTCTGATTTCATAGATGGAAGATAGGTTCGTCAAAGGTGCGTCCAGATGGACATCCGCAGTATGAATAAATCTGATCATGTTCGCCCTCCCCGTCTATGAGCTAATTTCTTCATATTACCGCTATGTTCCTGCTAAGATTACGAACATATCTTCCCTTTGTGAGCATCCATATAAAAAAGCACGCCTTATAAGCGTGCCTTAGCCAGCATCATTGCCTTTTGATAAATTTTCCGCAAAGGAACATCATGATCTTCCGCTAGCCTGGAGCATATTTCAAAATCAGGAGCAATCTGCACGCAATCCCCATGATAAAATCCCAGCTTTACTTGTACTTCTCCCCACTTTGTTTTTACACCCAAAATTTGTTCTGTTAAACGATGACAAGCAACGGGAAAATAACGAATGCCAAAGGTAGTCGTCTCCTGAAACATGATGCTTTTCATGATCTCCTGTTGGCTTTCGTAGCACATCACCTGTAGCATGAGACCCGGCCGATTCTTCTTCATCGTGAGTGAAAAATAGGAAACATCTTTGGCCCCAGCCGCATACAAGCTTTGCATGGTATATCCCAGCCATTCTTGAGGGGTATCTTCTAAAGTGGCTTGTAAAAGAATCATCGGCTCATTTATATAAGAAGCATGCTTATTTTCCACAGTGTGGTCTTGAGGTTCTTTTACACCTTCCTTTTCAGGGGTGATAAAAGCTATATATATGCCCTTGCCACTCCACACCCTTTGGATTTTACCAGGAGGTGGGCTTGCTGCCGAAAGTACCCCCATCCTTTGTAGCCAGCTAAGAAATGAGGTGCTACAAGCTCCCCCTTCCTCTTTTTTCCTCCATTTTTTAATATATTGACCTACTGCTAGTTGGAGAAGAGAGTCCTCCATCATCTCCTCCTCAGGAAGAATCAAATGACTCACCATAATCTGACAATTCTCAGGCATTCCCATTTCAAGCAGAGAATCCCAGGCGCCTGCCTCCTCTATATTCCATTCACTCGTATCAATGGACGAATCAACTACCTGTGAAAAAAACAGACCTTCCTCTCTGTAAAGCTGCTGCCAAAGTGGCAATAACGTCGTCAATTGAAAAGCTCCTTCTCCCCCGATAAAAACGTATTGTTTGGTCATATATAACACCTCCTCTCCTTTTATTTCTACAGGCTCTAAAGCCATTTTATTTTTCATCCAAAATTTGTAAGAATAGTTTATAAGCGTATCGGTCATTCTACTATAAGGAGACTAATGGCTGGAGGGAGACGTATGCGTTTTCTACGCCTTTATTCATGTTTGATTATCGCTATTATCCTAATGGTTCCATCTCAAGGATTAGCGGCATCAATATCAACTAAGGCACCATCAACTTCCCCTGCTAAGTCAGAGTGGGATGAGCGTATGGAATTATTCATTGAATACGAAGCATTATATGGAATTCCATGGAAATATGTAGCAGCTATTGATCAGTACGAACGAACCATTAAAAAGAAATCAAAAAACAAGGAAGCAGAGTCTGCGAACAAACGACTCACTGCTATCAAGGTTCCTACTGAATTGTGGTGCGGCGTTTTTAATCCTGATTCGGAAGACAATCATCTAACATCCATTACCTTCTTTCATGGAATTGGATTAGATGGTTCAGGAGATGGTGTTGCCGATCAGGATAATGATCGTGACGTATTAACTAGTCTTGTTCGTTTTTTAGGTACCTATGGTTTTAATTCCGATGATTTCAAGATTGGTCTATGGAACTATTATAAGCGTGATTCAGCCGTAAGAACCATCATGCACTTCTCACGAATCTATGAGAAATTCCAAACACTTGAATTAAATAAGCATGCTTTTCCTATTCCCAAACGCTTCTCTTATAGCTATCGCAGTACGTGGGGAGACCCACGTGGTTGGGGAGGACGGCGCATTCATGAAGGAGTCGATATTTTTGCCGGATACTCTACCCCGGTGATGAGCACAGGCTATGGTGTGGTTGAGGTATTAGGCTGGAACCGCTATGGTGGGTGGCGCGTAGGTATCCGCGATATCGACAACATTTATCATTACTTTGCTCATCTGTCTTCCTTTAAAAAGGGATTAAAAGAGGGGGATATCGTCGTCCCTGGTGAAGTGATTGGTTATGTAGGAAGTTCTGGCTATGGAAAGCCTGGTACCTCAGGGAAGTTCCCGCCTCATCTTCATTACGGAACATATCGGGACACCGGAAATAATGAATGGGCATTTGATCCTTATCCACTGTTAAAACGCTGGGAAAATCAGAAAAAGCAGCCTAAGCCTATTTACAAATAACCTTTTATAACATCTTACGTAAAAAGAAAAGCTCCTGCTTCTTGTAACATAAGCAGGAGCTTTGTTATGGCTATTTCTTTTTCGAATTTCGTCCTAATCGAGTCAGACTGGATCTATCCACGGACAGGTCATAACATTATGAATAGTAGTGTAGATGACTAGATATGCCCCTTCGTTTCATACGAGCTCACTAAATAATTGGTATAGATTCCGCCTTCTGGACTTGCCATATGCTTTTGGGTGAAGGAAAACAATTTTTGTTCTGCTACATTGCTGAAAGTCGTGGGCTCGGCAAGTGTGATCGGCACGCTAGGCTCGTCTTTCTATTTAATTAAGAGTAAATGTTGGTAATAAATTTAGTAAATCAAGGTTATTTAACATACGGGATATACTAGTGGTATCTGTGAGAATAGAAGATCGAGGAGGGGTATACGTTGAAAATCTATTTAATTGAGAATGGAACCATGACTCCAGTTGAAGACATAGAAATAACAATACGCCCACCTGCTAACGGTTTCTATTGGATACAAGCACGTTTATTTGATTTGGACATCTTGCAGCATTTGTTTCATTTGCATCCATTAGCTATTGAGGATTGCATTGATGAAGAGGAACAGCGCCCTAAACTTGAGGTCTACCATGACCATTACTTTATCGTAAGCAATAGCATTCAGTTTCAGAATGAGGATATATTTCTGCGAGAAGTGAATATCTTTCTCGGAGGGCATTATGTCATTACGGTCAGTAAATTTGATATAGATGAGATTCGTATTTTTCCCTCCATTATTCGTGAAGAAGAAATTCATTCGTCCGACTTCTTCCTGTATTTTTTTATGGATCAGCTCATTGAAAGCTACTTTGATGTAATGGAAGAAATTCAAGACCTGATTGAAAATTTAGAGGAGCAGGTGTTACTCAAAGCAAAAAACACTCATCTTTCTCAAATTGTTGGGTTACGCCGAGAAATTCTGTATGCCAAAAAGATGATGGCGCCACAGCGCGATCTCATTCATGCACTGCAAACGAAGGAGCTATCTCTGATATCTCTTAACCTACGTAAATATTTTGTTGATATTCATGAGAATGCCGTAAAGATTGTGGAGAATTTTGAAACATTTCGAGAGCTAATTGGCAACGTCCGCGAAGCTTATCAGTCTTCCGTTTCCAATCGAACCAATGAGATTATGCGCATTTTTACAGCATTGACCACCATTTTCATGCCTTTAACGGTTGTGACAGGCATTTATGGAATGAACTTTGATGTAATGCCAGAACTACATACCAACTACGGCTATTTTATTGTCTTGATTATCATGTTCACATTGGCAACTACAATGTATGTTATTTTTAAAAAAAGGGATTGGTTATGAATGGAAAAAGGTCTATAATTTAGAATAAGAGGTATCTTTAACAAAAGAGCCTACTTACATATCTCCTAGTAAATGAAAGGGTTTTCCTTTCTTTTTGACATTTTTTCTTTCTTCACCTTACTTGCGATTGATAGTTTTTATATGTCTGAAAGGGGAATGGAGATGTCAAGTATCCGCAAGTTTTGTGTTGCCATTGTAGGTGGAGGTAGCGCCGGCATTATGGTTGCAGCTCGATTATTGCGCGCACGCCCCTCTCTTCGCGGAAGTATTGCAATCATTGACCCTGCTGATAAACACTACTATCAGCCCTTGTGGACGCTGGTAGGAGCAGGTGTTGTATCAAAGGAAAAGACAGAACGTGAGGAAGCCTCCCTAATTCCCAAGGGAGCGACTTGGATCAAGGAGTCTATCGAATCCTTTTTTCCAGAAATGAATCAAGTCTGTACAGCACAAGGTGAAAAGATTCAATATGACTATTTGGTTGTATCCGCCGGGATTGAGATAGGCTGGGACAAAATTAAAGGGCTCCCAGAGGCAATTGGAAAAGGCGGAGTATGTAGTAATTATTCTTATGAGCATGTTTCGTATACGTGGGAATGTCTGCGTACTTTTTCAGGAGGAACTGCTATTTTTACTCACCCAAATACACCGATTAAATGCGGGGGTGCTCCCCAAAAAATCATGTATTTAGCGGACGATCATATGCGGAAGGCAAAGGTGCGCTCCCATTCGCAGATCATTTTTGCTTCAGCTAATGCGAGTATTTTTGCCGTCAAAAAATATGCAGATTCCTTACAGAATGTTATTAACAGAAAAAATATTCACACCAATTTCAGATGGAACTTGATAGAGATTCTTTCAAAAAAGAAAGAAGCTTTATTTGTTCATCTAGATACAAAAGAGTTACATACCCTTTCCTATGACATGCTGCACGTGGTGCCCCCTATGTTTCCCCCCCGTTTTATTCGAGAAAGCCCTTTAGCAGACGAAGCTGGATGGGTAGAAATTGATGCAGCTACACTACAGCATAGACGCTACCCAAACATTTTTTCTCTAGGAGATTGTAGTAACCTTCCTACTTCTAAGACTGGGGCTGCTATTCGAAAACAAGCGCCTGTGCTCGTGGCCAATCTATTGGCTGTCATGGATCAGCAAACCTTATCCGCTCGATATGATGGATATACGTCTTGCCCATTAGTAACAGGCTATAATCGCTTGATCCTAGCAGAATTTGATTACAAGCTAGAACCCCGCGAAACGTTTCCCTTTGATCAAGCAAAAGAAAGATATAGCATGTATCGAGTAAAAAAGGATTTGCTTCCTCTCCTTTACTGGCGAGCAATGATGAAAGGGCGAATGTAACCCTTGTTCCATCCATATTTCATATTAAAAAATAGAAGGAGGAACGATCATTCATGTTATTACGTTACTTTTATCATGAACCATTAGCTCAAGCTTCCTATCTTGTAGGCTGTCAACGAACTGGTGAAGCCGTCGTCATTGATCCGCAAAGGGACATTACAGCTTATTTGCGTATTGCCCAGCAGGAGGGTCTGCGTATCGTAGGTGCATTGGAAACTCATATCCATGCCGACTTTGTATCCGGAGCAAGAGAGATCGCCCATCGGACCCAGGCTACTCTTTATCTTTCAGGAGAAGGGGGACCTGACTGGCAATATGCGGGACTCGATGGTGTTGCCCATCAAATTATCCATGAGGGAGATACCTTGTCCGTAGGCAATCTCCGTTTAGAAGTTATGCACACGCCAGGACATACACCGGAGAGTCTGTCCTTTTTATTAAAGGACTATGGTTTAGCCGGGTCACAGCCCATCGGAGTATTCACAGGAGATTTTGTGTTTGTTGGTGACGTAGGACGTCCTGATCTGCTCGAAAAGGCCGCTGGTCAAATAGGTACTGCTGAGGTCGGAGCACGTCAAATGTATCAATCTCTTCAACGTTTTAAAGAATGGGAGGACTATCTGCAAATCTGGCCGGGTCATGGAGCGGGAAGTGCCTGCGGAAAGGCATTAGGTGCCGTCCCCTCTTCTACGGTAGGCTATGAAAAGCGCTATAATCCTGCCCTAGCCTTCACAGAAGAAGAAAAATTCGTTACATGGCTGTTAAACGGTCAGCCAGAGCCCCCCCGCTATTTCTCTCGAATGAAACAGGTTAATAAACAAGGAGCAGCCTTGATAGCTGATATCCCTCTCCCCAAAGAAATACAGATGAATCAGGAAGTGCTACAGGATATTCTAGCTAGTGACGCAATCCTGCTCGATACACGTCTTGCCTCAGTATTTGCCCAAAGCCATTTGAGTGGCTCTCTATCTATCCCCCATCAGCGCAGCTTCTGTACCTGGGCTGGTTGGTTAATTGATGAACAAAGTCCCTTATATGTCCTTGGAAATAAAGAAGATCACCAACAAATATTATCCGATTTAAGAGCGGTTGGAATTGATCATGTCTTAGCGATGGGTGATAGTAATGAAATTCAAAAAAACATCGATCTGTCCCCCCTGCTTAAAGACATGAAGGAAATGGATGTCATGACAGCCACTTCCCTTGTCTATCAGCAGGACGTCACCTTGATCGATGTTCGCAATTCATCTGAATGGCTTGAGGGCCATCTTCCACATGCTGTTCATATTCCGCTCGGCTCTCTACACAAGCGACTGGATGAGATTCCTAAAGATAAACCGATACTTGTCCAATGTCGTTCAGGCGCTCGCTCTGCCATAGCAGTCAGCCTTTTAGAATCGAAAGGCTTTGAGAATTTGATTAATTTAGAAGGTGGTATCCTCGCCTGGAATCAGGCTGGACTCGAAACAATAAACAATCCAGCTAATGTCACCATCTAAGGCTTGCTTTCTCAAAAATAAACCTATTAGCTAAGCGGCTCACAATCAGAAATAACTAAACTTAACTCGGTAGTTAGATCAATTTCAAATGGCTTTACCTTTTCATGAGCCTCATTTTCTAAAATTCGTACAACCGGTCTGGAGGGAAATCCCGGATTATTTTTAATAATAACGCCGGAGATACCAGAGCTTAAGGTGACCCCTAGACCAACTGGATAAATAGAGATCGCATTTCGAAATTGTTCCAAAACATTATTACAAAATTGCGTACCCGATCCTGCAAACAAAAGCTCCGTAGCATCATGCGGTAGCATCGGCTTACGATAAACCCGATGACTTGTTAAAGCATCAAACACATCACATACGGCTAAAATTTTCGCATATGGATGAATTTCCGCTTCTTTTAATTGACGGGGGTAGCCACTCCCGTCAATTCTTTCATGATGCTGAAATGCGCAATGTGCAGCTAGTAACGGAACTCCTATTTGTTTTCGTAATAATTCAAATCCGATTACGGTATGCTGCTTGACAATTTCATACTCCTCATCAGTCAAACGCCCCGGCTTATTCAATATTTCAGGCGGTATCATCATTTTACCTACATCATGTAAAATAGCCCCTATGGCTAAATCAGCAATTTCCTTATCATTTAACCCCATTTTTAATCCGACTGATACAGTATAAATTGTTACGTTAAAGGAATGGACAAACACGTAGGAATCGATACCACACACCGTTCCTAGTAAATTCATTGCTGAATGATTGTTTTTTAATTCATGAATAAGATTCATGAGCACGCCTCGAACACGCAGTCCCATTTTTTCTGCCGCAAACACTTGTCTAAATTTTTTAGGATCTTCACGAAAGGTTTCAAACGACTTGTGGATAAATCCCATCGCTTCCCGTCGCGTCTCATCGGATATAATATCATCTATAAGAATATCAGCGGTATCCTCATCCTCAATATAAATGGAATGAATATTCATTACTGCTAAACGTGCGATCATTCTCTGAGTGAGTGTAACGCCGTTTCCCACTAAGATTGTACCATTACTATTGTAGATACTTCGTGCAAGCTTCATGCCCGTTTCACAGCGGGTGATGGACAATAATCGCATTAATTTTTCCAAGCCTTTCCTAGTACTAGTACCATTATACCTACTAGTAATTTCGTCAAAAAGAAGGATTGATTTTACTATTGTTATCTAATAAAGAGAAGTTTGGCTAAGGCTGTTGAGCTTGTCCACCATCGCAAACCTCCTATTCCGTGAGGTATTAGGAGGCTTTTACGCTTATGTTCGTTGTTCGTGAGAGAGCATGAATTCAATAGCATCGCTACCTTTTATACCTGTCTCTATCCCCAAAGCCTCCGAGCCATAAGTCACTGATTCTAAAGGAGCATCCAGCAGTTCTTGTATCGTTTTTACACCTGTTGCCCGACCTGCAATAATTTCTCGATGAGCTAACTTCTCATTTAATAATCCAACATCAAGTGCACCACACATGATATATCCGATTTCCGTGGCCACCACCAGCAGCGTAGTTTTCGGCAAATGCACGGTAATGGCCTGTGCTACACCCGCGTTAAAATAAAGCGGCTTCATTTCAATCATCTGTACCCCTCCTTTCTTTTTACGATATGAGCAAAAGAGAGAAGGGGTGTTTTTTCGAATGAAAATACGGCATGCTAAGCTACAAAAGCTTTACAAATCATTTGAACGGCAATCGCTAAGATCATGATTCTCAGCAGGAGTATTAAGGTCTTACCTTTTAATTTATTAGACACAATAGCTCCTATTGCTCCACCAATCCATGCCCCTGGCGCTAGACCAAGCACATAGAACCAGTGGATATGTTCGTTTATAATATTCGTTGTGGAACCGACAACAGCCGACAAAAAGATAATGCACATGGAGGTAGCCGTAGCCATATGGGCAGGGAAACGATATAGGACGATCAGTGCCGGCACCATCAGAATTCCTCCACCAACTCCAAACAAAGAAGAAATGATACCGACAAAAAACGCAATGATGATAGCAGAGATACGGTTATAGCCATAAACTTGCTGCTCCCCCTGCTCATCCACATAGGTTTTAACAATCTTCCATTGGTTCGTTCTTGGCTTGAATTTATCTTTAATCATTAGCAAGATAAACATGGAGATTTGAAATAAACCAAACAAAAGATAAAATGAGTCACTATTTAACCATTTATTTACATAAACTCCAACGATTGCTCCCGGAGCACTACCAATAAAAAATAGGACAGCCGCTTGCACTTCCACTTTTTTCTGTTTCCAAAAGCTAATACTTGAGGAGAGAGCTGTTATCGCAATGACCAATAAAGAGGTACCGCTCGCTATTTGCGGGGTAATACTACCTGGCTCATACATATTCCCGAAATAAAGTAAGGCAGGAACGAAAAACATTCCTCCGCCAATACCAACCAGACTCCCCATTACACCTGCGAATAGTCCAATAAACATAAACAATAAAATAAAGAGTGCAATTACCATGATCAGCCTCTTCCTGGGCGTACAACGCCAAAATGTTGTTAGAAAAGCTCAAGTTGCCGAGGATTCAATCCATCCGGATCAATATCCAATAGTTGCATCATTCGCTTGGCGTTTGCTACAGCATCGCCCCCTGAATTATTATTGAATAGCACAATAACACGTTCCGTTTGCTGACTTAATTCGAGCAGTCTAGGCTTCCATTCTTGTAACTCTTCTTCACTATATCTGTATAAATACCTAACATCTCGCCAATTTGGGGCGCCAGTGTCACGCCATCCCGCCCTATTTCTCCCATGAAAGCGAACCAATGCCTGTTTTGGAGAACTAACCGCCGTAACAATGGGGACAGAGCCAGACCCTACCTGCGGCTCATCACAGACAACATGAACAGCGCCCAGCTTTTGCAGAAAAGCTAATGTCTTTTCTCTCCAAGCAGACTCAAACCAGCTTTGGTGTCGAAATTCGACAGAGATAGAGTAATGGGAAAAATATTGTACACAGTACTGAACGTATTGAACATGCTCTCGCTTACAGTCAAACCAAGGTGGGAATTGAAACAATAATGTCTCCAATTTCCCTGCGTCAACAAGTGGCTGAATGCTCTCTTCAAAACTCTTAAATAATTCTAGCTTTTCATCGCGTTCCATGTTACGTTGATGACCGGTCAGCCCTTGATGCGGTTTGACAATAAAACGGAATGCATCAGGGGTTTCCTTTGCCCACGTCACATAATTTTTTTGTGGTAAAATAGCGTAAAAAGAGCTGTCCAGCTCTACAATAGGAAAATGACTGGCATAAACAGACAACTTATCTTTGGCTTTCACACCCTGCGTGTATAAATCATCATGATCTCCCCAGCCGCATACGCCAATTTGAATGTTTTGGTTTTTGCTCAAGAGAAAACCTTCTTTCACTTTAAACTTAAAGGAGAAATAGTAGCTATGAACCACACCCTATTGGGTTCTCCCTTTTCTCATGCGGATCAGTCGATCCTTATCTCAAAAACACTAGTGTCTCAACTACTCGTAGCAGCAAAACAGCAATTGCCTTACGAATTTACTGCATTACTAGGCGGTCATCAAAACATGATTACTTCATCCTATCCTGCTTCTTCGGAAGTTGCCTCAACCGACACTTTTTTGATAAGTCCATCTATTTTTTTTCAAAGCATAGCCCAGATGAAAAAACAACAAGAATGCTGGCTTGGCGTTTTGCACACTCATCCGCTCTCTCCTGCCGTTCCCTCTTCTCTAGATATACAGGGATGGCATTATCCCCAGCTTTGCTACTGGATTTTATCATTTGCAACTGAGATACCTGATTTAGCTTTGTATCAAATTAGCCAAGGACATGTACAACGGCATTCATACGAGATAATCTAACCGCTTCTGACCTGCCGCCAAGCTTTTTCCTTTTGTATAAACTTGTTTCATTGTCCCTGATATTCTTTCTCATCAGAAATCAACAGAAAATCTTTCCATAATTAGTTTACTCCTTTTTTCGACAATCCTCAAATGCTGGGACATTACATAACCCTGCTTGTAAATGAGCAGAATATCATTAGAATTTTGAAGCTGGATTCATTGCGTAAATAATCTGACAATTGACGTTTGTTTATTTGTCTGATAGAATTTCATCGTTTGCCCAATTTAAACAAAACGTAGCAGAGACAAAAGGGAGGATTTTTCATCATGAAAAAGCTTTATTCAATCCTCGGTGCTAGTCTTTTGACCTTCTCACTCGCTCTAAGCGGCTGTGGAACAAAAGCTCCTGAAACCGGGAACGCATCTGGAGAAGCAAAAAAACACATAAAAGTAGGAATGGTTACTGCTACTGGTACAGTTAACGATAATTCCTTTAACCAGATGACATGGGAAAGCTTGCAAAAGTTTGGAAAAGACACTGGTGCAGAGACTCAATACCTGCAATCTGCAAGTGATAGTGATATCATTCCAAACTTGAATCAATTTATTAAAGAGAAATGGGATCTAACTTTTGGTGTCGGCTTCTTAATGTCCGAACATGTACAAAAAGTAGCGAAAGAAAATCCAGAAGCTAAAATTGCTATCATTGACTCTGTTGTTGACGCACCAAACGTAACATCCATCGTGTTCAAAGAGCATGAAGGGGCTTACCTTGCTGGTGTAGCGGCTGCACTTAGTAGTAAAACGGGCAAAATTGGTTTCCTTGGCGGTATTGAAATGCCTGTAATCAAACGTTTTGAAGCAGGCTTCACAGCAGGTGCAAAGGCAGCTAAACCAGATATTACAATCGTTCCCCTCTACACTGGGGCATTTGACAAACCTGATCTTGGTAAATCTACTGCTTCCTCTATGTTTAACCGCGGTGTTGACATTGTGTTCCATGCGGCAAGCTCTACAGGTGATGGTTTGTTTAACGAAGCAAAAGACCGTCGCGCTAAAGGCGAAAACGTATGGGTTATCGGCGTAGATATGGATCAATCTAAAGTATTTGGCGAAGATATCACAATGACATCTATGATCAAACGTGTTGATGAAGCTGCATACCGAGTATCTACTGATCTTTTAAATGGTAAATTTGAAGGTGGTAAATCGGTATCTCTTGGTTTGAAAGAGAACGGTGTTGGACTAGCTGAATCCACAAAGAAAAACATCTCCGAGGATGTTTGGAAAAAGATCGAAGAGTTTAAACAAAAAATCATTAGTGGTGAAATTACAGTACCAGACAAAATGTAACACTTTTTTATAAAAACGGCATTTCTGTTAGCTTTTGAGCTACGGCAATGCCGTTCTTTACTCATTTTCTTTGGAGGTACAAACAACATGAAAAAAATGATTAGCCGTGTGCTACCACTTCTATTAGTACTACCTTTAGCATTAAGTGGATGCGGCAACCAAAAACAAGCAACACCTGCCTCAGATGCTAAAAGCAATGTAAAAATCGGGATGGTAACCTCTGTAGGTACCGTAAATGATAACTCCTTTAACCAAGGTACATGGGAAGGCTTGCAAAAGGTAAAAAACGATAAAGGTGCTGAGGTACAATACCTGCAATCCAGCTCCGATGCAGATATTATTCCAAACCTTAACCAATTTGTGAAAGAAAAATGGGACTTAACCTTTGGAATCGGCTTCCCAATCATGGAACACGTACAAAAGGTAGCAAAGGAAAATCCTGAAGCAAAGCTTGCGGTTATTGATACAGTCGTTGAAGCTCCAAACGTTACTTCAGTTGTATTTAAAGAAGAGGAAGGCTCCTTCCTAGCTGGGGTCGTGGCTGCATTAACATCAAAAACAAAGAAAGTCGGCTTTGTTGGTGGTATTGAGATCCCTGTTACAAAACGCTTTGAAAAAGGCTTCCTAGCTGGGGTAAAAGCGGCTGATCCTTCTGTACAAGTAAACACCATTTATACTGGTGCCTTTGATAAACCTGATGCTGGTAAATCCGCTGCATCCTCACTCTACAACCAAGGTGCTGATATTTTATATCACGCAGCAGGTGCGTCTGGAGACGGTGTCTTTAATGAAGCAAAAGCCCGTAAAGGCAAAGGTGAGAACGTGTGGGTTATTGGCGTAGACATGGATCAATCTCTTGTATTCGGGGATGACGTGACACTTACATCCATGATGAAACGTGTAGACCAAGCAGCTTATCTAGTAGCTACCGATTACATGACTGGTAAATTTGAAGGTGGTAAAACACTTTCCCTTGGTTTAAAAGAAAATGGTGTCGGCTTATCTGAATCTTCCCGTAAAAATATCTCTGAGGATGTTTGGAAAAAAGTAGAGGAATTCCGCAACAAAATTATTAACGGTGAAATTAAGATTCAATAGTATAGGCTGATTATTCTTATACAACAGATTACTCGTTATACTGATTACTGACAAAAAGCTCTCTTTTACGTGTTCACATATACACACAAAAGAGAGCTTTTCTTTAATTAGCAGGTATAATCCATACATGTTATTTCATTAGCTTTGCCACTGTTTTTAGCAACTCATCAATTACTTCCTGGTCGCCTTCCTGAATGCGTTCCACTACACAGCTTTTCATATGACCTTCCAGCAGAATCTTCCCTACGGAATTGAGCGCTGATTGAACAGCAGCTATCTGATTTAGTACATCATCACAATAGACGTCCTTTTCAATCATACCCTTGATACCGCGAACCTGTCCCTCAATTCGATTCAATCGGGATTGCAAATTCCCCTTTAGCTTTTCGGAATGATGACTGGTTCGCTCCTGACAACATCCTTTTTCCTTTTCATCAGGTACAAGCTCTTGATAATCTCCCTCCATTTCATTCCCCCCTTTTTCTCATATTCTCTATATAGTGTATACGTTATTCTCTCTTATTCTACATCATATCCTTGGTCATCAATCGTTTCTTTAATTGCTTCTACTGTTACTTTCGTAGAATCATAAGCTACATCCACCTCTGCCTCAGACAATCTAACTTTGACTGAAGTAACTCCTTCTAAGTTACCTACAGCTTTTTCAATCGCTTGCACACAATGATTGCACGACATACCTTGTACTTGTAATACGACGTTTTCCATCTTGTTCAAACCCCTTTCGATTTATCATTTACATTATCGTTCTCTTATACTACTATACCCCCCTAATGTATGTAAAGTGTATTGATTCTTGTACAAATGATTATTCATAAAAAACCCTCCTACCTCAATAAACCTCGGTAGAAGGGTTCGTACAACCAATCGATCTTTACAAAACTATGACAGCTCCAGTCAGTTATCAGTGCTCACGAGCCTATTTTTCTTGTGGAATCTGCTCAGTTAGCTTACTAACCTCAGAAGCTTCTTCCATGGCTTCAGCTTTAGCATGATTGATCTCTGCTGTTGCGGCTACCTGCCCCTTTTTCATGAAGCCCTCAATCATCTCATTCATATCTAAGCCAGAGACATCCTTTAGCATTTCTGGTAACTGCGTCATTAATTTAGTGACATTTGTACTTAAACGATTTACACCGTCTCCTTGACCACCACCAGTATCAATAATTGTTACCTTGTCGATTGCTTTCATTGGTTCAGCAACCTTCTCGGCCAACTCAGGCAACATCTTGACCACAATATCTAATACAGCCGCCTGACCAAACCTTTCGTATGCTTCAGCCAGCTTACGCTTCCCTTCGGCTTCTGCTTCCAGTTTGAGCTGAGTTACCTCCGCTTCTGCTGTACCGCGTGCTCTTTCTGCATCAGCATAAGCAAGACCCTCTAAGCGCTTTTGTTCTGATTGTGCCTTCGCTTCTGCCTCGATACTATATTTTTTAGCATCCGCTTCACGCATTTTCTTCGCTTTCTCCGCTTCAGCCGCCTGCTCTACAGCATAGCGATCGGCATCCGCCTTTTTCTTTACTTCCGCATCGTACTGACGCTCTCTACGCAGAATTTCTTTTTCTTCTAGCTCAATCTCTTTCTCACGGCGTACGATGTCTACTTTCATTTCCTCTTGAGTAACCTGTTGTTTCATCTTCGCCTGTTGTAATGAATACGCCTGGTCGGCTGAAGCACGCGCTCTGTCTTGCTCCTGCTTAAACTCTGAAATTTTGAGTTCCTTTTCTTTTTCTGCTTCAGCTATGTTGGTTTCTTTCAATAATTCAGCCTTTTTAGCGTGCTCTTCGGCTTGGGCCTGCTTGATGCGCGACTCTTTATCAGCCTCTGCTTGGGAGATGCTAGCATCCCTTTTCACCGCAGCAATTTGCGGAATACCTAACGCAGCCAAATAACCGTTTTTATCTCGAACATCTTTGATGGTAAAGCTTACAACAGACAGCCCCATCTTTTTCAAATCTTTGGCAGCTACTGCCTGCACTTCCTGAGCAAAGCGCTCCCGATTCTTATAAATTTCCTCTACTGTCATGCTTCCAAGGATGGCACGTAGATACCCCTCCAGAACCTCCTGAGCTTCAGCACGTAGCGACTCATCTGGTTTCCCCATAAATTGTTCCGCCGCTGTAGCAATGTCTTCTATAGAACCGCCAACTTTAATAATTGCCACACCGTCAGCCATCACAGGCACACCATGCTCTGTGTAAACCTCTGGGGTAGATACATCCAATTTATGTGATAATAAGCTTAAAAAGTTCGCTTGCTGGAAAATTGGTAGAACAAACGTACCTCCACCTCGTACAATCTTAATTTTGTTGCCTGATTCGTCAGTTAGTACGTTCTTGGTACCAAGTGCACTCCCCGTTACAATCATTGCTTCATCAGCACCTACTGTTTTGTATCTAGCCCAAAACGCAATACCAAGGATTACAAAAACAGCGATTACAGCAATAATAGGTCCAAGCACAATGATGTCAAAATCCATTAGCAAACATCCTTCCTTTATGTATTCATCTAGCATTTATTCAAAGGGAATCACTTGTAGAACATGATCCTCTACTTTGACAACTATGACACGAGAACCCTGAGGAATCATAACCTGATCTTGGCTAGAGGCAATTTGGTTACTAGTCCCACTCAGCATTGTAATGATAATTTCTCCATATCCCTTGGCAGGAATGGTGGTAACAACTTCCCCCAATTGCCCTTCCAATTGGGTAAGCGAATAGCCTGTAGAATTTTCAGCGTTTTTCATGGGGCGAATCCAGATAAAATACCCCACTGCAGCAAGTAGTAGACCACTACCAGCCGAAAGTAACACGACACTTGTGATGGAAAGTAATGTGAACCGATGCAGAAGAAAGCCGCAAGCACCAAAGGCTGTAATAGCACTCACAACACAAACAGGTTGTAATACAGGGCTTTCTACACCACCTGTAAGGGCATGACTATGATCAACAAACATCAACACAATAGCAAACAAGAATCCAAGTCCTATACAGCTAAGAAAAATAATATCCCATGTCCCCATGTAAACACCTCATCCTAGAATTAAGTCAAGTGCGTAAAAGGGTGCAATCATTTTATCTTGCACTTGTTTATACGTTTCGATTTGCATACGGTTTCAAAATTTCCAGATAATTTCCATGATTTTTTTGTCCTTTCCCTATTCTTTCAATGGGACTGTCTTCATGCTTTGATAATATCAATTTTATTTTATACTTTATCCCCATATAAAAGAAACCTCCGAATCATCTAATTTAGATGACAGAGGCTCGATTCCATTCTAAAGTATTTACATCATTTTCTATGAAGATCGCTTCTAATTCAGACCAACCATTTTGTGTCACAAACTCAGCCTCTGTGCGCCATAAAGGAACTAGCATGTATATACTCACAAGTTCTTTTCCATCGGTAAAATGGGTAAACCCTTCTGGTTCAAAAACAGGAGGCAGGCAAATGACATGTGTAAAACCATGATGTGTCCCAAATGGTTGACCGCTCGAAAAGAGCTGCTCATTAGTAGAACTGTCTATTTCTACAGCCTGTTGTATAATGTGTTCAATCAGTATAGGCAATTCCTGATGTTTTTCATAAGTGCTAATGATATATTCTGTGCCATTCTTTATTGCGCAGCCACAAGTCGCATACGTAAACCATCCTCGACTGCGGTTACACGGATATAGAAGCACTGCAATCTCCTCTGTTTCCTGCTGAATCGAAACCTGATCAATGGGTTGGTCATGAAAGAATGCTTGATAATGCGACTTGATCCACTTTTGCCAAGTCACATCTGTTTGCTTATTTTTTGGTTCATCATGATAAATATCTGGGGGCTCTTGTTTCTGAGAATGCTGTATAGAGCGAGATCCTGCTTCAGTAACCGCCTGCTCGACCACACCCAGCCAGACCTTTAGCATTTCCGGCTGTTTCGTACACTCCTTCTTCTTAGATATGAGATAGAGGAAGAAAAGCAGGAAAAGAAACGCGATCATCAGTAGCATTATTTTAAGCAGATACATCTGTCTCCCCCTCACTTGAAAATTCTCCATATATAAGCCTATGCTACATCATACATACGGTTCCATCAAATGCCCGAATTCGTCAAAAAACCCCTTGTCTTCAAGTCTCCTTGAACAACAAAGGGGTTTTAATCGTAGCAGTTATATGTCTTTAAAATAAGATGGGGCGATCGATGGGAATCGAACCCACGAGTGTCGGAGCCACAATCCGATGCGTTAACCACTTCGCCACGACCGCCATGTATGAAAATAAAAGATAAAGTAAAATGGCGGACAGAGTGGGATTTGAACCCACGAGACGGGTCGACCCCGCCTACACGATTTCCAATCGTGCTCCTTCGGCCACTCGGACACCTGTCCATATGTTTCATACAAGAACTAATATAGCAGATTTATTTTAAAAATACAAGGGTTTTTAATCAATTTCTAAAAAAAGTAGTGTAAGCGGTTACTGATGAATCGACTGTAACCGCTTTTTTTTATTTTATTCTGACCTTTCTTTCTGAAAAGCAAGTTTAATTACCTGATATATCAGCAATTGTGGAAAAGCGTACAGCCCGGAAAGAATTAGTGCGACCAGCTCTGCTGTCAATGGCTCAAAGTAAGCATCGCTTCCACCCATAAAATAGTGTGCAAGAGCTATGGTTAGAACCATTGAAATAGCAATGCCCCCCAGCATATATCTGAATTGATTCACACACAAGGGCAATAAGATCATGGACAATAAATACATCCATGCGCTACCTTGTTTGTAATCCATATACATGGTGAGAAATAGTAACGGAGAACAAAGAACGATTGCCAGTAAATTCCACGCGGAAGATTGGATGAATTTCATGTTAACCAACACCTTGCCATTAACACTTTTTCAATATTCTACCATATTCTTCCGGAATTCACTAGCAGATTAACCGTTCAAATATGTTTACATGTCTACTTGACCATTCTCCAAGGCCTGGTGCTTCGTATACAAAGTCAATGATAGCATCCCATTTCACGCTTTGCTCCTGCTTCACTGGCAGACTGGCATAATCCAACGTGGAAATAACTTGATCAAGCTTCTCCCGCTTTTCCTCCAGCAATTTCTTTTGCATCTGTAATGATTCCTCTAAATCGACTGGCCAGATTGGCTGAAGAGCTTTAATTTCCTCCAATGAAAAGCCTACATATTTTAGTGTCAAAATTTGTTGTAGTATCTGAATTTATAAAGATGATTGTATCGACATTTATTCAAAAAACAAGACTCTACAATTATTTGATTTCCGGGTGTTACGGTTGCGAGCATCTGTTTATAAATAGATACTGTATCATATAAAACAAATGCCATCTTAGACATTTTTAGCCTCTCCCTTCAATGAACAATTCCTATTAAGCTTTTCCGCCTTTTCTGCTTTCATTACCAATAAAAAAAGACTTTCCTTAGCAGAAAGTCGTCTTCTTCCTCTCTTGCTTTTTCCCATCTTACAGCATCTTACAGGGTGACGTAGCGTCATAGGCAAGCGTTTTTAGCTTTATTGTCGATGTAGTGTAGGCAATGAATCAAGTGCCTTTTCTTTTTGGTACAAGCATCACGTATAGCCAAAAGAACACAGGAAAAGTAAAAGCTACGATATAAGAAAAAGGAGCTAAAAGGATATTCAACAAGTTTATGTTAGTAAAGTACGGCTGATAAAACAGATAGCTCACTATAAAAATCCCTAAAATGATATATAGCTGTGACCGCTCTCTTCTTTTCGTAAGCTCAGAGATACCTTCTGTAACAAAAAATAGATATGGGATAACGGATGATAAAAAAATGAGGATGTAAAAAGAGACGTAGACAATTTCAAAGCGCTCCAAAAATGCGAAATGTATCGGCTTGACCAATGTTAGGGTAGGCCAGATATACTTTGTAATCTCATCAGGACTAAAAACCATATAACATATAATAGTGATTTCCAAATAGATCAGCAAAGTGATTGAATTGGCAATAATAATGCCTTTTGCGGCATGCTCTTTATTCTTTATGTATGGATAAAAAAGATAGGCCAATTCAAAGCCTAGGAAGGGAAACACGGCGATCCGTACACCTTGAATAACAGGCTCCCACCCCTCCTTTAGAATTGGCAGCAGAAACACGAAATGACTTTGATCTAAAGGGAAAAGGAGGACTAGTAATAACCATAAAGTTGAAAAAAACACAACAACCTGAAATCCGCTAAGCACTCGAATGCCACCGCGTATTGCCATGTAAATGGGAACAATAAATAGAACACTAATAAAATAATTGGGTGTATTTGGCAGTATCCATTCATTAATAATGAAGACGCTCGAAACAAAAATAGAGAATGCACTAATAAAGCTATATATAATCCAGATAACCATCATTACATTTCCTATTATAGAGGAGAAATAAAGATGGAGGATTTGTAGCATTGTCTTTCCTGGATGCTTTGACATGACCTTTATAATGCATAGGCTAACTATGGTGGACAGAACATACCCAATCAAAATGGAAATCCAGCCATCCGTTCCAGATGCCTGTGCAAGCTCTGCAGGAAGTGTCAAAATGCTTGTTCCAATTTCAATGCTAGTAATGGTTAAAATAAAATGTAGGAGAGAAATCTCTTTCTTCATGAATGTAGACATTACCTTGTCCCCCCTATTCCTATACATCTTCTAAGTTTTTTGCTAGCAGGGAAGTCGGGAGTATCATCTGTATATAAAAGTAATATCTGCAAAAAAAGGACAGGATATTCCTATCGACTAGACAGAAATATGCTTATTTCCTCAATCCTTGTTAAGACTATGAATATAATTGGATAAGGGACAATAATCTTATTTTAACCTCCTCGGGCAACGGTTCTTGCAGTAATCGTTTACAAACTTCTAGATTGGTACCGTTCTTTTCAAGATATCCATATATTCTATCTGCTTTTTGAATACGGTCTATTAGGTGATAAGCTACAGCCCATACCTCAGAAGCGCAGACCGGGATGCCTCTCCATTCGTAAGCTGGCAGGCAGGGAAGATGACATACACCCGTTTTTGTTTTCACAGAAAAATTCCCCATAAAATCAATCTCTTTTCCATGTAGCTCCACCGATAAGCGATATTGAGTGTTGTATATACCATCACCCGAAATCTCTACTGTCACAGGATATTCCGTTAATGCTTCGCTTAGCTTATCTAATGATGCATCTGTAGTGATATCTATATCGCGAAAGGTAGTTTCTAATCCTAAGCTGTATAATAGAGTACTGCCACCTAGGGCAAACGTTATATCTTTTTGATGCAATTGTTTTCCTAGTCTTGCTACCTGGTCTAAAATATCTTCCATCGCTAACAATCCTCTCTTTTTATGCTTGTCCTTCCCATACTTCTTTCGTCTAGTTGTATGGCACTGACCGATTGTAGCCATTGTATGCTCTTCAAAATTTTTAATCAATACAAGCGATATTTTCCCTCCTGTGGTGAGGAGATTAATCAATGGGTAAAATTACATGTTTATCAACAAAAATAGCCCTCAAACGGTTTAAATTCCGTCAGAGGGCTTTCGCATTATCTTTGCCTCGCTAAACCAAAATAAAAAGGGAGTTACTATGAAGTTTGGTTGAAAAATTTCATGAAAATAAGAAAATGGTTGCAGAGATGCTTGTTAAGAAAAAATGGAACTTAATATTTTTAAAAATATTACTCTTATACTTTTATTTTTATTTACAATATTATCTAATTAAAGTAAGATGTAATGGAATATTTTACTTATTTTTCCAATATTAAAAAGGGTGATAGGTTTAATGCACGTCTTAGATTACAATTATGAAGGTGCGCAGATAGAATTACGTCAACGTTTACAAGAAGCACTTGATCGTAAAGGCTGGAAACAAAAAGACCTTGTTTTAGCAACGGAAATTGAATCAGTCACCATCAGTCAAATACTTAACAATAGACAAAAAATAACACTTTCTCAATTAGTGGCTATTACGAAAGCTTTAGACTTACTAGAAGATACTTTTTATGAGGAATTTTTAGGGGATTGCTTTAATGAATCGGGAAAAATGTCCCCTATTAAAACAGCAGAATTTTTCATAAGTTGTATCAAAGCTGAACGATATGATCTTACAAAAAAGATCATGGCATTAATCAATGAGGACACTGATAGAAAAAGACTTCTTGAAAATACTTTTAAGATGGCAGAATTCATATTTTCCTCCGATCAAAGAAACTACAGTTTGCCCTTGTACGATATTGTGATCAAGAAAAGTACAACACGTAACGAACGAGTAGCCATTTGTTATTTTAAACGATTTGTAATAGCTAGAGATGTAGACCTTACTGTCTCTGGTTATAAATCGCTACACCAACTTTTAGAATACCTTCCTCTACTTCCAAAAGAATATAAACTAGAAGCGTATTATAAAATATTAACCTTTTATAATGCTGTAGAAAAATGGGGAGAACTATTAAAGTATGCCGCAGAATTAAAGGAATTAGCTATCACGTTAAACGATAGCAATTTCATAGCTGAAGCCTTACTATATGAATCCTTTAGTTATCGAGAAATGAAAGATTATGATAAGGCATTACTTATAACTAAAGAATATGCTAAGTATGAAGGATATCAGCAAATTTCGAAATTAAATGAATTATTATTTTCAATAGAAATGGGCCATGTCGAATATATTGACAGCTTTGCTAGTTTAGCTACTGATGTTGAAATATTTATGTTATTGCCAGTTGCTATTGAAACATATTTACAGAAGAAAGATATTGAAAGTATTCAAAAACTGATTAGTACTTTTGAAATACAAATCCAAAAAATTGCTTGTCAAACAAGCATTCCTACAAAAAGACATAAGTTAAAACTTTATCAAGCATTAGCCTCATATTATTTTATAATTGAGGATAGCAACAAAGGGTTTGAATACATCTTTGAGGCTCTGGAGCTAGCTATCATGTTTAAAAATGTAGAGAGAGTCCGTAGCATTATTTTGAAGTATTATGAATATGATTATCTTGCGACATCTGAGCAAAAAGAAAAATTTGTCGAAGTTATGACAGAAAGAGATGGTGGTTTCCATGAAGCGAGGAATAATTTTCTTACTAGCGATTCTCTCCTTGTACGGCATTACAGAAACGAATTTTGAGGCTAAAGAATTTGATACGGCAGTTTCTTCAAAAAGTGTAGGTGAAGGATGGTAGAAGAGAGGATAACCTCTCTTTTTTTTTGGGAAAATTTGTTTATACTGATATATAATTAAGTAAATAACTGGTAATCCATATATTTTTTAGAAAATTTCATTAGTTTTATCTTTTGTGGATACCAGAAGTAAGGAGGATAGCAAAGAAAGAATCTTCAAAGAAAGGAGTTGACTGATATTAGCATGGGGCGATTGCAGTGGTAGATGTCGAAAGAAAGATTTTAAACAGGTAATAAAATCGGGATGTTCCCAAATGCCCTACGAAAGCTTAGGAACACCCCAATAACCAGAGCATATTAATGATGCTCCATTCAAGTTTACCACGCCTTTACGTTTAAATGAAAAAAATATTTTTTTTCGAAAAAGTAGTTGTCTTTCATGTGAATAAGCTGTATGGAAAACCTTGTATAACAAAATAAAGCCGTGATTCAGCTATTCTTTGAAGACAGATAGAAGATATTGAATGACTCTTAACCAAGATTTTGTTTATAAGCGAGGAGAAGGAATAACAAATAATTCGGAGGCTTAAATATGTTTAAAAAAGATTACTTATGTCGTTGATGTCAGTCTCACTAATATTTACTGAGGCTTTAGGTGTGTCAGCTTCTGAAATAGAAAGACAGAAAATCAATAAACCAGAGGATGTTCCAGTCGAAGCAACTTATCCGAATTCAAGAGTTGAGATTAAGCCAGGGGATATTCTTATAACAAACAATACCATTTCAAAAGGACTTACTGGTCATGCTGCCATTGTTGTAGATACAGAAAATATTGTTGAAATACGAGGGATAGGGTATAATCCTGAAAAAACTTCAATCAGGAGATTTTTTAGAGATAATGTAGGTAAAAAATATGGGACGAAAGTAGTTCGATATAATCGAACCAAGATTCGAAATAAGGCAGCTGATTGGGCAGAGTGGTATGTAAATAAATATGACGATGTAGAATATGCCATCTCTGATTTATACAATTATAAGCAAAAAACATATTGTTCAAAAATTGTATGGAATGCATACTATTTTGGTGCTGGTGTTAGATTGAATACATCTAAGACATATGTACCTGGACCAGGGGGTACATCTCCAATTGAACTAGAAATCGCTGCTCCTTACGATCTTGAAGACAGTTCAGATGTGACCACTGTACTTACCCAAGGCAATTTCTAAAAAAGAGTACAAAAAGTTACCTGCCATCTGACAGGTAACTTTTTTATGGTTCCTTATGTTTTGGTTCCTTATGTTTTGTTTCATCACTTAAATCATCTTTTTTATACTTAGAAGCTGCAATACCTGTTTGCATGACCTCTCCATCAATTATGCTATAGCCATATGTTTTGTCTTTCTCGTCACTAAAAATGACTCTAGCAAAATACGCATCGAACTTCCTTAGATAATCAACTCTAATTTCTGTAATATCACTTTTTTTGTACTTCTTTTCATTTATAAGATAGGCTTCTATTTGACTTTTCATTTCTTCTTTCTTGTATGAATAACCGCCAATAAGCCACTCAAAATTATAAATAACTAAAAATGCAATCACTAAGGTTATTACAGACAAAAATATTTTTTTCAAACCCTACCCTCCTTCTTACACTACAACATCACCTGCTTATTATACCATTAAAGAAAGTTTTATCCAAATATTCTTTCAACTTAAGTTACATCCATCAATGTTCATATTATGGTCATCACTTATGGCATAGACCAATTTATACACCTCCAAAGAATTAAAATTCCTAAAGACACTAAAGTCAATCAAAAAGAAGTTTGCCTTATGTACGAGAACTACAAGGCTACAAAAGAGAATATTGTTTTCCATCAACAAGACGGCAGATGGTTACGTATAAACATGGTACGGGAGTATTTCAAAGAAGTATGTAAGCGCGCAGGAGAGTTCCTGTCCTCTCACCTCATGCCTTACGTCACACCCATGCTGTTCATCTTTTGGAATCGGGCGCAAATATAAAATACGTGTCCGAGAGACTCGGACACGCAAGTGTTAAAGTAACCGCTGATACATATCTTCACGTCACCAAGAAGATCGAGGATGACGCTTTGAGTCAGTACGAACGGTATGTTCAATTTTAAAAATCGGGCAAACCGTAGTTCCGAAGCCGAAAACCCTTGATACAACAAGGTTAACCAATAGACCCTTCCATCTCGAACTTGATTAAAAGCACTTAAAACAGCATTAAACAACATCCAAAAAAGCCCCTTCAACTATTGATATAAAGCGTTTTGGAAATTATTTCAAACTGTTATTATAAACTAAACTTTGCACGAACTTTGCACGTTTTTGGCATGGTAATTGGACCTTAAAAACATTTAGGAACGGGTTAAAGCTTGAGAACCCACAGTTTGCGCTGTGGGTTTTTATCTCCAAAATATCCTTTATCCATAAGCTAGGTTCCTTGACCCAGTCCTTATACTGTTCTTTGGCTTGTTCAACAATTGCATTTGTCAACAACTTAAGTTGCCCACCGGTAATTTTCTCACTAATTAACACCATTTTAACTACAAGATTTACCTTTGAAGGGACCTTTCATTCTTCTACTCTTCGATATCATACCCACCTTTAAGAATGAACTCCTGAAGCAAATTGTGTACTCTTATGTTGATCTTAAATGGTGGTATTTTTACGTTTTCCAATTTTTCAAAGTATTCCTTTGCCTTGACTTTGTCTACGGAAGCCTTCAAATCATCAAAGCGACCAAACTCATTGATATTTGCCTTATTTACATTTGCAGCCAAAAAATTGCGGAGTTTCATTTCATCAACTCCCAAGATTCGTGAAATACTTTGGATTTGGTCATTCTTTGCCTTGAACTGATATTCAGTGATATAATCCCTGAAAGTTTTACCGTTTTCCATCCTGGCATTTCCGCTTGCTACTTCGTGAAGGAATATGTTTGCATACTTTTGTTCTTCCTGCGTCAACGTGGCGAATGACTTATGCAAATCATCAAGCGTCTTCCTCATTTCAGCTTCATCTACATCATCTTGTGTAAGGATTTTCAGAAACTTTTCAAATCGCGAGTTCATATAGTCCGAGTCGATTTTCCCGGTATCAATCTCCGTTAGGTAACCATCAATCTCGAACGGAACATCGTCACCACCACCACCACCGCCGCTGCCGCCAAACAGCTCTTTATAACGCATCGCCAAAACCAAATAGGTGTTTTCATCTAGTTTCATATCGACTTTAGTCTTTGGCTTTCCACTGCCATGGCTGAACGGGTACGTTGACTGATTCCATGTAAAGCCTTGAATTTTTGCAGCTTCCAGATAGTCGTTGAATGATTTGAAGAGTGATGCAAATTTCCCACGCTCCGAACGGTCATCCGGCAGCTTTTCAAAGTTCAGAATCCCGGAACGGGTGAACAGCTCGCTGATGTCATCAAAAATTGCATTCAGCTTGTTTAGATTGTACTCAAGCTTTTCTACAAATAATCCAATAGGCTTATCCCCAGAATAGAGCTTCACAGCTTTTTCTATGTTTTGTTCCATCGTATGCGGATATCTGTAGTATCGTATGGTTCCAAAAGGCTTTTCTGGGCCAAACAGACGATTTGTACGGGAGAATGCTTGGATGATATTTTCATACCGAAGCTTCTTATCCATATAAAGCGTGTTAATCCACTTGGAGTCGAAGCCTGTCAGCATCTGGTCGACTACAATCAGAAGATCGAGCTGCTTTTCCGGCGTTCTTTCAATCAATTTATATTGCTCTTTGTGAGCAAGCCGTGCAGCGATGTCTTTTTTCAGCTTATCGTAGCTCTTCAGACTAAATTTCTGCTCATATCTAGCGTTGTAATCCTCGATTATTTCAACTAGACCGTTCTCCTTAAAGGCAACTCCGCCGTTATTGTCGATGCTTGGGTCAAATAGGCAAGTAACCTTTAATGTTGGCATGGCTTTTTTTATCAACCTATAATAAATGATTGCCTCTGGTATGCTACTTGTAGCAAAGATTGCGTGGAACTTGCTATTATGACTTAATGTCACCCAGTTGTCAGCAATGTCCTTAACAACCATGTTCTCATGTTCTTCTGTATGATATTGGGATGTCGACAAATAGTCCTCTATTCCTTTGACATACTTTCCGTCATCACCGATATAGCCCGCCATTTTTACTTGAGAAGAATCCATGTATTTATAAAAGATTGCACTCTTTTTTGGATCAGCAAGGGCTTCTTCAACGGTAGCCGCTTTTGCCTGCTCCCTAGCAACAGCCTGCCGAACATCTCTATCTCTGTAGGTCAACACTTTGTAAGGGTCAAATCCAAGGACATTCTTATCACTAATACCATCGGCAATGCTGTATCTATGCAGCTCGTCACCGAAGATGGTTGAGGTGGTGTTCATTTTCTTTTGGTTTTCATCCTGAATCGGCGTTCCTGTAAATCCAAAGAAAACGGCAGACGGGAAAGAGCACTTTATATCCGTTAGCATTTCTCCGAATGTAGAGCGATGCGCTTCATCGACAATAAAGACGATTCTCTTAGAACTCATCATCTCAATATCATGAGCATTTAAGCCGCCCTCTTCGTCTCTGATATTGCTCATCTTCTGGATAGAGGTGACTATAAGCGTATTTGCCGGGTCTTCGCTTTTTAGTTTTGAAATTAAAGTAATGGTGTTTTCCGTTGCCTGAACGGACTCATTTTCATCTGCAAAACCTTGATACTCTTTCAAGGACTGCGTACCAAGTTCAATTCTGTCCATCAGGAAGATAACCTTATCTGCATCTTTGGAGTTTGCAATCAGCTGCGCCGACTTGAAGCTTGTCATCGTCTTGCCGGAGCCTGTGGTATGCCAAACATATCCGCCAAGCCTGTCGCGACCATCCCAGTTGGTTTTGGAAACACGGTCAGAAATGGCGTTTGCTGCGTAGTATTGATAGCTGCGCATGACTTTCAGTACACCATCGGTATCATCGGCGACGGTGTAAAAGCCGATAAGCTGGTGTGCCATCGGAATGGAAAGCAATGAAGAAGCAATATCTTTCCAGTCATTGATAGGCTCGTTATTAAAATCTGCCCAATGAAAATAAAAATCCTTATTGAACTTTCCGTCCATTCCAGGATTGGCGAAATAAACTGTTTCTGCCGGTTCCATAGCAACAAATATCTGAATCAGCGCAAATATGCCTGTGAAAATCCCTTCATCGGAGTATTTTTCTATCTGGTTATATGCCTGGCTGACCGAAACGCCACTGCGCTTCAGCTCGATGTGAATAACCGGCATACCGTTGATCAAGAGCAGCAAATCACCGCGACGGTCATTTAATATTTTGGACTTGCTCTTAAATTTTGGCTGCTGTGCAATTTGATAGCGGCTTTGTCCCGCAGCGATTTCACGTCGGTCATAAATCTTGAGGCTGACCTCTTTCCCGAAGTGCAGAGTGTCATCGGGGTTATCACGGGTAATGGCAACAGTTCTACCGTTGATAAAGCCGTTTAGTTTTAAAGGCGTCCGCAGTGTGGTGATCTGCTCCATAATCTGTTGCATCTCTCCGCTTGTCAGAGGGTAATCATTCAAACGGTCGATACCTCTGTTGTTTTCAAAGAGAATATCCGCCCAGTTTTTTAGCAAATATTCTTCAGTGGGATATTTCAGGACCTCAGGTTCCCAGCCTTTATGAGAGAGTACCTCAATTAAGGACTCTTCAAAATCTAATTCTTTGTCAAAGACCATTTCGCGTTCACACCTCCTACACAAATATTTTTTCGAGCATTGATTTCTTGATATTTTTCAACTTTTCTAAATTATGCTGATGAAGGCTGATAAGATTGTCGAGTGTAGCAAAATACTCTGTAATTTTGTTCTGTTCCGGGATTGAGGGGATTGTGATCATTCGTTTCTTCCAATCCTCGACATCAAACACCATCTTTTCAATATCAACTCCATAGGAGCTTAAGAAAAAAAGCCGGTACATTTCCGGTAGTTTAGACATCAATCCCCAGAACTCTGAAGTAATATGTTCGTTTCCGGAACAGACTAAGTACTCGTTTGAAACGATAGATTTATCAAGGCTTTTCGGCACTATTCCATTCGCTCCATGAATGATTTGCCGTTTTGAAATTACATAGTCACCTTCATGAACCTCATAATAGTTTTTGACCAATATGTCTTTTCCTTTATAGAAACCACGGGACACAATTCCGCCATTACGCCTTTTCACAGTAATAAGCTGATATGTTTCCTTGTCATCCATTTCAATCGGGCGTGACTGTTCTGTTAATACATCACTAACCATAAACTGTTCCCAATCATCAGTAAATCCAGCGAAGCGAATTTCTGGAACATTGGCTCCATCCTTCGGGAACATTTTTTCGAGCAATGATTTTTTGACGATTACCAGCTTGTCATACTTACGCTGATGAAGGGTGATGAGATGGTCAAGACCCTTGAAAAATGAGCCGATTTTTGCTTGTTCTTCTTTATTTTCTGTTATCCAACCACGCTCATTTTTGAGGATTGTGAAATGGCGTTTGTACCCTTGCGATTCAGGTTTGTATCTTTCTAAAAGCGTAAATAGAAAATTACCTTCTAAACCATCAGCACTCAAAATTTTCACGCCATCGGTGGCTACAAAGAATGGTTCTCTTGGTTTATACAATGACAGTGTATGATCTCCAAACAAAACTACATCTGGATAGTTTTCAAATGGTATTCCATTGGCATATCCAACAACAGACTTATCTCCCTGCTGAATAACTTCATAATTCCCATAATCACTTGGTTCTGCTAAGTACGGACTAAATTGATGTGTTTTTAGAATATCCCCCAACTTCCGCTGTTCCCAAGCATCGGTAAATCCAGTGAAGCGAATCTCTGGTTTTTTATCTATTTCAGCCATATCATTTACCCTTTAACAGCGCCTGGAACTCGCTGAGACCTTTCATATCATGCTCGTTACCAACGAGTTCATCAATGAGCGCCGAGAGAATAGACTCCGATTCCTTTATCTCCGATTCGACCGCAGAGTAGGTGACAGCGTATTTTTCAGAAAGGGTTTTGATTTTGTCTACTAGAACTTGAATTACTGCTTTGGGAAGCTGCTTAATACTCTCCGTAAGCGGGAAAATCCATTTTTGCTCAAGTAGTTCAAGCGCCTGTTCGTCAGAAAGCGATTCGATGGTTTCCTTAGTTTTCATATGCAATGCAGCGACATCTGCTTTTACCTGTGCTTTTACTTCCTTTTCCTCGGCCATCAGCTTGCTTACTTTTACAATTTTTGCTTCAAAAGAATCTTCTGGGAATTCAAAGGCGGATTGAAGCTCTGCTAAATAGGAATTTACTGCTTTTTTACTATATGTACCATCCTTGTTTGCGTCCATATTGGACCATACTATATCGTCATGTGCACTGATATAAGCAAGTTTTTCGGCTTTCTTAGAAAGTGCAGCATAAGCGTTCAGTGCCTTAATTTCCTGGGTGTCCACATCAGCATAGATCTCTTTGAGTTTTTCACCGACTGCTTTTGCGACAAACGCATCGCTAGAATCGTTTGTCAAGCTTGAATCCTTTTCTTCTTCGGAAAGAGAGTCAAGTAATTCATCATATTCAGAGGAGATTTCAGCAAGGCGGCCCTCTTTTTGCTTAAGTGCTTCATATTCATCCAAAAGAAGCGTACGCTGCACAAGTTCAAACGGAATAATATGACCGATCCAACCATCTTGTACCTCTTCCTCTTTGCCGTCCTTCTTCTTGATTACCATGTTGGGATCAACTTTTTTAACAGCGTTGAAACCTTCTGTTTGAATTATTTCTAAGTCAACAGATGTTTTTGCCCACTCATCATCAAGCAATTGATATGCTTCATATCTGTTAATAAGCGGAATGGAAGCAAGGCGGGCAAAAATGTCAGCACTCAAAACGACCTCTTCTTTTGAAATATTGAGGGTTGCCATATTCGTTATCAGCTCGCTTTTCAAGAAACTATCAAAGTCTCCGAAAGCTCTCATGAAATTAGAAATAAAAGCTTTTACGGCGGGATGCTCATCGACAGTCTGTTCAATATTGCTGACTGCCAACTCAGCATATGGACCCACGCCTTTTGTAAAAAGTGCCTCTTTTAATTCTGGAAAAGCACTCCAGTACTCACTAAGTTCAGCAATTTCACTCATGGGAATGCCACCGAACATAGAAGCATACAGGTCCCATTTTTCTGCGCCTTCAGAGGAATCAACATATCTCGGAATATTCAAGTTGTATTCATTTCGGCGAATTTCTTCTCGACACACTTTCCTTGAGAATTTGTCAATATTAGCTCTGGCAGTTACGGCATCAACTATCTTTTTAATATCAGATGCTCTGAGCTTATTGTTCTTGCCAACTTTAATAAAACCCTTGGATGCATCAACAATCAAAACATCGGTATTCTCACGCTTTTGCTTCAAAACCATAATTATTGTTTGAATACCGGTTCCAAAAAAAATATTAGCAGGAAGTCCGATGATTGCATCAATGTTATTGCCCTCAATCAGATTTTTCCGAATTTCACCCTCTTCACCGCCACGGAATAAAACCCCATGCGGGAGAACTATCGTCATGATGCCATCCGGCTTAATATGGAACAAGTCGTGAAGCAGGAAAGCATAATCGGCTTTTGATTTCGGAGCGAGCCCAAAACGTGCGTAGCGAGGGTCTGTTTCTTTATTACCCGGCTCCCAATGCTGTGAGTAGGGAGGATTGGAAACAACTGCATCCACATAAAGCGGATTGTATGTTTCAACAGGGTTAGTTTCATCAAAGTACGGCCAATCATCTTCCAAAGTGTCACCGTTGCGGGTTATGATATTAGCCGGAATGATGCCACGCATAACTAAATTCATACGAGTAAGGTTGTATGTATTCTGCTTCAGCTCCTGCGCATAGTATTTAATGTTGTTTTCATTATCAATATGCTTTGCAACTGATCGACCGATGTTTATCAAAAGGGAGCCTGAACCGCTCGTCGGGTCATAAATTTCGATTTCCGTTCTGTCCTTCAAATGGTCTGCAACAATTTCGGACATAAGAAGAGATACTTCATGTGGCGTGTAAAACTCTCCTGCCTTTTTTCCAGCATTAGCAGCGAACATGCTAATCAGATATTCATATATGAAGCCAATAACATCGTAGTCCTGCCTGCCATCCATAGGAATATCTTTAATCAGATGGATCAGATCGCTGATAGCTTTTGTTCTGGATGCGGAACTATCACCAAGTTTACTTAAACCGGTCTGCAGGGTATTAAATATACCCTCATATACCTTCTTATCAGGTGGGTTAATCAAACGGTCGAACGCTGACAAGGCATCCGTAACATTAGACACATCAAAATCTTTGCCCATTTTGAGCCAAGTCGAGAATAAGTCCTTGTAGGCAATAAAGTACCCGACCTTTTCACGAACATACTCTACGGTTTCTGTATCGTCTTCAACAAGAGCCTCAATGTCTTCCTGGGTAGAGCCCTCTTCTTTTAGTTTCTTTACCTCATAGTCCGAAAGGTACTTGTAAAAAATGAAGCCTAAAATGTAATCTTTATATTCGTTGGCCTCGATCTTTGAACGCATTTTATTAGCGGATTCCCATATTTTCGTGGCGAGCTGTTGCTTATTCATAAATTCTATGTATCCTCTCTGCTTATTTCTAATTTTAAAACCAAAATGTTGTTTTCTGCCATTCCTCAAACTATTGCATTTTGTTTTCGTTGCACATTTTATAAAAGAGAAACTGTTTTTATAAAGGAGGCATGGATTTATACCGTCAACGACAATACCAGTCCATTTTTACTATATCAAAAAAGTCAAATTATAACTATGAAGATGTCCATGTTTATTTCAAATTAAAAAAAAGCAACTACTTTTTCCATAGTTGCTTAATTCAAAACCTTCACTCCGACTACACTATCGAATGCCACTCGTTCAAATTCACCAGGCTTCACCTCAATCCGCAACTCATGCGTTATCGGATCGACGTAATGAACACGCCCAGTCATTTCATGAGTAAATCCATTATTCCATATCGTCAGCTTTACTGCATGGCTGTATTCCATTGCGTAAGCTATACGTAGGTCAAACTCTTCCGTCTGGTGTTCGTCTAATATTGGTTTTGCAGTCCGAGCTTGATCCTTGAACATTTCGCTGGTCATTTCGAATGCTAGCGGTATAAAAGAAGCCGCCTGCCATTTCATTTTACCACGGTCACGTATTGTCATTATGAACCATCCCCTTTGATACCATTATATACGAACTAACGTTCTATATGTATTTAAATTAAAAAGACCAACTTTTCAGCGGTCTTTGGTTTTCATATTCAACTAACGCTACCCGTTAGTATCGGTATGTGTACAAATTTAATGCAGCGATAAAAATTGACAAAAAAAAAGCAACCCGAGGGCTACTTTAATATATTTTAGTTTATTATGGATAAATTGTTACCCAGAGTGTGTGATATTCATACCCTTCTTTTATATCTTGTGGATCTGATACTGTTGTAGTAGATGCTATTACTTTACTAATAGTATGTCCTTCATACTCATTGCCATTATTAAATTCAGCCAATACAATGTTATAAAATTCATCAGAAAAACCTTTTTGGATGATACAATTATTTTTATCAAATAAAACTTCGATTCGAGGCATTCCTTGCCATCGAAGCATTGAAACTTTTTCCACTCTTTCACATCTGTTTTCTGCTATCAATTGATTATTTAATTTAGCGATTCCCATTTCAACATGAATACTGTTCTCAATCGCTGTTAGGCGATTTTCTATTGAAACATTTGCTTGTTTCAGCGTAGCATTTTCTTGCTTTAATGTATCTACCTCTGTCTTGTTATCAGCAATGTTAGCTGTGTTCTGAGCGATCACCTTAGCGTTGTTGTCCACCTTTACCGACAAATCCGCCAAAGACTTTTCAAGCGTAGCAATGCTGTTATTTAAAATTTCGAATGGGTTGGAATTGTTATTCTGCTGATTATTATTACTGTCTTCTGCCAATGTGTTAAGAGAATTATTTGTAGAACCTGGCTTCGATTTGGATTCTTGTATTTTATTATCACTGACTTTTGGATTATCTTGAACCTGTCCACATGCACCAAGTAAAGTAATTATTAATAATCCACAAATTAATTTGGTAAATATCTTATTGAGGATGTTTTTCATTAGGAGCACTCCTTTCCGCTATGAAGTAAATTCATTTTTTCCTTAGATTATATTTTTTTCTCATTATGAATTATCATCCACGGTATTGGTTGCAAAACCATCCAATTTAGACCAGGTTTTTTGATAACCTACGGTATTAGTTAAAGGGTATGCCAAAGGAACGACAATTGTCGTCTTTTATTTTGGTTAAAAATCAACTCTATTCTACATTGCTTTTAGTGTATTAATTTGGGCTTGTTCTCCGAATATAATAACCGCACTTGGAAAAGGTGCTGAATTGTTGCTATCTCCAAATTTTAAACGCCCTTTTACAAGCCTAATTTCGCCCTTCATACAATATTCATGCCACCATTTAGTATCCGTCCTAGCTGGTAGCAAACAAACGACTGTAGCCCCTTTTGACGCTTCTTCAAAGGCTTTTTTAACCCATTTCCCTATCTCTTTTCCATATGGTGGATTCATCCAGCAAACCTTTGCTATCTCATGTTTGCCCCTCTCTTGGCTACGTCACCTTTTGGCCCAAATATGACGATAATCAATAAGTCCTTTTTCAATAAAAAGAGCAGCTAACAATTATAGTAGCTGCTTAAAAGATTGGAGGATTTATTAGCAATTAAAAATCAAAAAGCACTTGAAAATAAAACGCCAGCTTTTAAGTCTGGGCTTTTAATCTTTGCAGCCGCTTTTGCAGGATACCTTTCTTTTTTTCAAAGACCTTTAACCGTGATTCCCGAAAGTCCTGATATTCGGCTGAACGATGAACTTGATAAGACACCATTTCTACACCTCCTTCAATTAAGATTAATTAGTGCCTCTTCCAATTTGCTTAATTTTTTTTGTTCATTTTTCATATCGTCATTAATTTTTCTTAGTCCCATAGGAGTTAACCCCAAGCAATTTGAATAAGTCAAAATATCTTTACGCAGGGTTTCTAGGACACCTATAAGAGGACTTTTTTTCATGCTGTCATTGTTCCGTGTTGTTGGTTCAACCACTTTAAATTGGGACTTTTTAAGTTCACTTAAGAGGCTATTATATTGCTCGATTAAGCCTGAATAAATTTGAATGGTCTGGTCAAATTCAGGTCTGTAGATTCCCAGTCGCTGCATATTTGCTTTGGTCTGGTTTTCAATCTTGCACATAATGTCACCTCCAACTTTATTTGAATAATGCTACGTATTTAGAAAAGCCTCCCTTGGCGCCGGTCTTCCCATAAGGCAAGATCATATTAAAAATAGGGGGGGATATCTTTAACAAATCATTTGTTCAAGTACTTCAGCAAATGATTGTTCAGTACTTCTTGCAGCATTCTATCTTCCACCGTAGTCCCGTTCATACGTGCAGGTCTTCTCTTCACCTTTTCTCGCAGCTCTTCGTTCATCAGCTCTTTATCAAAACGCTTTAATAACTTCTCACGTAATTCCTTATCCAGTATTAGTTTCACTGGTATCTTCCTGTTATCATGCATGAGTTGATTTACGCGTTCACGTTCTTCCATCTCTTCATGTAATAACTTTTGGTTAAGACTATAAATGATTCCACGAATATAATCAGCTGGATCGATTCCCTCTTTAATGGCTTCTTTTATCAAAGCTTTCCGTACACTCTTTTCAAGCCAGACCGTGCCTTGATTACTATGCCGTCCTGTCTTTGACAGTGTCACTTCTTTTAGGCTATGCCTTTCATCGATTGCCTTCCGTATGGTTTCAGCATAAGGATCTGCTTTCCCGTACAAGTTCCAACGACTGACTAAGCCATTTAACGCTTGGACATCTTGATTACTTAGATAAAATCCGATTAGGTTCTCTTCTGGAGGTCTCACAATCCCTTGAACTCTTTCTATCACATTTAAATTATTTATTTTCACGGTTTCCACCTAGCCCTTTTCATTTCTTTAAAATTATATTTTGTTCTCAATGCTGTGATTTTCTTAGATGGAGCGCCAACAATCTTGTAAACATGTTCGCTCATGGATTTGCTTTATCTCCTTTGATATTCAATTGTTCCAAACCCACTTTAAGAAAAAAGTTATCCTGGTATTTCTGAGCTTTTGCCTTGTTTTCAGGTTTCTGCCGATATTGGCGATAATATGCTTTCCGTCCTTTATCAATCAGCGCTTGAATCTCTGCATCTTTTTTCAATGTTTTCACCGCATTTCTTTTCATTTTTATTTATCTTATTTTGCATATTTTTTGTCATTATTATGCAAAATATAAAATTTGGTATGCAATAAAAAAGACCCCTAACAAAGATTTAGAGGTTCGAAAGGCATTCAATTGTTTATTACTCTTTTTCATGCATTGCTTATTATAAAAAAAGGTACAATGGGTACCAAAAAGGTACTAAGATTTCTTTCTAGGTACAATGCCGAAACCTACATATATCAAGTCTTTTTCCTGTTGAGTACGAAAGTACCAAAAGTACCACTTTTTTACGAATACATAATACAAATTTTTATAAAGGATAAAAATTGCCTATTCGTTATATATTATTTTTCATAGTACTTTTAGTACTTTTAGTACTTTGTTTATAAGAACCTTTATATATCAATATTTTGTCAGGTACCAAAATTTTATTTTTATAATTAATGTTTTGGTACCTTTAGTACTTTCTATTACCTTTAAGCGACGTCGCAATCAACCAATACATCATTACCCTTGCTACCGCTTGATATAATGTTGTAATTTATGCTGCAAACCACCATTTAATCAAAATAAAAGTCGTACCCATTTGCATCAAGCCAATTTAAAATTTCGTCTGCATTGAGCCTTTCTTTTCCATATGCTTTGTACATTTCATCAATAATTCTTTGTGTTTCTGCATCTAGCATTTCCATTTTCTCACCCCCTTTCAAGCTTGTACCCTTGAATTATGCAAGGCTACTGATCCGAATCTTCTTCTTGATCGTAATCTACTTCAAAATCAAGTCCTGTTTTTTCATAAAACTCTTTGTTAACAATCACAGCATTGTATTTGCATGCCTATGCTTAACTTGTTTATAATCAATTTCCTTCCCATCTTTATTGAGATGAGTTTGAGTATATCCACGTTTTTGCCATGCCTTCCGCATCATCCATTCTTCTGTTCCAAGTTCTTCTTTTAAGAAATCAGGTGTAAGACACACTGTACCATTTTTGTAAACAGCCCAAACTGTATCAGGTGTGCTTTGATTTGCTATATATTTACGATTTGAATCGAGTTTAAATAAAATTTCTTCAAGCAATTGCTTTGGCTTATCAATGGCTCGATTATCTTCTGCCATTTCATCAAACAGCCGATTCAACAAAGTTAAATCCATTTCTACATTTAAAAGTTTAGTTAAAACGACACCTGCAAAATTAACAGCTGCAAAATACATACTTAACCTTGTTAAGACTTCATCGCCATTCGCCTTTTGAATATAATGGTTTTTTAGAGTTGTAAATTCCGACAGTAAATCTTTTTTTGCTTCCTGCCATCTCTTCAAAAATTCCAACCCCACTGCCCCGTAATTATCTTCTAGCGCTTGATATAATTCAGAAAAAAAATTGTCTTTTACCTTACCAAATGGTTCATCAACTAAAGAAATAACCCTTGCCGCCGCTCCTCCGGCTTTCCTTGCATATTCCGTTAATGGCACTTCTCCTGTACTAATCAGAATGTTATTCCAAGTCAATTCTTTTTGAGAACCACTTACACTTCCTCGACCTTTTGAACGACCGCCAGAAAATTGATAAACCACATTTGGTAAAATCCGTTCATCGGCTTTTCTGGTATCATCCATGTAAAGTGGGAAGCTGTTCAAAAAGCCTGCTTTGCGCTCTATAGCCACCTTTGTGGCGTTCCACTCATTTATTAAGCCCTCATTGCCCCAAACACTTCTAGATACCTGTATAGACGTGCTTTTGCCTTGCGAAGTACTTCCTGATAGGTCTACAATAAAGGGTGGTACATTCAAGTCACGCAGTATGACAGAAGCGAATGAAGCTAAAACTAGGAATAATACTTTTGGATAGGTCTTAATTCGATTAAACACATGATTTTTCCATGTTTCCACGGTTCCTTTAACTTGAAATGCTTCAAGTAATTGTTTCTCGCCTAAATCATTTGGAACGATTACCACACCCTGTGACTGCAAAGGATGGATAAAAGCATCTTTGATATGCCCTAACCGATCTGCCATATAAGCCTGATTTACATGGTTTAAAGCCAAATAGTCATGAAAATAATCAATTAAATCTTTGCAATTTCCATCATTACAAGAGAATCCATGAGCTGCTAATGTAAGCAGCTCTTTTTTTGTTGAAATCACTCCTGCCGGGACCACTTCTGTTTTTTTCTGTCCATTATCGCTCCAAGCGATTTCATAATAAACTTCGTTTCTTTCAACATTGCTCAGCTTTCTTACAATATGAGGAGCCATACGAGAAACCATTTTTAATTCTTTTTGATTTCCCTTTTTATTCAAAATCGTTTTATATAAGACATCATCTTTTATGGCAAAAGGTAAAGGAATAAAGTCTGCTTTTTGCACATAATAAATTTCATGAATCCCTGCGTTTTTGCAGTAATAAATGATGGTTCCAAGTGACCAATTGTTCATTTTGCTTTTTTCTCTTTCAAATTTCCTAAATGTTTCACCTTTACCATCATCTATAATCGAACAGATTTCCAACGCCTGTTCCTCGGTAATCATTCCTTCTTGAAACAAATCACATAAAGCAAGAATGAATCTTATCCAATGCTGATAAGTAAGCAAAATTCCTGTTTCAGTTAATTTGACAATACATACTTTAAACCGTTGAAAATCAAAATCCTGATTATTACCGCTGCCTTGAAGAAAAGTATGCTTAAATTCTTTTGTTTTTTTCTCTGGTACTTCTAAAAACGGCAAATCATTTTGAATAATATGGTCGCTCAAACCTGCATAACATAGCTTTGTTGGATGAATGGAACCATCTAATTTTAGGCCAAATTCCTCTTCATACATTTCAAATAAAGATTCATAAACTTGCCACCAGTGATCCAAATCATAAATAAACTCATTCAAAATATTGTAACAATGGTATTTCGGGTGTTGTTCTGACCAGGAAGATGACCTTTGGATAATATGGAAATGCTCTTTTGCTTTTCTTTCAAATTCTTCATAATCCGTAATGCCTTTATCAAAATCAAAATACATAAGATTACAACTAAAATTCTTAATATCATCCTGAACGATGGATGAGCCAAACCAACTGGCACAAACATGGGGCTTTCTTTCTTTCAATATTGCAAGAAATCTTATTATCGATTCATTTCGTTGCTCGGAAAAATATATATTCACTTTTTTCATATATGACATTATTTTTTCCGTGTCTTTTTTTGTGGCTTTATGATTAAAACCGTCTTTATATGCAGTAACAGTTAAGGAAATACCTGTTTCCATGTTGAAGTGCTCCTTTTCTTTCTTCTAAATTTAATCGCACTCAACAACACCACCTTTCCTTCTAACATCAATTGACCAACGTTTGATATATTCCTCTACCTCTTTACGAGGAAATAACCACTTCTTACCCACTCTCAAGGAAGGAAAATTCGGATTGTATATAAATAATTTTTCTACAGTTGGTCTGCTTAACGAAAGCATATTACAAAGTTCATTGACATCTATTAACAACTTCTGTTCCTCAATTTCATCCACACGTTTACGGACTTCCTCTAAATATAATTTCTTTAATTCATTTTCGTCTAAAGAAATGTTAAGCATTTGCTTATTCCTCCTTGGTGTATTTTTTAAAACATTTTACTTTTTTTCATTATAAACTATAGTTTATAAAAAACATTATATCACTATAAACAATAATTTATACAAACTATTGTTTACGATACATAAATTATTGTTTATAATTGTAATTAAAAGGGAGAGTGATTAATAATGAAAAACTTTGCAGATTATCTCAAAAAGAAAAGAGAAGAAAAAAACCTTTCAATGAATAAACTTGGGGAATTATCAGGTGTTTCTGCTATGTATATTTCACATCTTGAAAGCGGCAAACGAGATAGACCTTCTCCAGAAATTATAGAAAGATTGGCAAAAGGTTTAGATGAACCATATGAAAATTTAATGGCAGCAGCAGGATATATTGATGCTTCTGATTTTATTAAAATAAAAAACGAAAAAAACAGTCAGGAAGATATAGAATGGTCACTAGCAGAGCAAGAACAGGACCCGTTCCACCTTGATTTTTTATTAGATTCCAATCATCCAATATTTTTTCAAAACAGGCTTTTGACCAGAGAAGAAAAGGCAAAAATAAAAAGCCTTATCGAAATCATTTTAAAAGGTTAAAAAGGGGAAAAGACAGCATGGCAAACATAAGAAAATTACCAAGCGGAAATTATCAGGTGCAAATTTATATAGATGGAAAATTAAAAGGTATCGGAAGTTTCAAAACAAAAAAAGAAGCTGAAATTGCTGCCGCAAAAACTGAGGAAAGAAAATACTATAGCCAAACTATAGCGGATAGAAACATGCCTTTTGAATATGTTGTGGAACAATGGCTGAAATGGAAAAAGCAATCAACAAAGCCTTCAACATTCAGACAGCTTGAAGTAATTATAAGAAATCATGTGATGTCTGCATTTGGTCATAAAAAAATTGCAAAAATCACAAGGATAGAAGTGAAAGATTGGCTTGCAGCCTTTGGGGAATTTGATAAGAATGGAAAGCCTAAATATTCAATAGGATCAAGGCGAAAATATCTTTCGGTGATAAAAAGTATTTTGTTTTATGCCGTTCAAGAACTTCAGGTGCTTGAAAAGAATCCAGCAGATAGATTGAAGATAGAAGTTCAAGACAATGTTGCTGTGAAAAAAGAAGATGAAAAAGTGAAATATTTCAGCCTTAATGAAATGAATCAACTATTGGATTATTTAAGAACATACAAGCATCAAAGGTTCCCTGAATACCGTTTGTATTACATGTTGATTTTGTTCCTATACAAAACGGGTTTAAGGATATCAGAAGCCCTTGCATTAAGATGGGAAGATGTTCAAGGAAATACGATTGATATCAACAAGCAAACAAGCCGTGATGATAATAACAAAGTGCAGCTTACAACTTTGAAAAATGATTCATCTTATCGTGTAATCAGCATCGATGAAGAAGTTATTCGTGAACTGAAAAAATTCAAGGCAAAACAAAATGAACTGATTCTTGGAAATCCAAGATTCAAGAAAAATAATGATGGAATCATCTTTCAAAATTATAATGGGCATTATCTCACACCTTCAATCATTCGTGAAACGATTCAGAACTATCATAAGGCTTCAGGGGTTGAATATAGGGGCTTACATGCTTTCAGGCACACTCATGCAACTTTACTCCTTGAATCAGGTGTAAGTGAAATTTATATAGCAAAAAGATTAGGTCATAAAGACACAAAAGAATTAAGCAGAACATATGGGCATATTACAGGAAAAATTCAAACAGATGAACTTGCAAAATTCACTGCCTACGTCACAAATAATCATGTTAAAAATAACTTCAATTAGCGTTAAAATAATTTCAACTTTGCACGAACTTTGCACATGCAAACATAAGAAAAACCCTTGATATACAAGGGTTAATCGTTTGTTATCCAATAGAACCTTCCATTTCGAACTTAATCAGACGGTTCATTTCAACAGCATATTCCATTGGCAATTCTTTTGTGAATGGCTCAATAAAGCCCATTACGATCATTTCTGTAGCTTCCGCTTCACTTAAACCGCGGCTCATCAAATAGAACAATTGATCTTCAGATACTTTAGATACAGTCGCTTCATGCTCAAGCGTTACGTAGTCATTCATGATCTCATTGTATGGAATCGTATCAGAAGTGGACAATTTATCCAAAATCAATGTATCACACTTGATGTTAGATTTAGCACCCTCTGCTTTACGACCAAATTGAGCTAGACCACGATATGTTACTTTACCACCATCGCGAGAAATAGACTTAGATACGATCGTGGAAGTACAATCAGGCGCTAGATGGATCATCTTCGCACCAGCATCCTGATGCTGACCTTTACCCGCTACTGCGATAGAAAGAACTGTACCTTTAGCACGCGGTCCTTTCATGATAACGGCAGGATATTTCATCGTTAGCTTGGAACCGATGTTTCCATCAATCCATTCCATGTTTGCATCAGCATACGCTACAGCACGTTTGGTTACTAGGTTATATACGTTATTAGACCAGTTCTGGATCGTTGTATAACGGCAACGAGCGCGTTCTTTAATAATGATTTCAACTACAGCAGAATGCAAGGAATCTGTGCTGTAGATTGGCGCCGTACAGCCTTCTACGTAATGAACAAAGCTATCCTCGTCCGCAATGATTAGTGTACGCTCGAATTGACCCATGTTCTCTGAGTTAATGCGGAAGTATGCTTGAAGTGGAGTTTCTACTTTTACACCTTTTGGCACGTAAATGAAGGAACCACCAGACCATACAGCAGAGTTAAGCGCCGCGAATTTATTATCTGCTGGCGGAATAACTGTCGCAAAATACTCCTTCACGATATCAGGGTATAAACGTACAGCAGAGTCCATGTCCGTAAATAAAACACCTAGAGACTCTAAATCTTCTTGCATGTTATGGTAAACAACCTCAGACTCATATTGTGCAGATACACCAGCTAAGAACTTTTGCTCAGCTTCTGGGATACCTAGCTTGTCAAAGGTAGCCTTGATTTCTTCTGGTACCTCATCCCAGCTACGACCAGCTTTTTCAGATGGTTTTACATAGTAAGTGATGTTGTCGAAATCCAATTCATCAAGGTCGCCGCCCCACTTAGGCATTGGCATTTTATAGAAAATGTCTAGCGCTTTTAAACGGAATTCTAACATCCATTCTGGTTCTTCTTTGATTTTCGAAATCTCTTCTACGATTTCACGAGTTAAACCTTTTTTCGTACGGAAAATCGAAACGTCTTTATCGTGGAATCCATATTGATACTCTTGGATTTCAGGGGCTTTCTTCGCCATATCGTTCACTCCTTTTGCCTCACAATTCAATTGGAGGGTATATTACTTCACGTCCGTCTGGTTAATACCTTGCTCCAATGCCTTCCAGGCGAGCGTTGCACATTTAATGCGCGCTGGAAACTTGCAGACACCTTGCAGAGCTTCAATATCGCCTAAATCAATATTGTCATCCGGCTCTTTTCCCTGCATCATATCAGAGAAAATTTGAATCAAGCGCAACGCTTCCTCTTCGGTTTTTCCTTTTACAGCTTCCGTCATCATAGAAGCAGAGGACATAGAAATGGAGCATCCTTCCCCGAGAAATTTTGCGTCCATAACTATACCGTTCTCTACTTGCAGCGATAACGAAATACTGTCTCCACAGGTTGGATTATTTAGATTGATCACCAATCCATTTTCATCCTCTAGCTTTCCTTTATTCCGTGGTTTTTGATAATGATCCATTATGACACGTCTATAGAGATCATCAAGAGAAGACATTTCCAAAATACTCCTTCGCTTTTTTCAACCCAGCGATTAAGGCATCCACATCCTCTTCTGTGTTATACAGATAGAAGCTGGCACGAGCAGTAGCGGTAGCTTTCAACCATCTCATCAACGGCTGTGCACAATGATGGCCTGCACGTACAGCAATACCTTCTGCATCTAAAACCGTTGCCAAATCATGCGGATGAACGTCCGCCAGGTTAAAAGTAATTAGACTGCTTCTATGTTCGATAGGACCGTAAATCGTAAGTCCATCCAATTCTTTCATGCGTTCCATTGCATAGCTAATCAGTTTCTTTTCATGTGCTTCAATTTCATCCATGCCCAGATCATTTAGGAAATCAATCGCCGCCCCAAGTCCGATGGCCCCAGCGATAATCGGCGTTCCCCCTTCAAATTTCCAAGGGAGCTCCTTCCATGTAGAATCCTGTTCATATACAAAATCGATCATTTCGCCACCAAATTCAACTGGCTCCATTTTTTCCAAGAGTGCACGTTTTCCATACAAGACGCCGATTCCTGTAGGCCCGCACATCTTATGACTGGAAAAGACATAGAAATCACAGTCCAGGTCCTGTACATCGACTTTTTTATGTGGAGCGCTTTGGGCACCATCCACAACCAAAATAGCGCCATTTTCATGTGCAATTTTAGCAATTCCCTTGATGGGAGTTGTATCACCTAGAACGTTAGAGATGTGATGGATTGCGACCACTTTGGTTTGTGGTGTGATTGTTGCTTTCACTGCCTCAAGGGTAATCGTTCCATCTTCAGCTAACGGGATGAACTTGAAAGTTGCTCCAGTTGCCTTAGCTGCTTGTTGCCAAGGAATAAAATTGCTGTGATGCTCAACTAGCGTGGTTACAATCTCATCGCCTTCAGTAAGGAACGTGCGAGCATACCCGATTGCAATGGTATTTAATGCGGTAGTCGTCCCGCGCGTGAAGATTACTTCAGCCGTTTCTTTGGCATTGATGAACGCACGTACCTTTTCACGTGCGCCTTCATAAGCGTCCGTCGCGTACGTACCAAGCGTATGGACGCCGCGATGAACGTTAGAGTTATAGCTGCGATAATATTTATCTACCGCTTCAAGAACTTGAATCGGCTTTTGAGAAGTAGCGGCGCTATCCAAATACACCAATGGATGCCCATTTACTTCTTGATGTAAGATAGGAAACAATTTACGGACTTCATGTGCGTTCATCGTCCTAACTTCCTTTCCAATGCTTGGCGTAGCTTGCTTTTCACTCCTTCAATCGGAATCTCGGCAACCACTGGGTCCAAGAATCCAATAATGACAAGACGTTCAGCCTCTTTTCGTTCAATACCGCGAGACATTAGATAGTACAAGCTTTCTTCGCTCACGCGACCAACAGAAGCAGCGTGACCAGCTTTTACATCGTCTTCATCAATCAAAAGGATTGGGTTTGCATCACCACGAGCTTTTTCAGATAGCATCAAAATGTTTTCTGCTTGCACACCGTTTGCTTTTTCTGCGCCTTTTTCAATCTTGGTAATTCCGTTTAGGATGGCAACCGCTTCATCTGTCATTACTGCTTTACTCAACATATTGGATTCAGTATGCGTTCCGATATGCTGCACTTGAGAAGTCAGATTTTGACGTTGTTTAGCTGTTCCTACAGTGATGGATTTGGTATCAGCATTTCCGCCTTTACCTTCTAAAATGGAGGTATTGTTCGCTACTGTGTTACCATCGTTCATCTCGCCCAAAATCCATTCCATATTAGCATCCTGGCCGATCAAGGCACGTCGGTATACATAATCGTGAACCTCAGTAGAGAAGGAACGAACAGACGCTACTTGTACGTGTGCGTTAGCGCCTAGGTGTACTTCTACAACGCTATTTGCTACCATATTGGTTCCCTCTGCAGATACAAAAGAATCTACATAAGTTACACGGGCATTAGCTTCTGCTACGATAACAACATGAGGTGCTAGTAGGGATTCCTCGCCTGCTACTTCATAAATAGCTTGCAATGGCATTTTCACTTCTACGTTTTTTGGAACGTACAGGAATACCCCGCCATTTGCCACTGCTGCATGCAAAGCAGCTACACGGTGCTCGTCTTCTTTGACAATTGAATAGATATATTGTTTCACAAGTTCACCATGTTCACGAAGCGCTGTAGCAAGGTCAGTAAAAATAACGCCTTGGCTTTTCAACTCTTCATCCACCTTATGGTAGACTACAGACGCATTTTTCTGTACGAGCAGGCTGGTTATGTCTTTATCATCCAGTTGTTCTTTTACGACTTCATCCAATTGTTCGATGTTGTCTACACGCGCTTCTAGTTGGAACGGGTGAAATTGATCGAAGTTCCATTTATCAATCTTGGTTTTCTCCAACACAGGGAGAGATAGCGTCTGTGCTTGTTCGAATGCAGCTAGACGCTTTTCTAAAAACCAGGTTGGTTCTTGATTCGCTTGGGAAAATTGCTTAATCGCTTCTTTACCAAAGCGAAGTTGTGTTTCTGTACTCATGATAGTCTCGACCTCCTTCGCCTCTTATTCTGCGTTAACGGTCTCGTCTTCGATACCGAGCTCAGCTTTAATCCAATCATAACCTTCTGCTTCTAGACGTTCTGCCAATTCAGGGCCACCTGATTTTACGATACGGCCTTGCATCATAACATGTACGAAATCAGGCTTCACATAGTCTAGTAGACGTTGATAGTGAGTAATGATTAAGAAACCGCGATCCTCAGCGCGCATCTCATTAACACCTTTTGCTACGATTTTAAGAGCATCGATATCTAAACCAGAGTCGATCTCATCTAAAATACAGAGACTAGGCTGAAGCAACATCATTTGTAGAATTTCATTACGTTTTTTCTCCCCGCCAGAGAAACCTTCATTTAGGTAGCGATGAGCAAACGCTTCGTCCATTTCTAATGTACTCATTTTGCTATCCATCTCACGGATGAATTTCATTAAGGAAATTTCATTTCCTTCGCCACGAGTAGCATTCATAGCAGAACGCAAGAAATCGGAGTTCGTTACACCTGTGATTTCAGATGGATATTGCATAGCTAGAAACAGACCTGCACGAGCACGTTCGTCTACAGCCATGTCCAATAGATCTTCACCATCTAGGATAACTTCACCATCAGTTACTTCATATTTAGGATGTCCCATTAGCGTAGATGCCAATGTAGATTTACCTGTTCCGTTTGGTCCCATGATCGCGTGGATTTCCCCACCTTTGATCTCTAGGTTCAAGCCTTTAAGGATTTCCTTCTCCTCAATCTTTGCGCGTAAATTCTTAATCTGTAGATGTACAGCAGCCATCTTGCATTCCTCCATATATTATGATCAAACAGTCTTCACGATGTTGTAGACAAGCACTATACTATCCTATCGAAAAACCTGTGCATTCTCAATCCATTCTCAATACATTTTATAATAATAATTCTAAGAAAGCAAGGAAAGAACTATTGCCATATTTATAAAACATGAATGTTTCTTAAATCAGGATAAGCCTATTATAAAGCGGTAAAATCCCTTGTATAAACATGGTGTTTTTTCCATTTGCAACGGACTATTTTTAACTGTTGATCCATTTTTTACATAACTGTTTTCTCATAAGACGAAAAGAGCCCACTACTAGCATAGTGGGATTTTCCTCATGTTACAGCCAAAGAGAGAGGCTACTCTTCCTTCGTTAGTACATCCATAATGACTTGGCGGGTACGTGCATATTCCTCATCGCTTAGTACTGGTGTATAACCATTTTGCGGAAGGCTGGACAAAAGGTTATGCCAAGATTTACAGCCTTTATATTCTTCAGCAATCTCGATCGTCACTGGCTTGTCTAATTTATAAACGCGAGCAAATAGAATATGCAATGGTTTCTTCTTTTTCCAGTGCAGACGAACATCAGCAAAGTCGTCCGTCCAAATATGGTAAGGGTTCAATGCACGAATTTTTGCTTCATCTAAAATTTCTATATCATCTGTAATATGAGCAAAGTATTCGATATCTACAGTTGGTTTATCAAGGCTCCAGCCTACAAGAGTTGCTTCCAGATCAGCTTGATTCTCAGGTTTGATCATCTCTGCTTTTTGGTGCTCATAGGTTGGGTACAAATAAAATGTATCGTTTTCTAGCTTAAAATCTCTTGTTTCTTCATATAAACCGCCTTTACGGACAGTAATAATTTGTTTTCCTTCCCCTAATGCTTTAATCGCTACAGCCCACTCTTTTAAAGAAAGTGTGGATTCCGGTTGTTTTTTATCGTTACTCATGTGCAGTTGCCCCTTCCCTTTTACATAATCCATCCTCTTTTGCTACTTACCTTTATCTTTTATATCTAGGTGTACGTATCCATTGATGCAGACTTGAGAAATTTTCTCTATTAGCCACTCCCCACAGTGTAGCAGAATTCCCTAACCTAGCAAAGTTTACGAGTTTGATTTGTCATGGACTCGACACAAAAACCAGATAACAAACAAAAAAACCCGGGGAAATACCCGGGTCTTCTACTACGTTCTCTTTATTTAACGACAGGACCAGCCTGTGAAATATCAGTTGCTTTCGGGAACTTTTTAGCAAAGTTAGCCTGGAACAGCTTAGCTAATTCATTTGCCTGCTGATCATAGGCATCCTTATCTGTCCATGTTTGACGTGGTTGTAGCACTTCACTAGGTACACCTGGGCAAGTAGTTGGCACTTGTACTCCAAACACAGGATCAGTAGCGTATTCTACCTTTTCCAATTCTCCATGAAGAGCAGCCGTTACCATTGCACGCGTAAATGCCAATTTCATCCGGCTTCCAACTCCCACAGGTCCACCTGTCCAGCCCGTATTCACCAAATATACAAGCGCATTAGACTCATCAATCTTTTTCCCTAGCATTTCTGCATAAACGATAGGACGCAATGGTAAGAAAGGAGAGCCAAAGCATGTGGAGAATTCACTTAGAGGCCGGGTTACACCTCGTTCTGTTCCAGCCATTTTACTCGTATAGCCAGATAAGAAATGATACATTGCCTGTTCCTTGTTTAATTTAGAGATTGGAGGAATTACCCCAAACGAATCTGCTGTTAGGAAAAGAATCACATTTGGATGGCCGCCCACACCAGGTATGACGGCTCCTGGAATCGATTCTACAGGATAAGCCGCACGTGTATTTTCTGTGTAGCGATCATCATCATAATTAGCCATACCACTAGCATGATCGACCACTACATTTTCTAGCACGGCACCAAAATTGATTGCATTCCAGATTTGTGGCTCCCCTTGTTCAGAAAGACGAATGCATTTTGCGTAGCATCCTCCTTCTATATTAAAGACTCCTTGATCAGACCATCCATGTTCATCATCGCCAATCAAACGGCGGTCTGAATCAGCAGATAGAGTGGTTTTCCCTGTGCCTGACAAGCCAAAGAATAAAGCCACATCTCCGTCACGGCCAACATTAGCTGAACAATGCATAGATAACACATTGCGTTCAGGTAACAGCATATTCATCACGCTGAAAATGGATTTCTTCATTTCACCGGCATATTCTGTTCCGCCTATTAAAACTACCTTCTGTTCAAAACTAATAATAATGAATGTATCAGAATTGGTTCCATGAACCTCCGGATTTGCTTTGAAGTTCGGAACATAAATAACTGTAAAATCGGCTTGAAGCCCTTTTAATTCTTCCACTGTTGGACGGATAAACAATTGATGAGCAAACAGATTATGCCAAGCAAATTCACTTACTACACGAATGGGTAAACGAAAGCTACGATCCGCTCCAGCAAATCCGTCAAAAACATAAAGCTCTTTGTTTTCTAGGTAAGCTAGAACTTCCGCATGTAATTGCTCAAATTTTTCGATTTGAATGGGTTTGTTATTGGCCCAATCAATTTTGTCATGGACAGAGGGTTCATCGACTATGAATTTATCTTTCGGAGAGCGCCCTGTGAATTTGCCAGTTAGCGCGTTTAAAGCGCCTTTATCTGTCAGAACTCCTTCGCCACGTTTAACTGCTTCTTCAATCAACTTGGGTACAGCCAAATTATAATGAGCATTGGCACCAGCAAGAACTTCTGATAGACGCTTAACCGTTTTGGCTTCCATGTAAATGTATCTCCTTCCCCAACCGTAAAAAATGTGGGCTATATCATGATTTATTTTGTAATTAGTATATCACATTAGATCAATTAAGCTACAAGATTTTGCGTTTTTTTTGAAAAAGATGTGAATAACTAGAGACGATTCATTGAAATCTAGGTATGAGCCTAGTAAATGGATTCTATCTTCCGTTTCATCAGCAAAAACAAACAGCCCCTTTTTAAAAAGTGGCAGGGATAATTTATATACTATTGATATCTACGAGTAAATGCAATATTAAAACTAGGCTAACTTTTTCTCATTCTCCAAAGATAATCGCAGCAGGGAATCTAATTTTAATTGATCTCGGACGTGTCCTCTCATCTCGATGTTTTCTTTAGCATAGCGATAGGAGAGCTCATCACCGGTCAAAAGCATCTGTAAGCGTTGGACATCCCCTTTTACAACAACCTCCGCCTTATGCCCCTTATTCCACTCCGTTACGATTATTTCTCCATTAGAAAAGACTAAACAGCTATCAAGTGTTCCATCTTCTAATTTAAAACCAACATGGCGATTCCAATCCTTCATCAAACTTTGTAGGTATCTTTTTCGTTCCAAGCGTTTTTGCACTTCAAACAATATTGCTCTTAATTGAGAAGCCACTGTCATCCCTCCGCTCACATCACGATCCATTCACTACCTACATATTCGTAAATTTGTGAGTCGAAACCTTTGGCGAGGAATTGGAGCCTTTGTCGTTCGCTGTCTACCGCAGACAGTTTTTATCGTCATATTTCTACGTTCTTTATCACGGAATAAATATCACGAAAAAATTTGGTAAGATCATTTGTTGAATATGCGGAAACTGATTTAACTTTTTAAAAAAATATTAAAAATTGATTGAATTTTTCCGAAAAATAATGCATAATAGGTAATAATTAGTAGATAGGTAAATTACCTACTACTCACCCATTAGTACCCCCTTTTTCATTATAAACTCCTTTCTTGTCTGCCTTTTCCAATTGAAGGCAGACCTTTTTTTTGTAGAAGTTTATCAAATGTACACAAAGAAAAAAGACGCCTTCTTAGGCGTCATCCGTTTCATCCTCTTCATCCTTGTCCAAACGTATCTCCAAGTGGTGACCGTCTGGCGTTTCAAAATAAAGATTATAACTTCCTGGGCGTTCAATCGGCCCACGGTAACATATATTTTCCGCTTCCAACTTATCAACAAGATAGTCTAATTCATCACGTGTTGCCACTGCAAAAGCAATGTGATCCACGTGACCGGAATTTATATTTAGCTCTTTGGTAGTTGGATGTAGACCAATTCGTGTATAAGGCCCAATGTTGAAATAAACTGGCTCATCTTCTCCCGATTGATCAAGAGAAATCGGTACTTCTAAAATCTCTTGAAAAAATTGAGCTACGCCCATCACATTGCGACAGCTAAGAGCAATATGATGAACACCTTGAAGTTGAAGCATCGAATACAATCCTCCTAAACGGCTGACCTCCATCAACTGTTCACTGGTTAGCCCCTATTAAAAGGCTTTTTTTGTCTTTCGCTCATTGGCGTGATGTTGTCGTAACCGATGGCTTAAATTTGTTAATCTGTTTGTTAAAGCTTCTCGCCATTCCAAATCGTTCATTTGTTTGGCTATACCTAGCAAATCAAGGGCGATGTCAATTTGTCGTTTCAGACTCTCATCATAAGAACCTTGATCTGTCATTGAACAGTTCTCAAACAGCTCGGACAGCTTATCCAAATCTACAAACTCTGCGAAATCCACTTCTGCAGCGTGATCTCCCTGAGCATATTCAACAAGAATTTCATACTCACCTTCAACGGTCGGATGAACTCTCGTACGATTACAAACCGGACAATACATGATTGGTACATTGTGCACCAGAATTTCCACGTGACGAAGTGTTCCAAAAGAGCCAATCATCCCTGCTCCACAGCAAAAACCCATAAGCTCTCCCTTCCATGTACATGTGGTCGAACTCTTATTTGTTTTTATCTGAACAGACACACAAGTACAAAATCGTTATTGTCCCTTGATTGTATCTTACAAGCTTCCGATATGCTAGGTTTAAAATGCTACCAGTTTCACCAATGATAATTCTACCAATCCCGTATTTGATTATAGCCGTTTCTGATGATTTTTCAATGAAATCCTGATATTCATCTTCACTCTTCTTATTGTTCATATATAGGTAAACAGACCTGAATCGTTGTACCTACGCCAACTTTGCTCGTTACATGAAGTGTGCCCTGATGTAATTTTACAATTTCTAAACACAGCGATAATCCGATGCCGCTACCTGATTGCTTATGCTTACCTTTATAAAATTTATCTGTAATTCTAGGCAATTCCTCTTCCGATATTCCGGCTCCCTGATCTATAACTTCTATAATAACTACCTGATCTTCTCGATAGCTACGAATTGTGATAGTAGTGTGCTCCTCACTAAACTTCATTGAATTATGAAGCAGATTTATGACCACTTGCTTTAAGCGATTCTCGTCTCCTAATACACGCAAGGGTTCATCTGGAGTTTCTGTCACCAAGTTAATCTCCTTTTGGAAGGCACGAGCAGAAAACTGCTGCTGGACATCCATTAAGAGCTGATTCACCTCTAGCTCTGTCTTATGAATCTCCATTCCTCCTGCCTGCAAGCGGGAAAAGTCTAGCAATTGTTCTACTAATCCAGTGAGTCGATCCGTTTCCTTCACAATGATCTGCATGGCTAGGCGTGTCTCTTCCTTGTCTTCCATGTCACCTGTCAGAACCACCTCAGACCAGCCTTTAATAGAGGTCAAGGGAGTTCGCAATTCATGGGAGACAGAAGAAATAAAGTCGTTCTTGATCTCCTCAGCCTTCTCTAATTCGCTCGCCATATAGTTAAAGGTTTCGGCCAACGTTCCAATCTCATCATCTGCTGCCTGCCTAGCCCGTTGACTAAAATCACCTTTTGCCATTGACTTAGCCGCACCCGTAAGCTCAACAATAGGGCTTATAATTCGCTTAGATAAAATCAAATTTAAGACTAGAGATAAAAGAACGAGACCAGTGCCAATGCTCCACACAAGCAGTGTAATCTGGTTCACAACCTTGTCGATCTCTTCAACAGAGGTCACATAACGCAGGACTCCTGCTGTTGAATTATAAAAGGTGAGTGGCTTAGATACTGCAAGAATATGTTCTCCTGTATCTTCACTTTTTCCCACCCAAATCCCTGTGTCACCTTTTAATGCATCCTGTACATCCTGTGTAAGTACACTTTTGCGTTTAGTGAAACCGTTAAAATCTAAAATCACATTACCATCTAAATCAATGACCTCTACATGTGCGAGATCATCCTGTGACGTATGCTCGAAAATATATTTTGCTTTACTTTGCAGATTATAATATTGAATGTATTTGTTATAAAAGTTCGTAGACACATTTATACGGCTAAGTAGCGCCTGTTCTGCACCACCATAATAAAAACTACGGACTCCTATAACAAACGAGCTTCCTAGTACTAGAATTACCATTAATACGACAAAGGTAAAATTCATGACTAGACGTTTTTTTATTCCATACATATTTTACGTTCCTTCTTTCCACTGATAACCAAATCCCCAGACTGTCTCCAAATATTTCGGTTTCGAGGGATCATCCTCGATTTTCTGGCGGATGCGTCTAACGTTAACATCTACTACCTTTAAATCCCCAATGTAATGTTTTCCCCAAACTTCATTTAGGATGTCATCGCGACTGACTGCACGATCCTTTTGTTCCATTAATAAGTGGATAATTGCAAATTCCTTGGGCGTGCAATCTATTTCTTGCCCATTTTTGATCATTTTTCGATCCGCCAATCGCAGGGTAAATGGGCCAGAAGTAATCAATTCACCTGGTTTTACAGTGGAAGGTATCGTTTCTACCCGTCGTTTCAACGAATTCATTCGGGCAATCAGTTCAGCGGCACTAAAGGGCTTTGTAATGTAATCGTCTGCTCCTAAGTTTAATCCTTCGATCTTATTTACTTCTTGAGCTTTAGCAGTAAGCATAATAATCCCCAATTGCGGGTACATCTTCCGTAATTCCTGACAAACCTCCAGACCACTGATGCCCGGAAGCATTACATCTAATACAGCTATAGCGATATCTGGCTCCTTCTTAGCAATTTCCAACGCCTTTTCGCCTGTCTGTGCCTCTAATACTTCAAACCCATTTCGTTTAAATTGAATGCGGACAAATCCTCGGATGGATTCCTCATCTTCTAGCAATAGTACTTTCATCTCTCCCCTTGCTCCTTTCTGCCTTGTACCTAGATGCCCTGCTATTCACCTATATTTTTCGAAATATCTCTTGGATCTGCTGCAAATTAAATAGCATTTTTCGATAAACAGATTGTTCCTTTGCTGGAACACTGCTCATATTAGTCGGGAATCGAGCAATAAAGATGTTTTCACCATTTTCATCTATAACGCTATACTCTTTTCTTTGTTGTTTTAACTCCTTCTCTTTACTCGCCCACTCTGTTTTTTTAATCGGATCAATGGTAAACAACTCGGCTGATGGCTTTCCCTGAGAATCTAGGTATAAAAAGGTGATCGCTCCTGCTTCCTTTGTAGTGACCAGCCTGATCGTATAATGTCCGAACCAGTAGTTTGGTATATTTATTTGAAATCCATTGCTATCGTCATCATAGGATTCTTTTACTTTGATCAGGCTTTTTTGACCGTTCCATTGGTACCACTCTGTAATCCAAGGCGTATCAACCATGGACAAATCTTCTGCTCCCACCGGCTGTACTAATGTCGAGATTTCGATAATTCCGTCATTATTAATATCCTTACTAAAAGTAGAATAAGGCTTATACATTACGTTATCATAATTCGACAGGTCTACCTGTGTTAGCTTTCCCTTGTTACTGACCAAAAGTGCCGTTTGCCCTGAATGGGCACCGATACCCGAATCTAAAAATATACCATTTTGCTCTTTAGATGCCTTGCCTAATAAAATATTTTCATATCCATTAATCGACCAATCTAATCCCAATTGCTGAATCATTTTCATTTTCGAAGTCGCTTTGTCATACTGGTACACTTCCGCAGGGGCTTTCATTTTGTCATGATCCAGTTTGAACACATAGGCCTTTGATACCCCTGTCTTGTCTAAATCCCCTACGATAGCTTCCTTGCAGGATGTTTTTAAAATTTGAATCATTTGTCCATCTATCCACTTGTATCCGCCAAACTCTTTGTCTACACCCTCACTTGCCATCCAGTTAACGAAAATCTCTTTTTCCTTATCTCCTGAAACATCCTCAAAGGCCACATAGTCTACATCCTGACCCGTCTCCTCGATCTGTCCAACCTTTTGCCAGCTATTCTCGGTTTTTTGCATCACAATAAATCCCACGTTATATTCACCTTGCTTATAAAAAGCTACAACTTCATTACTTCCATCGCCATTTAAGTCTTTTTCGATAATGGCTCCATTTTCATCAGAATTATTGCGTGGAATCATAAGCGAGCTTCCTTGCGGCAAATTAGCCAGTACTGCCTTTTTTACTTCTTCTTGATTTTTATTTAAGGTGGGAGCCTTCAATAATTCATTCGGGGAAGCAACAGGTGTACACCCTGCCAATAAGCCTACCAGCAGTACACCAGCACTCCACTGTTTCAAATTCATAATCATATGGTAGAAAACCTCCAACTAAACTACATACCTTTCCTTCATTATAAAAGAGTATCACTCTGTAATGTTTGCAAAAAGGTTACGAAAGCAAAAAAAGATCGGTTTCTGATAACCGATCTTTTTGTTCATAACGTTAGTAAGCGCTATTGATTATTCTTTTACCATTGCCTCGTATTTATCCGCATCCATAAGCTTATCCAACTCACTGGAATCAGACAACTCAACCACGATCATCCAAGCTTTGTCATAGGAAGATGTGTTTACCAATTCAGGCTCCTCTTCTAGAGCAGCGTTAATTTCTAATACTTTACCAGTAACTGGAGCATATAGTTCAGATACGGTTTTAACAGATTCTACACTACCGAATGGTTCATCACGTTGGATGGTAGAGCCTACTTCTGGCAATTCAACAAATACGATGTCACCTAGTTCGGACTGAGCGAAAGAAGTAATACCGATATAAGCCTTGTTGCCTTCTACACGTACCCATTCATGCTCTTCGCTGTAACGTAACTCTTTTGGAAATTCCATCTAACTTCCTCCTTTTTTCGTAGAACACTCGGATGTTTATCCAAGACTTCTGGTGACGGCAAAGCCGACATTGCTCCTCTTCTTTTGAAGTGTATGAGCAACGGGGGTCTTCTTAGAGTTTCCCCTCTACATAATTGGACATGTAAGGACCCTAATCCTCTTCAATACCCAAAATTCGATGCAAACGTTTTTTGACCATATTTAAGCCCTTTTCGCCTGCTTGGAAATGACGAAGTGCCATTGTCTCATCAAACAGATAGTAGGCAGGAACGTATTCGTTTTGGAACGCATCAGTTGTGGTCATTTCGTTATCAATCGCTACTGGATGAGTAAGCTCATATTGAGCGATGGTTTCTTTAATTTTCGCAATATCTGTATCAGCTTCGGAACGCGGCATATGAATACCAATAACTTTTAAGCCCTGATCTGCATATTTTTCACGCCACTCGTTAATTTGTGGTAGAGATTCTTTGCACATATAGCAACTAACGGACCAGAAATGTACAAGAACTGCTCTTTCGCCCTGCAAATCAGCCTTAGAAACTTGACCGTTTACCCATTCTGTGATGCCTGGAAAGTCTGGAAGTTCTTCACGTAAACGCATGGTTCATGCCTCCTTTAATATAGAAAAGGGCCTAACACTGTAAAGTTAGACCCTTTTGTTTGTGTACACGATACCCAACTAAGTCAGGAATTATCCTTTTAGATGAGCTTGGCCTGGACGCCAGTTAGCTGCGCAAAGTCCGCCGGATTGTAGAGCTTGAAGAACACGTAGAGTTTCGTCGTTAGAACGTCCTACGTTCATATCAGTTACTACTTGGTATTTAACAACGCCTTCGGGATCGATGATAAATAGACCACGGTAAGCTGCACCGGATTCTTCATCCAACACGCCGAAAGAACGAGCAACTGTTTTGTTGAAGTCAGCAGCAAGTGGGTAGTTCAAACCACCAAGACCATTTTGGTCGCGTGGAGTGTTGATCCAAGCTTTGTGAGAGTGTACAGAGTCAACAGATACACCTAGTACCTCTGCATCCAAATCTTTGAAATCTTCATATGCGTCGCTCAAAGCGATAATTTCAGTTGGACATACAAAAGTGAAATCTAGTGGATAGAAGAACAATACCAACCATTTACCTTTATAGTCAGAAAGAGAAACGCGACCGAATTCTTTTCCGTCACCGGATACTGTTTCCATAGAAAAATCAGGAGCTTGAAGACCAATAATACGTTGTGCCATATATATTACCTCCTTAAGGAATAGTAAATGTTATTTACAAGAGTTATGATATCAAAATCAATAGATTATAGTCAATATTAATTTGTAATAATTTTTATTAAACAGTGGTTTTTGTTTGACAATGATCCTCAATCTCTATGTATGCTGCCCGATTGTAATGAAAATCGGTATGTGACTCTTCCCTTTTTAACTAGAAGATTGGGTTATTTGCCCCACATTTCTTCTAAGGTTTGTTCTTTAAAACCGAGTGTTGTCTTTGCCCCATTTGTGATAAGAGGTCGCTTAATTAGCTTACCATTGGACGCGAGCAGCTCTAGCATTTCATCCTCTGACATTGTTGGCAGCTTCTCCTTCAGGTTCAGCTCACGATAGAATTGGCCGCTAGTATTAAAAAATTTGCGAATATCCAACCCGCTATTTTGCCAGATTTGATGCAATTCCTCTTTCGATGGCGGAGTATCAACAATTGGGATTTCTGTATATGTAACCTCATTGGTATCCAGCCATTGTTTAGCTTTGCGACATGTGCCGCACTTTGCGTAACTATACAAACGAATATTTGGTGCGTTTGTCAAAACTCCTCACCTCTTCTATTACATTATGGAATAATACTTGTAAGGCTCCTAAATCCTCTAAATCTATAGCCTTCATTCTTTCAATTACATCTTTACCCTTGAGACATTTTTATCATGGTTTTCTGATCCAATGATTTGTCTCTTCGTTATAAAAATTTGTTCATCTCATGTTTAGATTTTATGCTTCAGCCCCAGTAATATTTCTGGACTTCCTTCATCATCAACTAAATCTATATTCATTACAACCTGAACCTGCTTCTTTTTTTAGCTGTTCTCTTTCCTTATTCAGCTTTCTCTAATTTCTCTTTATACGATCTAACCTCAATTTCGTTGTCAATAACATATTTTCCTTCTTTCATTTTTGTAAATTCTTCGAGTAAATCCTCATATATAGTTTTTTCAAGTTTCTCAGCATTTATTCCATTTTGAGTACACTTTCTATCACCATCGTTTTGAGTAGATGAGCATCTATAGTATCGAGACGTATATCTTTTCCCTCGCCATACCTCCACATTTTGCACAGAAGGATATTCCGGTTAGTGGATATTTGTCCTATTACTAACAGCCTGTTGTTTATTGCGTTTTTTCATTATTTCACTTGCTCGGTAACTCATTGGTGTATGTTTATCCTGTTTCATCATCTTTAGGTGAAAATATTCTTTTATCCATTGCCTGCAACACTTAGTTTATGTAGTCTAGTTTCCATTATGTCTATATGTTAAGAAAAAATTCAGTTGATACACTATAAAGTGGACGATATGAAAACTTGTAATCTTTTCTTCATAAAAGGAATACCTTCTAAAAGATAATCAATATGAATATTATACCATTTTTTATCCTCTTAATATAAAGTATCAGACCAGTGCTTACTTAACCACAAACCAAGTCAACAGAAAGAATTTATCAACATTATTTTAAATTATTCTTCGATGCTTTCTGAAACGATGATTTTGTACTATATAAACATATCAAAAACGCCCGAATTTGAGTTCGGACGCTTTTTACATAATGACTATTATCGGGACCCACATAAAGCCTTTTTGCTTAGTTGCTTTTTCTTAAACTCTTAGTTAATTTTGCTACTTGAAGGCAAGCAGCGATTGTTAGTAAAGATACAACTAAAGGTTTAATTGCTGTTTGATCGTTTAAAAACATGTACACATCAAACCCAATTAAGAAAACAAGAAACAGTACCTCTACGTATATATTTTTTGGGGTGTCGGTTTTTTTTCTGAAAAACATGATGCCTACTAGTAGCACAAACAACAGGATACCTACTGTGTTAACGATATTGAAAAATGAAACAATGCCCATTGTATCACCCTCTTTTTTTATCCTTTTAATATAAAGTACCAGACCAGTTCTTACTTAACCACAAACCAAGTCAACAGAAAGAATTTATCAACATTATTTTAAATTATTCTTCGATGCTTCTTACAACCATGATTTTGTACTATATAAACATAGCATTTTTCATTTTAATCCCTCACTTTACATTATATTCTATATAATAAGGTATCTACTTTCTTAGATGTTAATTAGGAGGGGTATTTGTGAACAAATGGAAATGGGCGATTAGTATATTGCTTTTAATACTCTTAGTTATGGGAGCTTTGTTCTATCATTTCTTTTATGCAATGTATAATCTTCCAGAAGGGAAATTAATTCATACAGTAGCATCACCTGATAAAAAGCACAGCGTAAATGCCTACATAGTTGAAGGTGGAGCCACAGTACCCGATTCGATCCGGGCTGAAGTCGTTACAAATAGTTCTGGGAAAAAAAACAATATCTACTGGGATTCTAAAATGGATACTGTTTCAATCAATTGGGTGGATAACAAAACAGTCATAATCAATGGACATGAAATCGATGTAACAAAGGATGTTTATGATTGGAGGAGATAAAGGGAGGTTTCATTTTCAACTAAAGGAAATGAATTGTCCCAAATAAACATGTTGTAAATCTCCCTAAATTGGTCATAAATAGCTAAATAACGGCAATAATAATTATTACCCCCTACTGGGTTTCGTAAAGTTTTCCGTGCAGCCTAGGGATGATTTGGCTATGTACATGGGAAATTTCGTGTACCCTTGCATATTTAATAATTGTATTGTATAGCGACAGTCTAACTTCATTGTTTGCAGTATTATTAGCAAGACAAAAGACATGCTCTAATAGTACGTATGTTTCTTCTTTAGAATTTTCAAGGAATTTCGTTGCCACCTTAGTCATCAAAGAAGGGCTTGAGACCTCAATGCACAACTGTAATATATCATCCAAAACCTCGATTCGATGTTCTATTTCAACATAGCGTTCAATTATCTCTTCATAAGGGATACTGGTTATATTCTTATTTTAGGAAAAAAGTAATACCAACATCGCGCCTGAGGAATTCTAGTTTTACTACTATATAATTTCATATGAGGACTCCAAATAGGAACAGTCTAGTGGATAGCTTAACTAAAACATAAATTACTTTTTATACATCAAAAAACGCCTGAATTTGATATTCAGACGTTCCTGGATTGCTAATTTAGTTTGCAATTAAACGATATAATGTCTTTTAGAGCAAATATCAGCTAAAACTTAATCTAGGTCAATTATATCGTTAATGAGATAATGATCCTTATTTTTAACAAGATTGAATTGTACCTTTATTGCACTTTTCTGCGTCTCCTTAAAGTTAAAGGAGTCGTATCCAAAACCTTCAAACAAAACACTTGTATTTGTTGCATTTTTCTTTTGGATATTTACTTTTAGCCCTTCTAGAATGCCTTGTAGGCTTGAAGAGAATCCTTCTGTCTCGATGCATTCATAAGTACCATTTTCTCTCTTCTTAAAATAAAAGGAAAAGATTTCTTCTGCTTTAGAGGAGGTATAGTATTTTTTTAATGTTGAAATGATTACTTCCTTCGAGTTGCCATCAATGAATCGTTTTGATCTTGTAAGTGATAAAAAATCACCCGTCCACGATTGCAACTTATCAAACCAAATTAATTTAGGAATGTCACCCTTGCTAGTCAGGATTTTATCAGTCAGCACATCAGGAGCAGAGTTTTCTAAAAGAGATGCTATGAAAGTTATATTTTCTTTTGTTAGCTTATCATTTTTTTGGGTGACAACACTGGCGTTTGCTGCTTCAGCTTTGGTTGGATTCCAAGCTGAAATTGAAGTGATAGCTAGGATGGAAATTAGCAAGAAAAGGTAAACTTTTTTCATTACCAAACTCTCCATTCTTATTCATTTTTTTATTTAAAAAGCACAATCCCCCATTATTATAAAATTGAGATAAGTTATTGTCAATTTATTCCAAATGCATACTTTTTTATTATAAAACCCACGCTTCATTAAGAGCATGGGTTTTAGTCACTCATTAAAGACTTATTCATTGAACACTGTCGGCTTCTTTTGTCTTTAACGTTACCACATCAATTTTTTGATTATCCCAATAAGTTAAAAACTCTAGAATCTCATCTTCGAACGAGTATATATAATTTTCACACTTAGTTGATTCATAGCAATCCTTTAGTTCCATTTTATAACCTGTACCAAATGTCTGGAAAACCTCTTCTTTTGTTTTTGGTAATTTTTCTCCATCAAGATACTCCATATAAGAAGTGCTTTTAATTACCTTATCATTTTGTAGAATCAAGGTATTTGAAAGACCCTTTTTACTTCGGTATGCTAATAACTTTATATCCCCCTTTTTGTCTTCTGATTCTGGCTTTCCATATAGCTCCACGACCTTATCATAAGAGTCTCCTAATGAAATTCCATTATATTGGAATTTGTGTTCTTGTTGAGAAGTTACCTTCTCCTGTCCACAACCAGAAAGAAAAATACATGCTGCCAACAAATAAAACAGATTCTTCAAGTTGAGTTCCTCCTTATTTGATGGCAGCTATAAGTTAAAACCTAATATCTGCCATCATCTTCAAATTTATCATAATATACCTTTACCTTTTTCATATAATAATCCCAATCCCAATATTTTCCCGGGTCAGTATGCGTTTGATTTGGATATTCACTGTGCCCTTTAATATGCTTTCTATTCACAGGAATATCATAGGTATAAGCTAACATTGCCGCAAGTTTCGCAGATTCTCTATACATTATATTTGTAAACCATTTTGGTTCATCAACATACCCTTCATGCTCAATACCAATTGTGTAAGGATTTGCACTTCTCGCATGGTAAGCAATATGCCTATCATCAACCATTTGAGTTATATCCCCGTCATCACTTACATAATAATGAGCTGATGAAGCACCCTTACTACCATGGTTTTTTTGCGCCCAGCTAATAGAGCCTGTATATGTGCCTTGCATAACATGAATAACTAGATGGGTAATATCTTTTGCAGATCGTTTTGTAGAATCATAGTTAGACTTGTGCGCTGGAACCCATTTAATATCAAGTTCAGGTGGGCCTGCCATTATTTGATACTCATCCACATCTACTTGAGAGGGTTTTACTAATTCTTCGCTAGATAAATCAATTAAATCATTCTCAATTAAGCTAAAGACATCTTCAGCGTAACTGGTACTTATATCATCAGAATCAGCACCACTATATAATTTTACTGCTTCAAGCCAATCTTTATAATCCTTTGAATTATCCTTGTTTTCAGTAATTTCTTGTTGATATTTAGATAATATGGCAGCACCTCCTTTGATATTAGATTGAGTTGATGTTTTTAATTCATCTATGCTAATCCCAGTTATTTCTGAAGCCTCTTCAAGCGTTTTCCTTTCTGGATTTGATACTAAATTCATGAATCCGTAGCCATTAATGTTATTAGGTTCTCCATCATGATCATTTAATCTGGATTCAACCCATCCTATAGAAATAAGGAGTTCAAGCGGAACATTGTATTCATCTGCGGCTTCTTTAAACCACTTAACCAAATCCTGTTGACTTTGTGGAGAAGCATATACTGCCGTTGGATTTGTGATGAGTGAAGGCATAGTAACGCCCGACAATAATGCACATAAAATAGAGAAATTAATAGTTTGTTTTTTCAAACCTTAAACATCCTTTCTATGTTTTTAATCAAAATCCTCTTTTTTACAATTGGTTTTGTGTTACAGTTTTATCTTGAGATATACCTCCCTAGAGGTCTTTAGTGAATAGCTGAAAAACGGCTTTATAATTATTCCCCCTACTGGGCTTTGTAAAGTTTCCCGTACAGCTTCTTCATATCGACCAACTATTGTCTAATCTTCTCAAACATAACGATATACTCATCTAGTTGTTGGCTCAGTTGTAGTACGGTTGGATGTACGAATGAGCCTTCTTTGTAATACAACATCTCTAACTCTTGACGGAGGAGTTCTATAAGCTTCTGTAAATCATTTTTTGATTTGAATTTTTCCATTTCTCTTTCCTTATTTAAGTGATACAATTGGCTCGAATAACATTTTTTGTTATTCATGACGGGGACGTTCCAGTTAGTTGGTGACTAGGGGAACGCCCCTTTTAGTTGACAAATAATATAATTCGAAGATGATACCCCCTTCCTTCCTCCTATGTATTATTTTACCATTAGTTGCAGGGACTACCTTTATTTTTTTCTCGAAGAAACGTTCTTCCCTTTTTATGATAAATGCAAAATTTTCAAAAAAATAAAAAAAGAACGCTTTTTATTTAGCGCTCTCTTTATTATTTGAGGATAAAAACAATTGAATTAATGACCGGGATCAACAAAATAAGATTGAGCTTTTTGCGGAGAAATAAATTCTTTAGCACTCGCGGTTTCAATATTTGCTGTAATGCCTAGAGTCATCACTAGCGCCAACGATAACATCAACATTCCATATGCTTTTCTCAATTATATCCCCTCCTTTTTGTTTGCTATATCAGTATACAACTCTTTTAGTCTTACAACATATTCTAAATCCATTGATTTTGAATTTGTCGTAAACAATTCCAAAAATTCGGCCATACATTCTGCAAGTTCTTGAATTGCATAAACAGCTCCAAATGTCTTTAAGCTTTGCAAGTATGATCTTGCTCCTTCATTAAATATGCAATTTTCGGTCAAATAATTCCCTTTATACTGAAAATATTTACCAATGGCTATTTTTTTATAAGGAGTTGTAGGATTTTGGGGTAGAAATTCTGATTCAAGGTTAAAAATTTCTTCAATTGAAATGAAATCATTCTCCTGAAGATACAAATCTAATAACTCATTGATTATATGTATCTTCAAGTCACTTTGTACCACTTCATAGCATTTTCGTAGTGCTGGAATAGCTATACCGAAATGTTTCTTTTTCCCCTGTATAATAGCTCTAGTAATTTTACATGAATCGGAAATGAATTTGAACTCGTATTTTTCCAAAAAGTTCAAATGGTACTCTGCCATATCGTAATTTTTCATGAAACCATAGGAATTTATCATAGATAAATAAGCCCTTGCCTTCAATTCGTTGCTTGAAACATCTAGTTTAAGACCTGCTTCACAATACTCGATACACTCGTTATATTTTTTAATATTATGAGCATGTAAAGCCATTTTGAAGTAATATGTTATCTTTTCATTGTTAGATAAAAAATCTACATAATGGCTGATTTCTTCTCCCATTCTAAACGACTCTTCCAAATTCCTTAAATCTTCTCTTTCAATTAAGTATTTTTTGAATAACCCTTTAGCTATGTATTGCGGTAATCCATGGACTCTGGCGTAAGTAACAATAGTTGTGTAAAGAGTTATCTTTGCATCGTTGCTTATATTAGTGTTTGCAAGTGTATACAAATGGTCTAACGATGAGCACGTTTCTTTCCTTCCTGATATTTTCCAGAAATTTGATTGCTACTTTATTAATCAAAGAAGGGTTGGAAATCTCAATAGCCTCTGATAAAAAGTCATCATATAATCCATAACGGCGTTCTACCTGGATGCTATATTCAATTATGTCTTCATAAGGAATTTTTAATACATCTGCGATAGGTTTCAACGTCCTCAACTCTGGACTTTTTGTTTCACCACTTTCTATTTTAGAAATAACCCCTTTACTAATCCCTGTCATTCTGGACACTTCTGACAAACTGATGCCTATTTCTACTCTTTTCCTCTTTATCAGTTCCCCCAATGTTGTGAAAGTTAGACTTACGCTCATGTTAATCCCCTTCCATGATTTATAAATTATTACATTGATTCCTTTATCATTCTTAACTTGATTCTAACTTTATTGTATATATATGTAAATAACAATAAAAATTATTGGATTGATTTTACTTTATTTAATGAAAAGGATTTTGAAAGTCGAGGATTGTCGAGGGTTATAAATATCTTTCATAAAATATATCTTTCATCAAAGGGTCTCAAAAAAGAAAAGTATGAACGACGTTATGATGACATCTGTTAACGTATCATAAAATCAACATCTAGGATGGATTTATGGAAGTGTTCATCCCCATATTCGAAATATACACATGCTGAATGGATGTAAAGTATCCCCCTTTCGAAAATATCCAATCATCACGAAACAAAAAAGCCATCCACTTTCAATATGTATCAGCTCTGTTACTTTTTCTTCTGTTTTCTTGGCTTAGGATTTATTGATCCTAATAAATTACGTACGGAGACGATTTTATTTTGTTTGGTATAAACCCGCGGTAATCGATAATTAAGCATGCAGGCTACCTCGTAATTAATCGTACCCATTAGTTCGGCTACTTCTTCCAGTGTGATCTCTTCCTTGCCAGATCGACCGTAAATCACAACCTCATCTCCTACTTTTGCCTTGATTTTATTTACACTTACCATACATTGATCCATCGTTATCCTGCCTACCACGCTAAATCGCTTTCCTTGTAAAAGGACGCTTCCCTTATTCGAAAGCAACCGCGAAAAACCGTCTCCATAGCCGATCGGAAGAGTAATAATCTGTTCCCCTGGTGAAGCGATATAGGTAACACCATAGCTTATGCCAAGCGGCTTTTGCATAAACTTCACATTTGAAACACGGGTTTTTACTTGAAGAGCAGGTTTTAGATTAAGTATATGTAATGACTTTATATAGACAGATGGATATAATCCATACATTCCAATTCCTAGTCGAATATAATTAAATCCCCACTCAGGATGAGTCATCGCTGCCGCAGTATTGCAGCAGTGAATAGCAGGTAGTTTAAACCCTTTTCTCTTTAAAAATCCTAAATAGTCTTGAAATCTTTCGAATTGCTGATTCAAATAAGTGACATTCTGTGAATCTGCCGTGGCAAAATGAGTATAAATGCCATCCCATTGAAACACTTCACTGTTATAGACACCCTTCGCCACAGAAAGAAGTGCTTTTTTTGTCCTTACACCAATTCGTCCCATACCTGTGTCGATGTTGATATGTACAGACAAGCGTTTACACCCCTGTGTGGCTATGTCCTTCTTATCTTGAGCATTCTTTGTTATTGATTTGTCTTCATTTTTATCTGCATGGTTATCTCCATGATTATCTGCATGGTTATTGGCTTTCTTCTTTTCCTGTTTCTTGCTTAAGATTTTTTCCGCTTTTTTTATCCAATTCGTTTGAAACACAGTGCATGAGATGTTCCATTCAAATGCTTTTTGCACTGCTCTTATCGGTGTATAGCCTAAGATCAGTATGGGACACTTGATGCCTGCCTTTCTAAGGACAATCCCTTCATCTAGGAACGCGACGGCTAGAGCGGTAGCGCCTGCCGCTAGGGCTTCTCTTGCGACTGCTACGGAGCCATGTCCATATGCATCTGCTTTCACTACTGCCATGATTTCAGTTTTTTTGGGTATATGCTGTCGAAAGGTCAATATATTAGTCCGTATATCGTCCAAATTGACCTCTACCCACGTATCACGATAGAATTTGTCCATTTGAAAACACCTCTTACGTTTTTCAAAAAGTATATGAGTCTCCATTTCACAATATCCATTGGATACGCCTTCCATCTGTGTGATATTTCAGTGAACATTAGAAGTCGGGCCTGGATAGAAGTGGCATTTACACAGCAAAAAAACCATGATCCGGTTCGACCATGGTTTTTGCTGTTGTTTTGATTTATCCAGTTTTCACCGTTACATGGTAACCGGCATGTTTTCGTACCTGGAAAACTCCAATATCCATAATTAAATATTGACCTTTTACACCAAGTAGCTTTCCAGAAACACATTCGAGCTTGTCCAAGGATAAAGAATTAATTTTAGACAAGGTTTCTAAGATTGGATAGGTAATATCGATCCACTCGTCTTCACGCAATTGGAATGGCTTAAACTCTTCCGGAAATTTCTCATAAGCTTCTTCCCGAATTTGAATTAGATCGGCTTCTTTTACTTCACCTTTTAACATTTTACGCCAGTTGGTTTTGTCTGGCATGAATTGGCTGAGATGTACCTCAAGCTCTCCTGCCATTCGACGTGTTGGGAGCTCTGCGATCGGTATAGCCCGAATGGCTCCTTGATCTACCCAACGTTTTAACTCATTGTTCTTACGGGTAAGTCCCACTTTGACATCGCTAGAGAGCGCCAGATATACATAATGCGGAATCATGCAATGTGATTCTCCAAAGCTCTCATCTCTACAGGTTCCTTGGTCAAAATGACATTCATGCGGTTTGACAATACAAAGATCGTTCTCTGGTCGTTTCGTAAAACAAGGATAACAGTAACCACTATTAAAGGTTTTATTGGTTTTGCGTCCACAAGCAATACAATTTTTTTGTCCATCATACTGAATCGAAATTTGTTGTCCAATCCACTCATTCAGGCTTATTTTTTCTTCATTTAAATGAAGATAATAATCGACAGGTTGTTCTTTTCCTTGATAGGTATGTGCTAGTCCATGCAGCAAGCCGCTTTTTTCCAACGTCATGTCACTCCTCTCGCCCTTAACATTTCCCTCCATGATACCATATCCGACAAACTTTGCGCTTTTCTTCCAGCATGTTCTTATCCCTGTTCGGTCAACCTAAGGAAGGAAATGACGGAAGAAAGGAGTGGTTTCACCGTGAAGAAGCGATTGGCAAGAAGCTTTACATGCTGCCTTGCCCTCATAGGTTTAGCATGGTTAGGGGTAACTTCATCAGGTTCTGTTGGTCTTTTTGCCAATCAAATGGTCTATGAGCCTATCCACCGAATTGAAACGCAAAAAAAGGTGGTGGCTTTAACCTTTGATGATGGTCCAGATCCAACTTATACACCTCGTATTCTAGAAACGCTGCATAAGAACGGTATTCTTGGCACCTTCTTTGTCTTAGGCTCCCAGTCTGATAAATATCCTGTCATTATGCAATGGATAAAAAAAGCTGGCCATGAAATCGGAAACCATGGGTATCATCATTACGATCTAAACAAATTAACCGAGCAAGAGATCTATGATGAAATTAAACAAGCTGAAAAATCCATTTACAAGGCTACAGGTGTCCTCCCCCAATACTATCGTCCGCCAGGGGGTGTGATTACCACTGATGTGATGAATGCTGTGCAATTATCGGGTTATGATATCATCTATTGGTCGGTTGATCCGCGAGACTGGTCCTTAGCTCGCACCTCATCTGTTATTGTGAACAGTGTTAAAAAGCATACCTCCCGAGGGGATATCATCCTCTTCCACGATGGCGGGATGAATCAAAAGCAAACCTTAAAAGCCTTACAGGAGCTCATTACTGACTTGCGTTCTAAAGGATATAAGTTTGTTACTGTTAGTCAATTGCTGGATGAGGGAAACAAAGTTCATTGATACTGAGCAAGCAGATGTTGACTGCAAGGGATAACCTGACCGTAGCATTATCCCTTGTACAGCTTCCATCTGCTCTTTTTACAATCCGACAAATTTATTGATAGATTGAAGCTTTCCTGTATCAGTAGCATACCCGGCTGATGAATGGGCTCCATGATGCGGAGAAGATGGACGCGAATTTTTAGGAGTAGATAAAAAATTAATGAGTCTGGCAGAGTTTAATACCACCAATACCGAAGTAATATTGTGAACGAAAGCACCAAATACCGGGCCCAACACACCTAATAAAGCAAGCAAGATAGCAGCGCTGTTAATAGCTGTAGAAATGATTAGATTTTCCCGGATCACTTGTACTGCCTTTTGACCCAAACGCATGACATCGGCAATTTTGCGCAGATCATTTGACATTAATACCACATCAGACGCTTGCGCAGCAATTTGGGTACCGTGTACGCCCATCGAAATCCCTACATCAGCTAGTGTTAGCGCTGGGGCATCATTAATCCCATCACCAATCATCGCTACCTTACGACCTGCTTTCAGCTGGCGCTCTACCTGCATATATTTCATGTCCGGCATTTGTTCCGCATACACCTGTGTAATTCCCAGTTGTTCTGCCATAAACCGTGCCGCACCCTTGTTATCTCCAGTAACGACCGCTACCTCAACACCTGCCTTTGTTAATGTTTCAACCGTTTCCCTAGCTTCAGGTCGAAGCTGATCAGATACTGAAATGAGTCCTAGCAGTTTGTACTCGGAAGCAATAAGAATATTCGTCTTTCCTTCCTTTTCTTTCGTTGTAAGCAAGCCTTGAACCTGTTCAAGACCTATTCCTAGTCCCTTCATAAAGGATGGATTTCCCACATAGATGCGTTTCCCTTCAACAACCCCCTCAATTCCACTGCCAGCATGCATAATAAAGGATTCTACAGCAGGAAGTTCTAATTCCCATTTTTTAGCTTGATGTAAAATAGCTGTAGCAATCGGATGCTCCGAATGCTGTTCCAAGGCCGCTGCCCAACGCATCACCTCTTGGGCACTATGCTCCGCGTGTGCAATCCCGGCAACGGACAATGCTCCTTTTGTTAACGTACCTGTTTTATCAAATAAAACCGTATTAATTGAGCCTAACTGCTCTAGTGCTACACCGCTTTTAATTAAAATCCCATTTTTAGCTGCGTTTCCTATCCCTGCCATAATCGCAGTCGGAGTAGCCAGTACCAAAGCACAGGGACAAAATACGATTAGAACGGTCACAGAACGCACCATATCATTTGTAACAAGATACACAAGAATAGCCAATAATAAGCTAGCCCCGACGATCCATACCGCCCATTTGTCCAACAAGCGCTGTACAGGTGCCCTCTTCTCCATTGCTTCCTCTACCAATCTCGTTACCTTCGCAAATGCTGTTTCTTCTCCTACACGAGTGGTTTGAATTTCTAGGGAGCCGTTTGTGTTGGTAGTACCTACGAATACTTCATCCCCTTGCCGCTTCTCAACAGGTAAGGACTCTCCAGTTAAAATTGCCTGATCAATCGCAGCCTGACCAGCTACTACAATTCCATCCACTGGTATCTGCTCACCCGGTTTTACCAGTACCAGCTCACCTACTAGCACTGAATCTGCTTTTGCCTCAATCCACTGTCCCCCTCGCATGACGCGTGCTTGTTCAGGAGTCATTTCTACCATTTCCTTTAAAGCTGAAGTGGCTTTGGCCACGGTTTTCTCTTCTAGCCACATTCCAATCATCATAATAAAGGCTACCTCAGCCGCAGCTAGTAGCTCCCCAATACAGGTAGCCGCGATGATTGCAATCGTGACCAGCACATCGCTATTCAGACTTCGTTGCTCCCATAATTCCTTACCCGCTGTAATGGCAATGGGTACCCCGCATACCACAATGGCAATCCAAGCAGGATCAATCCCTGCGATACTGCCCCATAGCCAGCTAATCAGAACACACACACCTGAAAGAATCATCATCCCTTTTTGTAACATACAATCACCCTTCTTTCTTTTTTGGTTTGAATTTTTACTTTGTTGAGAAAGAGAATCATACTTAAAATTCCCCTAAAAACAAACGAAGCTGCTACCCGAAGGTAACAGCGTTCATGCGGCTTTATGCATTTTTCCATAGGTGAATATAATTGAACAAGGCAAACTTTTTAATAATGATTACAATCATAGTATAATTCTTTTTTACATGCGTCAAGAACAATTTTGAAAAGAAAAAAGACCTAGCCGTCATAGCCAGGTCTCGTTTATCCTACTTCATTTCCACTCCTTCAAACTCTTGAATAGATGTAGTCTGCGCTTTCTCTGGTCGGAAGAAAAGAGCTGCCAAGAAGAAAACAATAAACATAGCACCCATCGCCACAAAGATTGAGGTTGGAGAAACGTAATTGATTAAGAATCCATTAACACTAGGTGTAATAATACTTGCTACGCTAAAGTTCATGCTTGCAATAATTCCTGCAATCGGAATTAAGCCTTGTGGCAGGATATCAGCACAATAAGCTAATCCTAGCGAGTAGAAAGAGCCCACCGCTGCTCCCGCAGAAGCTAATAACAGCATCATTAGCGGTACAGAGGATGTTGCCAACGGGAACAGCATAAACGCGATGCAGCCAATTATGGCACAGTACATCATGACTTTTTTGCGTCCTACTCTGTCACTTAGGGTTCCAAGTGGCAACTGTAGGAATAAACTACCTACTACAAAGGATGGCAAAATAATAGAAACGGATTCTGCCGAAATTCCCGAACGTAGGGCAGCGATCGGAAAGCTGCCGTTTAGCGTTGTTTCCATAAAACCGTATAGGAAAGCTGGAATCAAAGCCAGCCATGTCATTTGGATAACCATCTTGTACTTTTCTCTTGATTTAACTACCTTTTTTCCATCGTTTGCTTTTACTTCAGGTGGGAAGGCGTTACGAATTTGTAACAGCATGAAGAAAGCTACCAGATTACAAGCAACAAGTGCCATAAAAGGTGCCCACAAGCCAAACGGCATTAAATTGATGGCTAGTGGTCCTACGCTAAAACCAGCTCCATAAGACAGACCGTATAGCGAAAGATCACGCCCACGTCGCTCTGGTGTAGATGTTGCCGTCACCCAGATCTGACTGGTATAATGCAGAGCAGAGTCGCCCATCCCCATTATCAAGCGGAGGACAAACCATACACTAAGCGATGTAAACAATGGAAGTAATAAAGTAGAAAATGTCACCAGTACAAGCCCTATAAATAGACATGTCCGATAACCCCATTTTCGTAAAAAGATTTCCATCAATGGCGACATAATGAACATTCCGACATAGAGAGCAGCAGCATTCAAACCGTTAGAAACAGCAGAAATGCCGCGTTCCTCTAACAAGATAGCTAGCAAAGGAAGCGTCAATCCCTGAGTAATACCAGCAATAAAGACCACTACGAGCAATGTTGTAAAAGTAAAGCGCGAAGATTTCATGTATGCGATCTCCTTTCCATTAGAAGATCATACACCGTATCCCTACTCTTCCACAACCCTCTACTTTTTCTCAATTTACTTTAAAGGCTTTCCTTGCTGAAGCTGATACATCTTATAATAGATGCCCTGCTTCTCCATTAACTCCTCATGGTTCCCCTGCTCAACGATCTCTCCCTGTGACAACACCCATATAACGTCGGTATCCTGAATGGTTGACAGTCTATGAGCAATGATAAAAGTTGTTCTTCCTTGCACTAGAACCTTCAAAGCATCCTGTATCGCCGATTCCGTCTCACTATCAATCCTAGCTGTTGCTTCATCTAATACAAGAATGGCTGAACCCAGTTTCCAACACCTTCCCCATCCACAAATCTCAAAATTCAGTCAATTATAAAATGGGACCCCTAGCTTCCCTCTCTTTTTTTCGCTGCTTCCATTCCTGCTGTAGCATTCCATATACAGCATGGTCCACGTAATGATCGTACAGCCATTCATTTCCTCTCATAATTCCTTCTAATTGAAACCCTAGCCGTTCCGGGATAGCACGGCTTTTCTCATTTTGTACAGCAGCTGCAATTTCTGCCCGATGTAAATTCCACTTCCCAAATACCAAGTAATCAAGATATGCCTCAACTGCTTGCGTCATGATACCCTTACCCTGAAATTCAGCCCCCAGCCAATAGCCAATTACCGTTTTACGATGATTCCATTCGATAAAATTGGCGGCAACTCTTCCTGCAAGTTGGCCTCGATACCAAATCGAATAATGAGTTCCCTGCATATTTGCTGCCTGTTGAATGGCAAAACGAATATTATTTTCCGAATCCTCTATATCTCGCACATTATCTAGCCATGGCAAAAACTCCCGTAAATAATCTCGGTTTTTTTCTATTAAAGCAAAGGTGACTGCTGCATCCTCAATACGAACTTCCTTTAGCTCCAAATCAGGCGATATGACGATATTTTTCATGCTTCTCCCCCTTTTTTTAGCCTTTTTTGATGCAATAGATTGAACAATAATTCTCTAAAAAACAAAAATCACCTGCTTGCCCTGTTTAGCAGGACAGCAGATGACTCTGTTTGATTGCCACTTTACTTTTGTAGGACCTGCTCCCGTTCAAGCGTAATCTCTCGCACGATCGCCGTGATATCTGTGATTTCTGCCAAATGCTTACGATTGAGAATGAAGGATTGGCCGATCTCTAATGCCAGTCTTTCGGCTTCTGCTCGAAGCTCCTCTTGTTCAATTCTATTTAAATCAGCTACACCCGCCAGTCCAATCACGCGTCTTAGGATTTTGCACCCAGCATATCCTGCCGTATCCTGTAAGACCTGAGATACATAATCCTGCCAAAAATCAGGAACATGCGCACTACGCTCCTCCGCTTTTTTATGCCACAGACGAACGAATTGCGATACAAACTCATTCCAGACGTTTTCTATCGTATCCAATAAGTAAAAACGATACTGCTCCCGTTTCTCTATGTCGGCTTGGAGGCCGTGCTGTCCTGCATAATTTAAGACAAGATTAGCGATGATAGCCCCAATGTCAAAACCTATTGGCCCATAAAAAGCAAACTCGGGATCAATCACCTTTGTACTTGTTTTGGTGACAAAAATACTGCCTGTATGCAGATCACCATGCAACAAAGCTTCTGCTCGTGTCAAAAAGTCGTATTTTAGCTTAGCAATCTCTCGACGTAATGCGTGATTCCCCCATATTGCTTCTACGTCTTGGCGGATAAGTGGATTAAAATTATTGGTGTCATGGTCCTCATATGGATCAGTAAATACAAGATCCTCCGTAATTTTACATAGCTCTGGATTAATGAACCTGCTCACATTAGCCTTTTTAGCAAAAGGATTCATTCCAAGATCAGAGGTAAAAAATAAGGTATGAGCTAGAAAAGTTCCAATATGTTTAGCGAAATACGGGTATATCTCTCCCTCAATAAGGCCTGCACGGAGTAGCTTATGATCACCTACATCCTCCATAATCGTCAAAGCCAGCTCCGAATTGTGATGGTATACCTCAGGTACTAAATCTCCTACCAGCTCTCGCTGAATTTTGAGAGCCTCTGCTTCAATCCGAGATCGGTCCAGCGTTAACGGCCATGATTCGCCAACCACGCGGGCATAAGGCAAAGCCTGCTTCACAATGACACTTTTACCGGTCTCTTCATCCGTTATTCTAAAAACCAAATTTAAATTGCCATCACCAATTTCTCGGCTAACAAGAGGCGCAGCTTGTGTAAAAATCGTTCCCTGATTCTGTACGTATAAAATGGATTCTTGAACCGATAACGCTTGATACCCCATATCTTTTCCTCTCCTTTTACCACTCTAGTCTCGGTTGATGTATTGATCGTATTGTGCCAGGGGATGAACGATTCCTCCTAGATTGGCTAATAAGCGATATTTGGTTAATAGGTTAACTTGATACACGCCGACTCGCTCCCAAACTTCCCATGGCTCAAGAATCTTCCACTGCCCCAAATCCTTTGCAATAAAAAAATCTTTGCCACGAAACCGAATCCATGTGTGACTGCTAGGAGCCTCCGGTGAAAATAGGCGAGACCGCGACAAATAATCATCACCATATTCCATAGTAAGTAAGAACAATATACGATGAGCTTCCTCCCAGTTCCTTTGCAATAAGACATGCCAGGAGCCGCTTTCTTGCTCCGTAAGTTTTCCGCGCAGATGACCGAATGCATGACTCAAGGCATTACAGGCATTGCCTGAATCAATAGGCAATTTTCGCATCTTCTGAAATTCATGTAATAACTGTTCTGCAAATATACTCCAATCGCGTTCGCCTGTTTCGCGAGACGTTTTTACTTGATCCCGAAATGCTTGTGAGATTTGCTTATATTTTTGATAACACCTCATCATGACCCAATACTTATGCTCTGCCCATATCTGTTCACACCATGCTTTGCTTACCAAAGAAAAAGAAAACCTCTTTTCCGAAGAAAAGAGGTCGTTTTGACATGTCATATTCATAAAACGTTCCCCCTTATCTACCAGAATTTTACATGTCTCTGCAGGAATTAGCACCGTGCACATGCCAGGTTAGCGGCTATGTGTCGGTTGCTGGGTTTCATCGGGCCAGTCCCTCCACCGTCTCTGGATAAGGTATCCATTAAGTATATGTAATTGTAGGTGAACACAGGTTCCTATCCTGCGTAGCTAAAGCCTCATAAATGAATCGTTAGTAGAAATATACACAGGTAATCCAGTTATGTCAAACAATTTATTCAACTCAGTTTTTATTTATAAAAAGGGTTGACGCATGTTACAAAAAGGGATAAGATGATCTCCAAGAATCAGCTTCAATTTTGACAATTACAACAATTACCTAGCTCTTATTGAGAGAAGGCGGAGGGACTGGCCCTATGATGCCCGGCAACCCTCGCATCGGGATAAACGATGCGAAACGGTGCTAAATCCTACACATAATCGTGCTGTACTGATTTATGTGAGAGATAAGAGAAGAAGATGATCTGTCTATCGGACGCCTCCTTCTCTTGAAGGGGGCGTTTTTAGTTGATAAATTCTCTACCTACAAGGAGGTCATCCATGAGTACAGATCGAATCCTCGTAACCTATTTAACCCAAGCAAAGGATTTACAAAAAAAAGCGGAAGGTATTGCAGTTGGTATGACAGTAGGCTCATGGACGGACCTTCCTCTGGCAAAGCAGGAGCAGCTACGCCCCTATTTAGGTGAAGTAGCGGATGTATCTCCTCTTGAATCCACCTCGTCAGGTGAAACACGAGGTTATATCACGATTAGTTATCCAACCATATGCTTTACACAGGATATCCCTTCTCTTCTTACAGGGGTATTTGGCAAACTATCAATGGACGGGAAAATCAAGCTGGTAGACATTCAGCTTCCTCCTTCTTTTTTACAAGGCTTTCAGGGTCCAAAATTCGGCATAAAAGGAATACGGGAAATAACCGGTGTGCATGATCGTCCTTTATTAATGAGTATTTTTAAGTCATGCACAGGTTTGTCACTAGAGGAACTAGAAGTGCAGTTTCGTGCCCAAGCAGAAGGCGGCCTTGATTTGATTAAGGATGATGAAATTTTCTTTGCTGATGATAAAGCTCCATTTATCCAACGTATCAGACGCTTTAAAGCCATCTCAGATAAAATTGCAGAACAAACCGGCAAACCTGTCTTGTATGCCGCTAACCTTACAGGGCCTAGCTCACAGCTTATTGAACGAGCGAAGCAAGCTGTCGATGCAGGTGCTTCCTGCCTTTTGTTTAATGCACTTGCTTTTGGCTTCGATCTCCTGCAACGTCTAGCAGAAGATCCAGACATTCAAGTGCCAATCATGGCACATCCCGCACTCGCCGGCGCCTATTATCCTAGTCCTGATTACGGCATTGCTGCTCCGCTCCTGCTCGGTAAGCTATTGCGTTTAGCCGGGGCTGATTTAGTGTTATTCCCTTCTCCATACGGAAATGTAGCATTAGATAAGAGCGAGGCTACTCAGCTAGCTAATCATTTAGTCGAGGAACACGGCACCTTGCAACCTGCCTTCCCTGTTCCATCAGCGGGTATTCATCCCGGATTGGTTCCCCAACTGTACGCCGACTTTGGCCTAGATCAGGTTGTTAACGCAGGCGGCGGCATTCATGGGCACCCACTCGGAGCAACAGCAGGCGGTCGAGCATTCCGTGCCGCTATTGATGCATCCGTGAATGGAATCAGTCTTACAGTAGCAGCTTCCGACTCTAATGAACTGCGACTCGCACTAGAAAAATGGGGAGGTTCTGCATGACGAAACAGCTTGTGCTTTTTTGCGATTTCGATGGAACGATTACAGAAAAAGACAATATTGTGGCAATCATGCGCCACTTTCATCCCCCAGGCTGGGAAGAGTTAACCGAACAAATTTTGACGCAACAAATATCCATTAGAGAAGGGGTAGGAAAGCTGTTTTCCCTGCTTCCCTCTTCACTCGAACATGAAATCACTCAATTTGCTGTAGAGAATGCCCGTATCCGCCCTGGTTTTGCAGAGTTTGTGGATTATTGCCGGCAGGAAAACGTGACTCTGCTCATTACAAGCGGAGGTATCGATTTTTTTGTTCATCCGATTCTTGCTCCGTTTCAGCTTGATGGCCCAATTTATTGTAATGGCAGTGATTTTAGCAAAGAGAGAATAAAAATTACGTGGCCGCATACCTGCGATGAGCATTGCCAAACAGATTGCGGAATGTGTAAAACTACCATTATTAGAAGCTATGATGCTACCGGCTATACACGTGTTGTTATTGGGGATAGTATCACTGACTTGGCAGGGTCTCGAATTGCTGATTTTGTCATTGCTCGTTCCTTCCTGCTGGAAAAATGTCAGGAAGAAAATTTATCACATAAACCATTTACTACTTTTTATGATGTGATTTCAATTATTAAAGCCATTAGGGCCAAACAGGAGGGGATTGTGCTATGACAACAACACTTGAACAGCGCACCGCCGCTTTTAAAAAATTAGATGAGGTAAAGCTAACGTTTGCTAGAAGAGATTGGTTTCCGGGCACAAGCGGAAACCTCTCTATTAAAATCAGCGATGTACCCTTACAATTTGCTGTGACCGCCAGTGGCAAAGATAAAACCAAACTATCGCCAGAAGATTACTTGATCGTTGACGGCAATTGCAATTCTGTAGAACCTACCAATTTGAAGCCCTCTGCGGAAACATTAGTGCATGCTGTTGTCTACCAAAGCATTCCCGATGCTGGCGCTTGCTTTCATGTACACACGATTGCCAACAATGTGATTTCCGAGGTGTATGCACAAAAGCAAAGCTTTACTATTCATGGTCAAGAATTAATCAAAGGACTGGGCATTTGGGAGGAAAACGCTCTTCTTACCGTCCCGATTGTAGAAAACTATGCAGATATCCCTACGTTAGCAGCGGCCATTAAAGAGGCGATCAAGCCTGATGTACCCGGCGTGTTAATCCGCAACCACGGAATATATGCCTGGGGTCGTAATGATTTTGAAGCAAAAAGACATATAGAAGCTTTTGAATTTCTATTTGAATATCAACTGCGCTTATTGCAAGTAGGTAATTTATCTGCAAAAGCGTCTGGTATTGCCATTTAATTCAGTCTGATTAAATAAATAATTCATAAGATTACAACATTAGGAGGTCCTTCTTCATGGCAAAAGTACGTTTTCACGATACCAATGAATATATTGAGGATAGAGAGGCGGTTCAGGCTTTTTTAAACTCACAGGATGTTATCTATGAATATTGGGGCGTGGATCAATTAGATCCTGCTTTGCGAAATAATTACGCGCCAACTGATGCTGAAAAACAGCAAATTTTAGATACCTTCCAAAAAGAGATACTAGAGATTAGCGAACGCCGCAGCTACACTACAGCAGACGTCATTGTCCTAAGTGACAAAACACCAGAGTTAGATAAAAAATTAGAGAACTTCGTCAAAGAACATCATCATACGGATGATGAAGTCCGCTTTTGCGTAGATGGTCATGGTATTTTTGCCATTTTAGGCACAGACGGTCGCTACTTTGATGTAGAGCTATCCCCCGGCGATTTAATCTCTGTTCCTTCTTCCTATCGTCATTACTTTACCTTAATGGAGGATCGGAAAATTATTGCGATTCGTCTGTTTGTAACTCCTGCTGGTTGGGAAGCGATTTACTAGGAACATTATTAAGCGAACATCGGAAAATAGGGAAAGCTTATCCTTAAGCGATTAGCCTGGTTTTCCATAACATAAAAAAACGCTTGGATCATCCGTCCAAGCGTTTTTTGTATTCCGTATTCAAGCCACGATCTGCCATAGCATCTGTAGCTATCCACGTAGGCTGTAGCTTTTTATTTAGGCTGAATCAAAGACTCCTGCTCAACCACGATCTTCATCGCCTGCCCAATCGCTGGTAGGCTCTTTGTTGTCACAGGACCATAGAATCCATAGACTTTTGTCCCTTTACGCAAGTCCTCTGCTTTTAATGGACTATTATCCTTTGCGTCGATAATCGGAGTATCTTTTGCTAGATTTAGCGCAATCATCTCAAAGGATTGGTCGTTTAGCTTCTCGCCTTTAATCACTACCTGCACGGTTCCATCTGTTAATGTTTTCGCTTCAACGACTTCACCAACCGTTCCTAAAACCTCAGGAGTAGCCATTTTATCATTTACCACGATTTTCACTGCATTGGTCATAGGCGGAATGCTTAAAGTCATAGCCAGACCGTGCTCAACTTCAATTTCTTGACCCAACTTCAAATCAGCTATGGTCAGCTTTTTACCATCCTGATTAACGATGCTTGTCTCGTCTGTGATGTTCAAACGCACACCGTTTGTAAATCCATTCACCATGATAGCCCCTTTAAGAGAAGCATCCTTTTCGTCAATAGAGATGTTAGTAATACTACCTTTTTTCGTTACCCCTTGAACTTGTTCGCCAATTTTTATTGTCCCATCCTCCTCAACAATTACTTGCTGATGAAGCACTTTATCAAAGAAGGTAACTGGCACGTAGGTTACTCCTGCTTTTGACTCGGGAGCTGATCCTAACTGCACATACATTTTATTTATACTGTATTGATCTTTCCCCACCGCAACTGCTGTCCATTGCGCATCTTTTTGCAACTCAGCACTCTTCGTTTCTGCATTCCAGGTAACCTTATAGCCTAGTTGATCAGAAATTGTACGCAAAGGGATCATTAGTACATTTTGTTTATTTGCGTATACGTCTAGCTTCTGATCGACTACTTTGCCATTTACATAAATCGCATGCTTAGATGCTGGTTTTGGCTGTATAAGATTTGTTTGTGTTAGTTGTGGAGTAGCGGCATAAGCAGAGATGGAGCTGGTAGCCACCACAGCGGTAACTAGAGCAGCACTTAACATTTTAAAGGTTTTATTCATTGTGGATACCTCCATTTTCATTAACAAAATTTCCATTTTGCTTGATTCACACTCTTTGACGAGGTGTTTTTCACAAACGTTTCAGGAAAAGATAAAAAAAATAAAAATAAAAAAACCAAAACCCGATTGTTAGTAAATCGGATCTTGGTTTTTTAGCATCAAATCATGACGTCTACTCCAAAATGATCAGATATGACTGGCTTATTGGTTCCGTTAAAAATCACTTTTGATTCCTGGATAGAGACAGGCTGATTAACCCAGATATAATCGATCCGCAAGCCTTCCTGATTCCGATCCCATCCGGCTATCTTTCCTTGAACTGTACTGCCCTCGTCTCGAACCTTTGCGAGTAGAAACGTATCGTACCAGCCCTGCCCTTTTACCATGTCATAGCCTTCCCCTCTCGCTTTGGCATGATTATTAAAATCTCCCATTAAGAAGGTAAGTTCATTGTTATCCGTCCTCTTTATGAAACGTTCGAACTGAGCATGAAAGGGCTCCTCTTCATCCTCCCACCATCCGAAATGACAGGAAAAGAATGAAATGCACTTCTGATGATACTCCACAGTCGCTTTGATAACCTTGCGGGTTTTCCAATATGACGTATCTGTATGCTTGGATACATAAAATGCGTCTTGCTTTATAATGGGGAGGTTGGTTAGCAAAGCTACCCCTTCTTCGTATATCTCATAGCCGATATGGCAAAACTCCCAGACCATCCGATAATCGTCTAGTCCACGCTTCTGAAGCTCTTGTAATAACAGATAAGCATAGTTATCTGCTTTAATGTGATCCTTTATCACTACAGCATCAATCGATTGGCTAACCTCTTGCAAAGCTATAACATCGTAGGCATGCTCTGCTATGGCATCCGCTAATTCCTCTAGCTTTTTTTGCTGATTAGATTCCTGCCACGAATGACAGTTCAGTGTTAATAATCTCATATTAGACTCCTAAGTAATCCTGAACGCCTGATTTAATCACATCTGCCTTCGGACCGTACACAACCTGAACTCCCTTATCTTTTAAAATCAGTCCGAGCGAACCTGTCTTTTTCCACTCTGATTCTTTAGCCACATCTTCTATATTTTTAACGGTTACTCGCAGACGAGTCATACAAGCATCCACATCTACTATATTATTCTGTCCCCCTAATAGCTGAACAATCGTTTCGGCAACACCAGTAGTGGTTTTTTTCAATTGCTCTTGTTTTGTGGAGGGCTCTTCCTCATCTGTATAATTTCCAGCGCGCCCTGGAGTAGGGAAGTTAAACTTTTTGATCAAAAAATGAAAGACAGTGAAATTCAATCCAAAGAAGACGAGGCATGTTATGGCAAAGTTGATGATATCCTGGATCATTCCCGCCCGTATCGCCATTGGTGTTCGTGTTAACAGCTCGATAAATCCAAAGGAATGTAGGCGTAGGTGAATAAAATCAGCCATCGCAAAGCTAAGTCCAGTCAAAATGGAGTAAACCACATACAAAAGTGGTGCGGCGAACATGAACATAAATTCAATCGGTTCTGTTACCCCTGTCAAAAATACCGCCAAAGCAGCAGAGAAAAACATGGATTTATATTTTGGCCGTTTCTCGATATCCACATGACGATACATAGCTAACGCGATACCAAGCAATGACGCCGTTGACAAAATCATCTGACCTACTTTAAAACGAGCTGGCGTTACACTATTTAGCAATTGCTGATAAGCAGCTGTATCACCTTGAGAAAGTAGGTTGTTCAAATCAGCAACCCAAGCCAGCCACAATGGATCTTGACCTGCTACGACCTGACCTGCACTGGTACCAGTAAGCAATGTGTATGTACCGCCAAGCTGGGTATAATTAATAGGAACAGTCAGCATATGATGCAATCCAAATGGTAGCAATAAGCGCTCTAGCATCCCAAAGATAAAGGGAGCAATGACAGGTGCAGAGTCTTTAGAAGAAGCAATCCATTTTCCGAAATCATTCAAAATTCCCTGAATAGACGGCCAAATAACAGACAAAATGATAGCGGTTACAGCCGACCAAAAAATAACGACAAACGGAACAAATCGCTTCCCATTAAAGAAAGCTAACGACGCCGGAAGTCTATTGTAATCATAGTACTTATTAAAGATAACAGCCCCTAGGAAACCAGAAATAATGCCAATAAAAACACCCATGTTAAGAGCAGGGGCCCCTAAAAATGAAATAAAATAATCTTTCACTACTAACTCTTTTCCAAATAAGGAGGAGACCGTAGCGTCAGGGCTTGATAACATATCCCCGCTTACTCCAAAAATTGCACCCGTAATCCGATTGATTAAGATAAAAGCAATCAGTGCGGCAAATGCGCCACCTGCCCTCTCCTTAGCCCATGAGCCACCAATGGCAACTGCAAACAAAATATGAAGATTACCGATGATAGCCCAGCCTATTTCTTCCATCACGTGGGCAAATCTGACGACAAAGGTTACATCTCCACCTACCATCGCAATCAGCTTGGCTAGAGAAATCATAATCCCCGCAGCAGGCATGACAGCAACTACCACTAAAAGTGCTTTCCCAAGCTTTTGCCAGAAATCAAAAGATGCCATGTTTCTCACTGTGACTCCCCCCTGAATACATCTATCATTTATTTTATCAACTCAATGAAATCGTTTGCGCAAAATCATTGTAATAAAAACGCTTTCATAAAACAAGAGAAATTTTATAATAGTTCCTCTTTTCGCTCCAAAAATAAAATAGCTTATTTCTCTTAACTGAAAATACATTTAATACAACTATTTATCCCTTCATAAACCAAATGAAAGGCAGTCCCTTTAAGAGAATAACAATAAAATACTCGAAAATAACTTGCGCAATCGGTTGCACAATTAATTGATTGAAAATATAATGATTGTGAGATTCTTTCAAACATGCGGTCAACCAAAGAACAAAGGAGGTTTTTATATGCAAGATACCAGTTTTGCCATTCATCCTGGAAATGAACAAGCAAGCAATTCGAACCAATACTATGATATTGGTGCCTTATTAGACTATGAAAAAACTGATCTCTTCCACTTTCGCTGTGAGCGTGGTTGGGTTAGTCTATCCTTCTATGCAGATGATATTGTGCGGATAACTATGAAACCGCTATCAAAACCTACCCTAGAAAGCAGCTTTGCCCTCATAAAAGCTTCTCAGGATGTCCATACAATATGTGAGGACCATGATCAGTATCTCCTGATTAAAGCAGCTGGGCTTCACCTAAAAATCAACAAAAATCCTTTTCGCATTTCCGCCTATGATCCTTTGGGACGACTGCTTGTAGCTGAGGGCGAGAGAGGAATGGCCTTTACACAAAAACAAGAAATTATTTGTTTTAAAGAAATGGATGCCGCCGACCATTTTTACGGATTTGGCGAAAAAACCGGTTTTCTTGATAAACGCGGGGAAAACATGACGATGTGGAATACAGACGTTTTTGCTCCGCATAATCCAGAGACTGATGCTCTCTATGAATCGATTCCGTACTTCATGACGATTCGAAATGGTTTTGCACATGGAATCTTTTTTGATAACACGTATCGCAGCGTTTTTGATCTGAAATCTAGTCAAACCCGCTATTCCTTCGGGGCAGAAGGCGGCGAATTAGATTATTACATTCTGGCAGGGCCTACTCCAAAGGATGTTATTACTCAATACACGACATTAACAGGCCGCATGGATATTCCCCCTAAATGGGCACTTGGCTATCATCAATCACGTTACAGCTATAAAAACGAGCAGGAAGTACGGGAACTGGTAAGAAATTTTAAGCATAAAGAAATTCCAGTCGATGCGATCTACTTGGATATTCATTACATGGACGGATACCGTGTATTTACTTTTGACTATGATCGATTCCCGCATGCCCATTCGCTGATTCAAGAATTAAAAGCAGAAGGGATTAACATCGTTCCCATTGTTGATCCAGGTGTCAAGCAAGATGCGGAGTACCCTATCTATCAAGAGGGGGTACGGGAAAATCATTTTTGCAAATACCTGGATGGAAATATATATGTAGGGGAAGTTTGGCCCGGAATCAGTGCATTCCCTGACTTTTCCAATACAAATGTGCGGAAATGGTGGGGACAGAAGCAAAAATTCTATACTGACATGGGCATTGAAGGTATCTGGAATGATATGAATGAGCCTGCTGTTTTCAATGAAACAAAGACCATGGATTTGTCAGTCATACATGAAAATGACGGAAATCCAAAAACTCACCGCGAATTGCACAATATCTATGGTCTCCTAATGGGCGAAGCGACTTATACAGGTTTAAAAGAACAGTTATCTGGAAAGCGTCCGTTTGTGCTGACCAGAGCTGGATACGCTGGTGTACAGCGTTATGCCGCTGTCTGGACAGGAGATAATCGAAGCTTCTGGGAGCATATGCAAATGGCGATACCTATGTGCATGAATCTTGGGTTATCTGGAGTGCCATTTACCGGACCTGATGTTGGAGGCTTTGCACATGATACTACAGGGGAATTGCTGACACGCTGGACACAGCTCGGAACTTTTACCCCCTATTTCCGAAACCACAGCAATCTTGGTACAGTAGCGCAAGAGCCATGGGCGTTTGGAGAAGAAGTGGAAATGATCACGAAGAAATATATTGAACTACGTTATAAATGGCTTCCGCACCTATATACGTTGTTCCGTGAAGCACATCAGACAGGTCTTCCTGTCATGCGCCCGCTTGTTCTGGAATATCCAAACGATCCACATACATCCAATCTGTCCGATCAGTTCTTGATTGGTGAGAATGTTTTAATCGCGCCAATCACTAGACCAGCAACGTACCATCGCGTTGTTTATCTGCCAGAAGGCACCTGGTATGATTACTGGACAGATACTAAATTCGCTGGCGGTAAGCATATCATGGTTTCTGCCCCTCTCGATACCCTACCGATTTTTGTGAAGGAAGGGGCAATTATTCCGGAGGCACCAGCTAAATTATCCACTAAGGTTCCTGACGAGCAGATCATGATTCATCTCTATCCAAGCCAGCAACAATCAGAGTACATCCTGTATGAAGATGACGGAAATACGTTCTCCTATCAAAATAATCAATATCTAGAGAGAAAAATTACTTGTCACCACGATGAAAATCAAGTAGAAATAAACATAGAGGACATTTACACAGGCTACTCTCCTTCTTGGAAATCTATGATTGTCCACGTTCACGGAGTAGATACGATGAAAACCATTTATGTAAATGGGCAAGAAGTGAAAGGCTCTTATTTGAAGGATAAGCAGATCTTCACATTTGAACTAAACCAATAATTATTCAAACAGTTGGGGGCACCTCCCTGACTGTTTTTTCATGAGAGATCATAATGAAAAATGAAGTGGAAAGGGATGGTAACGCATGGGGGTAACAATTAAAGATGTAGCAAGGGCGGCAAATGTAGCACCATCTACAGTCTCTCGTGTCGTTGCCAACCATCCTCGCATTAGCGAAAAAACAAAGCAGCGTGTTCGAAAAGCCATGGAACAACTCGGTTATCATCCTAACTATCAGGCTCGGAGTCTTGCTAGCAAATCCTCACAAACCATTGGGCTGGTAATGCCTGATTCAACAGATCGGATCTTCCAAAATCCTTTCTTTCCTGAAGTGATCCGAGGTATCAGCAAAATTGCCCATAGCCGCGAGTACGCTATCTGTATGTCCACCGGGGAAACGGAAGCGGAATTGTATGATGGCGTTGTGAGAATGGTTCAAGGTGGTCGAGTAGATGGATTGATTCTGCTTTATTCCAAAATTAACGATCGCGTCACCAATTATCTAAAAGAACGAGATTTTCCCTTTGTAATGGTGGGAAAACCACATACGGACATGGATGCCATTAATCATGTCGATAACGACAATTATTCAGCAGCGAAGGAAATCACCGAGTACCTCATCAAAAAGGGGCATGAACGAATCGCGTTTGTTGGTGGTTCACCTGACATGGTGGTAACCATTGACCGTTTAGAAGGCTATAAACAAGCCATCACCCAAGCTTCCCTCACCCTACATAACGAATATATTGTTCGAGAAAAAGTCCTGCGTGAAGGCGGTGAGGAAGCTGCGATTGAACTAATGAATTTGCCTAACAGACCGACTGCCCTGATCGTGACGGATGACATGATGGCCTTGGGCATTTTGCGAGTCCTAAACGAGATAGGGGTTAACGTGCCTCAAGATGTGTCTCTTATTAGTTTTAATAATGCTCTGATCACGGAAATCTCTCAGCCGCCGCTCACCTCAGTAGATATTCAAATCTTTCAACTGGGATATCAGGCTGGAAAATGCTTGATTGAGAAGCTTGAACAACCTGATGAACCTACCAAGCGCATTATTATCCCTTTCAAATTAGTCGAGCGAAATTCTTGCGCTAACTATCGTGCTTCCACCCAAAAGGATGTAAAAAAGAAAAAGTAAAAAAAGGTTGCCGACTTCCTTGGCAACCTTTTTTAGGCTCAAGCTATATGCTTTTATACTGCGTAGCCATTCTTCTCTAATACGTGAGCCGCGATTTGGCGTTTTAAGCCAATGCTGTTGATTGGGTCACGACGTGTCAATTTTTTAAGAATAGATAAGCGTAAACGGAGGTCGTCTCCCTCTTCCATTCCCGCTAACGCTTCCTTCGCTCCTTGCTCGATACGATCGAAAGCCTCATGCACAAACACTGTTGTCAGGTTCAGCTTGTGCTGTTCTTTATCTGCTCCATTTTTGGCGATTGCTTTTTCTGTGCGCTTCACGGCACTGTCCATCGCATATAGCTCTATTAGCATGTCAGCCGCAATCGCTAGTAGCTCTTGCTCTTGATCCAATTGTTTTTGGTACTTCATTAAAGCTGAGCCTGCAACCATTAAAATGATTTTGCGTGTCATCTCCAGCAGATGCTTTTCAACAGCCAAAGGAGCTTCTTCTAGCTCACTAGGATAGTAGCTCATCAGCTCCTCCTGTAAGCCTGATGCTGCCTGCAACAAAGGCAATTCGCCTTTCATTGCTTTTTTAACCAATGTGCCCGGAATTAATAAGCGGTTAATTTCATTGGTACCTTCAAAAATACGATTAATGCGAGAGTCACGATACATATTCTCGATTTCATACTCGGACATAAAGCCATATCCACCATGGATTTGCACGCCTTCATCCACACAGAAATCCAATACCTCGGAACTAAACACCTTGTTGATCGAGCATTCGATCGCATAATCAGCAATTGCTTTTGCTACTTCACGGCCATCATTTGCTTTTTCTCCCAAGCTTGACAGGGAGGAATCAAACATCCCTACTGTACGGTATACAGAGCTTTCAGACGCATATACTTTTGCTGCCATAGAAGCTAATTTATTTTGAATAAGTGGGAAGTTAGCAATTGGCGTTTTAAATTGTTTACGCTCTTTTGCATATTCTGTCGCAATATCTAATGCACGTTTTGCAGAGCCTACTGTCCCTACCGCTAGTTTATAACGACCAACGTTTAAAATATTAAACGCAATGACGTGACCTTTGCCCTGCTCACCCAATAAGTTTTCGACCGGTACCTTAGCGTCCTCAAAAATAACGGTGCGTGTTGAGGAGCCTTTTATCCCCATTTTTTTCTCTTCTGGTCCAAATGATACGCCAGGGAAATCACGTTCTACAATAAACGCTGTAAAATGCTCACCATCGATTTTGGCATAGACTACAAATACATCAGCAAATCCAGCATTGGTGATCCATTGCTTTTCTCCATTTAACAGGTAATGCGTGCCATCCTCAGATAGACGCGCTGTTGCCTTAGCACCCAATGCATCCGAACCAGAACCCGGCTCTGTTAAGCAATAGGCCGCTAGACGACGACCCGATGCCAAATCAGGCAGGTACCGACGCTTTTGATCATCGTTGCCAAAGTATACGATTGGCAGGGAACCAATCCCTACATGAGCACCATGGCTTAGGCCAAAGCTACGTGCACGTGCCATTTTTTCTGTAATTAACGCAGAGCTCATTTTATCAAGTCCAAGCCCCTCATACTCTTCTGGAACATCTGCACCTAACAGCCCTAATTCTCCTGCTTCCTTTAACAGGCGAACCGAATGATCAAAATGATGTTGTTCAATCTCCTCCAAGTGAGGTAAAACTTCGTTAACCACAAATTCTTCTGTGGTTTTCGCAATCATTTTTTGTTCTTCTGTATAATCCTCTGGTGTAAATACATCTTCTGCTAAACCTGCTTCGATCAAAAAGCTTCCACCGCGTACAATTTCTTTTACATCTGCCATGTTTCATTTCTCCTTTCCATATTTAACGATCAAGCTATTCATGCTTTGGAAGATTACAATTTTTCACAGAATCACAAACATCTTTTTTACAGAACCTCAAACACCCCAGCAGCACCCATACCGCCACCGATACACATTGTTACAACACCGTATTTTGACTGACGTCTCTTCATCTCGTTTAGTAGAGATACCGTTAATTTGGCACCTGTGCATCCTAATGGGTGTCCTAATGCGATTGCACCACCGTTAACATTCAACTTCTCAGCATCAATGCCCAGCTCACGAATAACAGCTAAGGATTGCGAGGCAAATGCTTCGTTTAACTCAAACAAATCTACATCCTGAAGGCTAAGCCCAGCCTGCTTCAGGGCCTTTGGAACAGCAACAACTGGACCAATTCCCATGACATCAGGATCAACTCCACCTACTGCAAAGGAATGGAACTTAGCGATTGGCTTAATGCCCAATTCGTCTGCTTTTTCTCTAGACATCACGAGAACGGCGGCAGCGCCATCGCTAGTTTGAGACGAGTTACCCGCTGTAACGCTTCCTTTTATATGAAAGGCTGGTCGTAATTTTCCTAAGGTTTGAACATTTGTGTCAGTGCGTACACCTTCATCCGTATCAAACACAAATTCTTTCTCATGACGTTTACCGTTCTCATCCACAAATACCTGCTTCACTGGCACTGAGACTATCTCATCTTTAAACTTACCAGCCGCAATCGCCTCCGCCGCACGTTGATGGCTTCTTACCGCAAACTGGTCCTGATCCTCACGACTAATGCCATAGCGCTGTGCTACTCTCTCTGCCGTATGTCCCATGCCCATGTATGCTTCTGGCATCGTTTCCACCAAGGTTGGGTTCAAAGCTACCTTATTCCCCACCATCGGTACAAGACTCATGCTTTCCACACCACCTGCAATGATGACATCAGCACCACCGCACATGATTTGTTGGGCCGCATAAGCAATACTTTGTAAACCAGACGAACAAAAACGATTTATCGTAATCCCTGATACATTGGTCGGCAATCCAGCTCGAAGACCGATTAAACGAGCCATATTGGTTCCTTGCTCCGCTTCTGGCACTGCATTTCCAATAATTATATCCTCAATCAACGCCGGGTCCAGATTCGGAACACGGCGAAGCAAATCCTCTACAACATATGCGCCCAGATCAACTGGATGAACATCCTTTAATGAGCCGCGCTTTGACTTACCTACAGCCGTACGTGCCCCAGCCACGATGACTACTTCTCTCATGCTTTCTCCTCCTTCTTTTCCGACGCTCGTTTAGTTACGCAACGGTTTTCCCTTAGCAAGCATATGCTGCATGCGCTGTTGGGTCTTTTGGGTTTTGATTAATTCAAGGAAGCCTTGGCGCTCAAGTTCAAGAATATACGTTTCGTTAACCTGTGTACCTGCTGGGACATCTCCCCCAGACATGATATAAGCGATTTTCGTTGCAATGAGTTCATCATGCTCACTGATCATGCCGCTTTCACGCAATCCATAGATATTTTGGCGTAATGAGGCAAATCCTGTCGTTCCGATAGCTGGAATCCGGCGTTCAACAGGAGCTGTATATCCGCGTTTATCAAGCTCTAGTACCGCTTGTTTAGCATCATATAACAGATGATCCTGATTGATTGAAACGCGATCGGTTGGGCGCATATACCCTAATTTGATTGCTTCCTTACCGCTGGTGGATACTTTCGCCATGGCAATGGTTTCAAATGCTCGTGCTACAAATGGGAAGGCATCGACAGGAGTAGGAGTTCCGCTTGGGATGTTTTCCATCGCTCTAAAGAGCATTTCTTTGGTACCACACGCTCCAGGCAATACACCAACGCCTACTTCTACAAAGCCCAGATAGGTTTCCGCTGCTACTTGCACCTGATCAGCCATATAACAAATCTCTACTCCGCCACCAAGCGTCATTCCGAACGGCGCAGCTACTACCGGACGAGGCATTGTACGTATTCGGTTAACGGTGTTGTGGAATTTCTTAGCCAGCATATCTAGCTCAAACCAGTTTTCGTCCTGTGCCTCCATTAATGCCATCGCTAGGTTTAATCCGACACAGAAGTTCTTACCTTGGTTTCCGATCACCATACCAGTGAAGTTTTTCTCTACTTCATCTGCTGCTTTATTGAACATTTGCAAAATATCTACGCCTAGCGCATTATGCGGGGTGGTAAATTCAAAGCAAGCAACTCCATCGCCTAAATCAATTAAGGATGCACCTGCATTTTTGACAACCACCTTGCCCTGTTCTTTTAGAGCGGCTAGATTAATGACTTCCTTTTTCTCTTCTAGTTCTCTAAAGGCTCCGCCGATATGAAAAGCAGCAACCTTTCCTTCCGCTTTTTCATAGAATGAGGTTTTTCCACTAGCCAATAGCTCCTCTACCACAGCTGGAATGGTTTCACCTTCTTCTCTCATGCGAGCTACTGATTTTTCAAGACCTATGGCATCCCATGTTTCAAAGGGACCTAGCTCCCAACCAAAACCCCATCTCATTGCTTTATCTACTGAAACAATGTCATCTGCAATCTCTGGTACTTTTGCGGCTGCATACAGCATTGTCTTTTTCAATACGTTCCATAAAAATTCGCTGCCTTTATCTTTTCCATACACAATTGCCTGCAATTTTTGTGGCAATGTTTTGGCTTGCTTAGCCGCCTCCAATGAAGCAAACTTCGCTTTTACCCTTGGCTTATATTCCAACGTCTTCGTATCCAAGACTAAAATCTCTTTTCCTGCTGCTGTTTTCTCCTGCTTAAAGAAGCCCTGACCTGCCTTTTGACCTAACCAGCGATTTTCCACCATCTTGGTAAGGATCTCAGGAATTTCAAACATGGCTTTTTCAGCTTCGTCTGTAGCTTTATCGCGAACATTTTTTGCAACGTGCACATACGTATCCAAACCCACCACATCCAAGGTTCGGAACGTCGCACTTTTTGGACGACCAATTACTGGACCTGTAAGAGCATCTATTTCATCTGCTCCTAACTCAAGACGTAGCATTTCCTGAATGGACACTTGCAGACCATATGTACCTACGCGGTTGGCGATAAAGTTAGGTGTATCTTTACAAAGAACAGTTCCTTTTCCGAGTACAAATTCTCCAAAATGCATCATAAATTCAACTAAAGCTGGATCAGTATGCTCACCTGGGATAATTTCTAAGAGCTTTAAGTAACGAGGGGGATTAAAAAAGTGCGTTCCCAGGAAGGATTTTTTGAACTCTTCTGAACAATCCTGACACATTTCATTGATGGAAACACCTGAGGTATTAGAGGACACAATCGCGCCAGGTTTGCGATACGCTTCTATTTTAGCAAATACCTGCTTTTTCACATCTACATTCTCGACAACAACCTCGATGATCCAATCCACTTCTCTTAGTTTGTCTAGATCATCCTCCAAATTGCCTACTGTGATGAGGGAGATGGAATCTTTATCATACAGAGGCGCCGGCTTTTCCTTTAGCAGTCGATCACGACCCGCTTGTGCAATACGATTACGAACGGCTGGGTGATCCAGCGTCAATCCCTTTTTGCTCTCTTCCTCCGTCAGTTCACGCGGTACGATATCCAGCAGATAAGTAGGGATACCTACGTTAGCCAAATGGGCTGCAATACCAGCTCCCATGACCCCTGATCCCAAGACCGCAGCTTTGTTAATTTTGCGTTCCATGAAGTCTCCTCCTTCATATGCCGTATCATGGCTTGATTTTAGCAGGTAGGCAGATTTGGTGTCGTTTTTCATCTTGAATGAATGCTCATTCATTATCTGCCTATAAAAACATTCCACAAAAATCGCCTTATTTTTTCGATTCTGTGGAATGTTGACATTTACTACCAAAAAAGTACTTGTTCAGATTCATTGTAAACCAAATAACCATACCTTGCAATCCTATTTTCTGAATTTCATCACTATTTGGTTAGATTCTATAATGATGTAAAGGATTCATCGCGCAGCATAGTTAATTCGCCCATAAAGAAAGCTAACTCCTCTGTTTCTTCCAGCTTGCCAGCTTCTTGAAGCATTTCAAAACGACGGAGCATCATATTTGCGAAATCTTGAATTTGAATAGGTGTCGAATCAGGGTCTACAGTGTCATGAATGTTGATGCTTTCTACCCCTTCATAATGCGTAATAATCTTAAAATCACCAAGCTCACCTAGATATTCTGTTGAATTGTATTTGGATTTCTCCAGCTTCGTAATCATACTCATAATATCAGCGGCCTGAGAGCTGTGAAAAGCGACTTGGAAAAAGTCACGGCCTCTGCCATCTTTTGTTTTTACCAGCAATACGTCATACGTCATTAATTTTCTTTGTTTATTTCCAAATCCGAACATGCGTTATTACCACCTCAAATAAACCGGGGCTTCCCCCTATTTTCGAATGCTTATCCCTTTTATGATAGTGGGAAAACAGCCAACAAACAACCCCTCGTCGTTCTTTTTTCCCTTTTCTCGTTTCAATATTGTCTTATCATAACCATCTCCTCCTTCCTCCATGCCCTTTTTTAGTAAAATCTAACGGGTTTGAAATCGACTTCCTACTCAAAAGCTAGCAAAAAAGGAGAAACGAGGTGCTTTTTTATGCACAAAAATTGGTATATTCCGTTGGTAATAGCTCTGCTTATAACTGGTGCAACGGGATGTAAAGGTGGTAAACCACCAGAGCAATCAAAGAATACCAGTGAAAAGGAACAGAGCCAAAAGGCTGAGAAAACAGTCAAATCAAAAGGTGCTACCAATAAATCCAAGGACGATTCTGCTACAACTGCTAAAAAATCAGATCACATAAAAACAGCCAGTACCAAAAAGGAACAGACTAAATGGCAAACGACAGCAATAGCTCATATGGAAACAAATCTCAATGATGTGTCCGTATTCTTACAAAAAGCCGAACAGGTCATTAATGATTTAGAATATGCTGCCGCTACCCTTCCTGATGGCAAAGAGATTAAAGAAGATGGGCTCATTTATCGACAGCTTCCAAAGCCTTATCATACCAGAGATGGGATTCTCGCTTTCTTTCAGCAGTATTGGAGCAGACCATTAGCTGTTGCCCTGTACGATCATTTGGATACAAAAATCGTTGATGGACATGTTTATTTGTCTACTTCGACAAAACGCTATCCTGTATTTATCTCTACTCAGAATATGAAGGTCTCCGTTGAAAATAGCGGTTTGATTGTTGAGGTTTCTGGAATTTCACCTACTGTTGCATCCTCTAGCTCGCTTGTGAGGTATCACTTAGGACGGGATCAGGAATCCAAACGGTACGAAATAACAAAACGCTCTGGCATATATGGACAAGAAAATTTCCAGTAACGTCCCTTGACATTTTCCCGTCCTCCCCATCATAATGATGTAAATAATCATACTTCATCGCTTTGAAGGGAAATAGTAAAGCCCCCTTTCTGCTCCAGAGAACGCGATCCATTGGCTGGAAGATCGCGTGCATGAAACAGCTTGAACCCATCCCAGAGCGGCTAGGGATGACCTAGACAGGATTCTTTCCCCTGTTATCAAGGAAAGCGCTTATCGGCCATGTATGGCTTTCTTAAGTGTAAAGATAGATGTCGATCCATGTAAGGGTTGGTTCGGCATTTAATTAAGGTGGTACCGCGAAAGTAAACCTTTCGTCCTTATGTTTTTCTAAGGATGGAAGGTTTTTTTGTTTGTTAGAGATGAAAAAGGAGAGCAGATCAACATGAATCAGACCGGAAAAATGCGCATTGTGGTGAAAGTAGGAAGCAGTTCCTTAGCAAAAAAACAAGGCGGCTGCGACCAACAAAAAATGAGTCTCTTGGTAGACGCCATTGCAGCTCTGCGTGGTGAAGGACACGAGGTCGTACTCGTGAGTTCGGGAGCTGTAGCAAGTGGATATTGCCTGCTAGGCTATGAACAACGACCGCGAACCATCGTAGCTAAGCAAGCCGCAGCAGCTATCGGACAAAGTATTTTGATGGAGCATTACTCAGCTTTGTTTGCTGCCTATAACTATCATATCGCACAGATTCTGTTGACTCGCAGTGACTTCTCTAATCAGGAACGATACCGTCATGCGTTTCAAACGATGTCCCTACTCCTTTCACGCAACATCACTCCTATCATTAACGAGAACGATACTGTCTCTGTTGCCGAGTTAACGTTCGGCGATAACGATATGTTAGGTTCATTAGTGGCTGGTATGCTGCATGCTGACATCTACATCATTTTGACTGATACTGATGGTATTTATAATAAAGACCCAAGAAATAATCCTGACGCAAAGCGGTTCGACAAGGTCGCTACCATTACAGATGAAATCAAAGCAGTAGCTGGCGGTTCAGGTTCATCTCTTGGTACTGGAGGAATGCAATCCAAGGTAATTGCTGCTGAAACGGCCTTAAATGTAGGCACGCGTACCTTTATCGGACGGTTATCCTCCAAGGATAGTTTATTGCATGTCATTAATGGGACAGGAGAAGGAACCTATATTGGAGATTTTGGCGGAATAAATTTGGACACCTCTACTACTCATGCTGCTGAAAAGCGCGAGAGTGTTTCTACACAGAAGCAGTGGATTGCCCTGCATTCCGCTATCGCCGGTCGCTTGCATGTAGATGCTGGGGCCCAAGAAGCGATTCAGCAACGCAAGAGCAGTCTGCTACCAGCGGGAATTACCAGTGTAGAGGGTGATTTTTCACAGGGGGATGTTGTTGAAGTGTATGCCCCTACTGGTTTAATTGGTCGAGGTGTCTGTCGCTATGATAGTGAACTACTGCGCCAAATCATCAGTGACCCACAGAGGGAAAAACCTTTTACAGAAGCTATTCATCGAGATCAATGGGTATCTCTGCCTCATCTCATATAAAATAAGCAAGAAAAAGGAGCGGGAAACATGAGAGAAGGAAACCACCAAACGAATGTAGCCTCCAAGCAGGTGATTGATCAGGTTACGAAGCAGGCAAAACTAGCTCAAGTAGCCTCACGAAAGTTGGCACTTTTGACCAGCGAACAAAAGAACGCTGCATTACGCGCTATAAAAGAACAGCTTTTAGCTGATCAAGCTTATATTTTAACTGAAAATAAACAGGATGTTGACAAGGCAATTGAAAGTGGACAGCTTACGAGCTTAATTGATCGTCTTAGTCTAACACCCGAACGAATTACTGCCTTACCTGATAGCCTAGAGGATTTAGCTGCTCTTGCTGATCCTATTGGCGAAACAACTGCGGAGTGGGTTCAAAAGGACGGCTTGGCCATTCGTTCCGTGCGTGTACCACTAGGGGTAGTCGGTATGATATATGAAGCACGTCCAAATGTTACAGTAGATGCGGCCGCCATTTCACTAAAAACAGGAAATGCCGTTGTACTGCGCGGTAGTGCCTCAACCACTCGTTCTAACCTAGCTTTGGTAAAAAGTATTCAAACCGCCCTTCAAAATCTTGGACTGCCACATGAAGCGGTTCAGTATCTTGCTACGACCGATCGGGCAGCGGTAGATGTGATGTGCAGCCTCCATGGAATTATCGACGTGATCATCCCACGTGGAGGAGCATCCCTAATCAATCGTGTTGTGAAAAACTCCATTGTGCCTGTTATTGAGACCGGAGTAGGTAATTGCCATATCTTCATTGATCAATCCGCTGATTCGGCTATGGCCAAAGCTATCGTACAAAATGCTAAGCTAAGTCGTCCTGCTGTATGCAATGCTCTTGAGTCCCTACTCATCCATCAAGATTTTGGACATGATCAATCCGCAGCTCTTTTGACATCCCTGCTAGATGCAGGCGTAGAGCTACGCGTATGCGAAGGAACAATGGCTTCCCACCCAGAGCTACGCGATCGCTTTGTCTTAGCTACCGAACCGGATTGGCATGCTGAATTCCTAGACACCATTCTTGCTGTTAAAACGGTTACGAATATAGATGAGGCCTTGGAACATATCGCTACTTATGGAACCAAGCACTCGGAATCAATTTTGACTGAGGATCAAACGCAAGCAGAACGCTTCTTGCAAGCCGTAGATGCTGCTGTTGTTTATCATAATGCTTCTACACGTTTTACAGATGGTGGAGAATTTGGCTTTGGAGCTGAAATTGGAATTAGCACACAAAAATTGCATGCTCGCGGTCCGATGGGTCTAACAACATTGACTTCTATTAAATATCGTGTCTTAGGAAACGGACAAACAAGGTAATCGTTATTTACGAAAGGAGATCTCTCTCATGAACGATCATCAAGCTAACCAGATATGCCAACAACTTCACGTAGGTTTTATGGGAGCAGGTTCCATCGTAGAAGCCATTGTAAAAGGTATCACAGCTAAACATTTACTACCTGCAAATAGCATCTATGTGACTAATCATTCAGATGATGCTAGGCTCCGTGAACTACAAGAACAGTACGGAGTGACCCCAACTCGTGATTTATCAACTATGCTTCTACAGTCTCAAGTGATCATTTTGGGAATGAAACCAAAGGACGTCGCCTCAGCATGCCAGACCCTGCGTGAGTACGTAACTCCTGATCATTTGATTATCTCTGTCATTGCCGGAGTCCCTACTTCCTCTATTCAGGAATGGCTTGGCGTCGAATGTCCAATCATTCGTGCGATGCCAAACACATCTTCAGCCGTAGGTTTATCCGCAACTGGAATAGCTGCTGGTAAATTTGCGTCTGAGCAACATCTGGCTATAGCAGAATGTTTATTTCAAGCAATCGGTCATGTGTGTATCGTTTTCGAACAAGAATTAGATATTATCACTGGCTTATCTGGGAGTGGGCCTGCTTATATTTATTATCTTGTGGAAGCCATGGAGGGTGCTGGACAGCAAGCAGGTCTTTCCCAAGAGATATCCCGGGAGCTAACCGTACAAACATTGCTTGGCGCCGCTCACATGTTGATCGCGACCAAGGAAGAGCCAGCGGTCCTGCGTAAAAAAGTAACTAGTCCAGGCGGAACTACACAGGCAGGCCTAGAGGTATTGCAGTCGCACGGCTTTAAACAAGCCATAACAGAAGCCATTCTGCGAGCTACTGAGCGAGCACGAGAGCTAGGGGCGCCTTATCGGTAAAAAAGTCATCTCAGACTTCTAAAAGCGATTTCGCTGTGCTTCTATTCGGCACCCCGCTTTTCTCCCTGCGCTTGATTAATCCATGCTATACTGAATAAAAAAGTGGAGGAGGGAAGTTTGTGCAAGTATATGCTCTCTATGGCCCTAGTGGTACAGGTAAAAGCACCAGTGCATTAAGTCTCGCTCACTCACGTCACATTGATGCCATCATTGATGATGGAATTCTTATCTATCAAGGTCGTAAGGTTGCAGGCTACTCAGCTAAATATGAAAAGACAAAAATTCGTGCAGTAAAACGCGCTATCTTTCATTTTTCAGATCATGTGGATGAAGTACAGCGCGTTCTGCACAAGCTTCCTATTGAGAAGATTTTAATTTTAGGCACCTCAACACGGATGATTGGAAAGATTATCACTGCGCTCGATTTGCCGGAAGTAACGGAATACATCCCAATAGAAGCGATTAAACCTGAAAAAGAGATTGAAGCAGCCCGCTATGTTCGTGAAACAATGGGTCAGCACGTAATTCCTATTCCACGCGTAGAAGTGGAGAAGGATTTATTTAAACGGATTGTTGATTCAGCATGGCAAATCTTTGCCTCTAAAAAACACATGGGTGAAACCACAGTTGTTCAACCTTCCTTTTCCCAAGGCCGGATTCAAATTCATGAACAGGTACTGCGGAAACTGGTACAGCAGGCCTGCTATCGAAATAGCACTGTCGTGAAAGTGCACAGGGTGGATTATACATTTCAAGCCATGCCTCGCCTTGAGGTAGCACTATCTGTACAAGCAAAGCTTGGAGAAGATTTACGTTCTCGGTTAATTGAGCTACAGCATCAATTACAGGAGGAGCTAGAATACTTCTTATTCATCGCTCCAGCCAGCATCGACTTTGAAATAATCGCTTTGCAATTCATCCAAGCTACAAACGACAACTCAAAGTAAACATACCCGATCAAGCATGAAAATACATACATCACAGCCCTTTCCTAACAGGCCGATTTGGCTTTGGAAAGGGCATTTTTTGTCTTGTATGAAACCTTCTGTTCAAACAAAAGCTATCCCTGTAAACTGTCCAGATTTGAAAGGAGGCTTTCCACTATGCAAACCATCTCTTCTAAATTAGCCAACGCCCAAAATCAACAAATTCCATTCCCTACTCCGCCTACAGTCATTACGGGCAAGGATTTATCTTACCTAAAGGATGCTATGTCCTGGGAGTTAAACGCCTTTAAGAAGCTGCATTATTTCGCACAGCAGGTACAGGACCCTCAGATTAAAGATTTGTTAAACAAAACGGGCTACATGCACCAAATGCATTATGAACAACTGTTAACACACCTAACTATCAATAATACAAATGTCATCAAAACGTTGCCACAGATGCAATAATTTCTAGGAAAGGGAGGGAGTTTTCCTCATGCAAAACAAACAAATTGCGAATCCGCAATCCAATCAATTGCCAAAGGTCAAAGGCCCTGAAATGAACGATCGCGATTATATCAATGATGCGCTTAGCACCTGCAAATATTTAACTGATAGCCTAAATGATGCAGTGCGAGAAGCAAGTCACCAGCAATTACATGAAGCCTATATGCAATTATTAACGGAAACTCATCAGTCAGCCCGTGAATTATATAATTGTATGTTTCAAAAGGGCTGGTATAAGCTTGAAGCAGCAGATCAGCAAAAGGTAACACAAGCTCATCAGCAATTTAGCGGATATTCAACTCAATTCCCATATAACCATTAATCAACAACGAAAAGCTTATCGTAGACTTGTAAAGACACGCAAAAAAGAATGGATAGCAGTCATAAATCATTTGACTCGCTATCCATTCCTTTTTACTTTTTTATGACACTGAGGAAGCCTTGACTTACAATGACTTTTCAACCTGTTGGCTATTTATCTGTTCCCGAGCCTTCTTTCTTGCTACTTTCCGTTGCTTGCCAATTGCAAGAACCGTGTACAAAGATGGAACCACAATCAGTGTTAGTAGCATAGAGAACAACAAACCAGAAATGATGGTAATAGCGAGCGGTTTGAACATCACGCTGCCCGTAATCGCCATTGGTGTAAGCCCTGCTATCGCTGCCACAGATGTTAACAGGATCGGTCTCAATCGGGCTTTACCAGCTCCAATAACTGCTTCCTTCAGTTCAACACCAGTATGTCTTGCCTCCTCGATAAACTCAATCAAGACAATCCCATTTCGCACAACAATCCCAGACAAGGAGATAAAGCCCGCCACTGTCATAAATCCGATTGGTGTTCTTGTAATAAATAACCCGATTAGACTGCCAGAAATCGCCAAATAGACCGTACTCATGACCAAAATAGGAATGGATAATGAATTAAACTGTATGACAATCAAGAGAAAAATGAGGAAAACAGCTACAACCGCAAGCATTCCTAAATCAAGTAAAATATCAGTTTCCTCTTCTGTTTCACCAGTTACATTCCATGCATACTCTGCTGGTAATTCTAGCTTCTCCATCTTCTCTTTCAATTCTCTCATCACATCATCGGCAGTCCGATCTCCTACATCACTTGTAATCGTAACACTGCGTGATAAATTGTAGCGAGGTATATTCTGTAATGATAAGGTTGGCTTCATTTCCGCTATCTGAGAGACAGGAATGAGCTGCCCCTGAACGTTGGGAACCGTGAGCTGTTGAAAGACTTGCTGAGTCGTCATTCCCGACTGATCCGCAAGCAGAGTGAGATCAACTAAATTTTTTCCATTATCAAATTGTCCCATAGGAATTCCTTGGCTAATCAGACGTAATGTCCGTGTTAAGTCAGCTTCACTGATCAGCTTCTTATCCATGTTTCCTTGATTCACATTGAATTGCAAGGAATATTGCTCGTTACCCAGAGTATCGTTTATATTATAGGTTCCCTTCGTCTCGGCAATCAGTTGTTTTATTTGCTCCGAAATGGCGTATAGCTGATGCAAATCGTCTCCATACACCCGAATGGCTACCGGACTTCCTGTATACATCGCGGCCTTTACACTATAAGGAATAATATTTGCTTCTGGGTACATCTGTTTAAACTGTACCATCCACGGCTCCAGAATTTTTCTTGAATCCATCTGCTTATTATCAAATGTAATCACCAATTGTGCCATATTTTCTCCTGATCCGACAGGTGGTGCACTCGGAATCATCTGTGGCCCATTTCCACCTAAGAAAGCAGAGACCTTTTCAATATGCGGTTGCTTCTGAATCCACTCTGTAACACCCTGAACAATTCGATCTGTTTCCTGCAAATTACTGCCAATAGGCGTGCTAATGTTGACAACCATCTGTGGCCTGTCATCATCTGGAAAAAGTTGAACGGGTATAAATGTAATCAGTCCATAAAACACGGTTGCTATCAATACCCCAGTGACTCCTGTTTTTAATGGATTCTTCAGCATAATCGGCATGACGCGATCTCCATACCACTGGATCAAGGAATTGATTTGTTTGCCTAATAGACCGGCTGGCTTTTGATAGTTTGTCTGTTTTTTGTTCCGTCTCTGGTTCCATTCTCTAAAAATAGGAACTATCGTAAGTGACATGAGCATTGAGGCTAGCATCGTAAAGATGATGATCACCGGAACGGGAAAGATAAAGTGCCCCGCATCTCCAGGAAGAAAAATAATTGGCCCAAACGCCGAGACCGTAGCGAGAGTAGCTGTGATAATCGAAACCGAGACCTCTTTGGTTCCAAGTACGGAAGCCGTATACGCATCTTCCCCCAGTACAGACAGCCTTCTCTCGATATTGTCATTCACCACTACTGCATCATCCACTAGAATACCAAGTACAATGATAAGCCCGAAGATTGTCATCTGGTTGAGTGTAATTCCAAAGAAGGGAAGGACAGCCATCCCTGCTGCCAATGAGATTGGAATCGCCAATGCCACCATCATGGAGGTCGTCAGGTTCAGGCCTAGCGTGCATATGAAAAGAACGGCCACAATGGCAATCAGCATCTCGTGAAACAGTCCGGAGAAAAGCTCATCAATTCGATCCATCTGGGAAAAAACAGGTTCTTTTTTTGCCCACGAAGGAAGATTCTTTTCTAACGTTTCTAGCTTTTGATCAATGGCTTTCTGAACACCAGGAACATCGCTTCCCAATTCGGCATTTATGCTGACCGTCACAGCAGGCTTCCCGTTATAATAGGTTTGATATTCAAGTCTTTTGGTACTGTCTGAAATCGTCGCGATATCCTGAAGATAAACAGGCACTCCTTCTTTTGTACGGGTTACAATTACTTTGTTGAATGTGTCAGCCTTGTAGCTAACAGGTAAGGTAAGCTGATATTTACGGGTGTCAACGTTAACGTCCCCAAGTGGCGTCGTTTCGTTTTTCGTTCGAACAGCATTCATTACCTGCGTCCAGGAAATTTTGTATTGTTGCAATCTTTGGGCATTTACATATATTTTTAGTTCCTGTTTTGGCAGACCGAGTATAGAGACATCTGAAACACCAGGTATGGTACGAAGCTGATCCTTCCAAAGATCAAGTGTATCGCGTAGCTGAAGGATTTCCTCAAATGATTCTGCCGTAATTTGAAAGGTCTGGATAAACGTACGACTCATGTCATCATTAATGATTGGTTGCTCCGCTTCCTCAGGTAAATCAGCCTCAGCATCTTTCACTTTTTTCCGCAGTTCTTCAAATACCTTTTTCGGTTCGACTTTACTCTCTGACCGAACGGTAATAAGGGATATTCCAGAACGGGATTCGGAGCTAATTGATTTGATGCCTTGAACCTCATTGATCTTTCCTTCCAATTTCTTTGTTACGGTTTGTTCCATTTTTTCTGGAGTGGCCCCTGGGTAAATGGTTGTAACCGTAGCCATACTGACAATGGTGTCTGGTGATTCCTGCTTAGGAAGTGAGAGGGAGACGAATATCCCGATCAGCACCACCATCGTAAAGAAGACAAGCGTTATTTTTCGCTTTTTGATGAAATACTCAATCATGCTGTTTGCCCCCTCCCACGGCAACAATGTCACCGTCGAGCAATCGGTCAGCACCTTTCGTAATCAGCATATCTCCTGCTTGAAGCCCTGATGTAATTTCCAAAAAGTTATCAACGTACTGGCCAATGGCAACAGGCGTCTTTCTGGCTTTACCATCTTTTATCACATAAACGAAAGGACCGGACCCTCGGCTAAAAACAGCTTCGACCTGCACAAAAATTCCTTCTTTTTGTAACAAGGCGCGCTTAGCACTCACTACTTGTCCGGGAAACCAGTCATGCTTTGTATTATCAATCACAACTTCTACACTGATCGTACCTGTCTGCTCATTGGTGGCCGGATAGATTTTTGAGACCTTTCCTGTTCGTTTTTGCTCATACAGTGTAAATTCGACTGTATCTCCTACATTCCAGGCGGATATATCCCTGTCAGGTACGGGTAAAACTGTTTTCAATTGGGTAATGTTGCCGATACGGTAAACAGGAACGCCCGGACTCGCCAGTTGTCCCACATCCACTAATTTTGATAGTACTGTTCCCGTAATCGGAGCTTTTATCTGTGTTTTTGCTAGAGTGGCTGCGGCCTGATTTCGACCAACAACAGCGCCCTGGTAGTTCGCTTGGGTCGAGCTTATATCTTCCGCCCGAGCTCCTGCCATTACAAGCGAGTAGGATTGCTGGGCCGAGGCAAAGTCTTTTTTAGCAAGTTCAAGTGCATTTTTGACATTTTCAAGCTCAGTTTGAGGGATCGCACCACTCTTATAGAGTTGCTCCATGCGTATGTAATCTTTTTGTGCCTTTTCCAGCAAGATTTTCTTTGCATCAACCGCTACTTTTGCTTGCTGAACCTCTTGTTCTCTGAAGCCGTTTTTTACTTTAGCCAAATTAGCATTCGCACCATATACATGAGCCTCGGCCAAAGCTAGCTGGAGAGAGTAATCTGTGGAATCAAGCTGGGCCAAAATGTCCCCTTTTTTTACTTGATCTCCTTCTTTGTATGGTAGGGACTTGACCTCTCCTGCTACTTCAAAAGATAACGTTGTTTCTTCCTTGGGAGCAAGCGTTCCGGAAAGCTCACTCATCTCTTTAAATGTTTTCGCTTTAATTGCCTCTGCTACAACTATTTTCGCCCCCTGCGGTTGAACAGTTGCTTCCTTATCTTTACTGCATGCCGTCATCACGATCATCGAGAGGGAGAGTATGAGTAGAATCCAAAACCTTTTTTGTACGGTAGCATTCATGTTCTTATCACTCCTATATTTTAAATCTGTTAGATTGTGAAAACTGACTTGGGCTCGGAATGAATATTCATTCCGTTTTGATAAGAGGGGTCTGAATTAATGAATTCTGACCGCATCCCAGCATGCTTCTTGTACACCTGCAATTAATTCTGATGGATTCTTAATTTCACAAAATCGAATGGCCTTATTTAAAGCAATAAAGGCACCGTCAACGATCGTAAGCAATGCTTCAGCAGGTAGTGGGCGAATGATGTTCTTTTGTTGGCCCTGATGAATAAAGTCAATAAAGAAATCCCGTAGCATATTGTAGGATTGGCGACTAGCCTCGTCCAGATAATGCCTATTCGCATGTGAATCAAGAAACAATAATGCATACATGTTGTTCAATAAATAGCTAATCACCTGATTGGAAATGTGTTGAAATTGCTCATATACATCTTCAGAAGAATGGGGATATCCTTTTTTTACAGTCTCTAGCAAATCCATTACACATTCTTGAAACAAGGTATTGACGAGCGACTCCTTATTTTCGAAATACCGATAAAGAGTACCGGCACCAACTCCCGCTTTCTCTACAATCATCGGAACTGTTGTCCCATCAAAGCCTCGTTCCTCAAAAAGAATTAGTGCAGCTTTCATGATTAAATCGCGTTTAGATTCCGACACATCCTGTACTCCTTTGCGGAATGAATTTTCATTCTGTAAGGCGAGTATAAATCACAGCTCTGATGATTGTCAATTATTGTAAGTGGTATCGTGTAGCAGCGCTTTATATCATAAGGTATAACGTAAAAAATTGAATTCTCTTTCTCCTTTTTTGTTTTCTAATCACGTTTCAAACATAAAAAAACCGGCTGAAAGGGCCTTCTAACATGCGCCTTTCAGTCGGTTTTCAATTATATTGTTTCCGATTCTAACCTTGAATCTTATTTTGCAGCAATCTCTTCTGAACGGCGCTTCCAAGGACCATAACAGATGAGCAATAAAGGGATGATTCCGAGTAAGGTAGAAATCCCAAAGAATGTATACGTACGCAAAATACCGTAATATTCCATAACCCAGCCTGCTGTGTAATTAGCAACCATGGAGCCTAATCCCTGTCCAAATGAAGCAAATAGGGCTAGAGCTGTTACCTGCAAGGCAAGCGGTGTATTATCCCGTACATATTGAGCAGCCGTAGCGAGGAATAGCCCAACTGATAATCCTTGTAGGAAAAATAAGCTTAAGACAATTGTCGTACTAGGAGCTGATCCGTAGAAAAACCACCTGACACCAGAAACAAGGCAAGCAAATAAGAGTGTTTGCTCCAGACCTATTTTTTTGACAAGGCTTGATGCCAGCTTCATACAAGGTACTTCACTACCTGCAAACAGTAAAAAAGCAAGTCCTAATGTGGCAATCTCTCCACCGATATGCTGATAGTATAGATTAAACCAGGTATTATGAGCAGTCATTGGACCAAATACGAAAAATGTAGAGACGAGAAAGAGGATAAAGCGTGGACCTTTAAAAAGCGTCCCAGCCTCTTTAAAGCTATTACGCGTGATCGCCTTTCGCTCAATTCGCTCATCGGGAATTCTGATCAAAAAGAGTACAGCGATAAAATAAGCAAATCCTGTGCTGTAAAAAATAGCAGATGGACCCCACTGCTGAACAGCCAAGGCAGTAAGAAAAGCGGCAATAGCAAATCCAATCGCTCCCCATAAACGAATACTGCCAAAATGCATGGAGCGCTTGCTTACATAGCTAAGTGTTAAGCTATCTGAAATCGGGATAGCCGCGCATTGAAAAACAGACCAGAACGCAATGGTAAAAAACACCCATGCGTACGAATGAATAAAGGTAAACAAAAATGAGACGCAGGCTACAACGATAAGTGCTAGAATCAGCGCCTTTTTCCGAACCTGAAAGCGATCACAAATCATTCCCCAAACGGGCTGTAGCAGCAAGGATACTACAGGAGTGATCGAACTAAGCGTACCAATTTCAACTCCAGTTAAATGAATAGATTTAAAGTACTCTGTTAGTAGAGGCGAGTAAGCACCCATAGCGTAATACAAAAAGATATAAAGCCCACCTAAGGCTACATAAGCATTTGAAGCGCTTTCGTTTGTAAAAGTATGCTGGTTATTTTTGCTGTTCATGCAGTTTTCTCCTCTACTTTCCACATAAAGAACAGCTTCAATCGGAATTACCGAAGAAGCTGTTTTTGTATCAGATTGCTACTTTTACTCTTTTTTCTCTTCCTTTACGGTAGGTAATAGCTTACCGAAATTAACTGTCCGTACTTTTTCCCACGTAGAAGGATCAAGCTCATCAAACTGTTCAAGAAAAGCAATAACTTCCCTTGTTAATGGTGTCGGAGTAGATGCACCCGCAGTAACAGATACACTCTTTTTACCCTTCAGCCACTCAATATTAAGCTCAGACAGATCAGAAATGCGATAACTCGGAATCCCCGCAATCTCCTCTGAAACCTGCGCTAAACGATTGGAATTATTACTTCGAGGGTCACCTACAACGATCGTTACCTCTGCTTTACCAGCATGTTTTGCTACTGCTTCCTGTCTAACCTGTGTAGCCATGCATATTTCATTGTGCACCTCTACCGAAGGGTATTTCTTTACAATGGCTTCCATAATGTGTCTGACATCCCATTGGCTCATCGTTGTTTGGTTGGTGACCACCAATTTGTCAGTCGTAATGTGGACGTTTTGCAAATCTTCCAGCGTCTGAACCAAATGAACACGATCAGGCGCTATCCCAATGGCTCCCTCTGGCTCAGGGTGTCCCTTTTTACCAATATAGAGAATATGGTAGCCTTCCTCCACCTTCTCTTTAATGAGATCATGCGTTTTCGTTACATCAGGACAAGTAGCATCCACAACCGTCAGACCTTTTTCCTTCGCCTTTTTGCGGACTTCTGGCGATACTCCATGAGCCGTGAAGATAACGGTTCCGTGATCAATTTTATCTAAAAGCGCTAGACGATCTTCTCCATCCAACGTGATAACTCCTTCACGTTCAAAGGCTTCAGTCACATGCGCATTATGCACGATCATTCCCAAAATGTAGATAGGGCGCGGCACATTTTGATTTTTTGCCGTTTTAATAGCCAGTACCATGGCATCCACTACGCCATAGCAATAACCACGGGGAGCAATTTTTACAACTTCCATTTCAGCATAGCCCTCCTTTTCTGCCCCTTATTATAACATTAGAATGTGCTTTGACGCTTTTGTTCATAAATTCTTACGTTATTATAAACAATTCGCAGCATTGGTGTTTCTATTCCCTGCTGTTCGGCAAGATGTAGCAAGTACCCCTGCAAATGCTCTCCTTCAATTGGCAGACGTTTTTCCATATCCCGTAGCATGGAGGATTTCATTTTATAGCCTTGTTGCTTAAAAGTCTCCATCACACGATCTACCATGTCAGCAGAGATAGGTGCGCCAACCGCCATCATGACTCTCACACATTCCTCTGTTACTTGTTTCGTTAGCTCGATTCCAAATGGAGAATCGCGAATTGGTCCTACTGCGGAGTTCATCAAGGTGGTAATGCCTGAGAGCATCGTAATAAATAAATATTTTTGCCAAGCCTCCTGCTGAATGTTATAGGATAATTCGAAGCTCGCATTCGCTCCTTTTACATACTCATATAATCGCTCTACTCGCTCGGACGTGCCACCATTCCATTCCCCAAAAACGAGCCTGTGAGCCTTACTAGTTTGGACGATATCCCCGTCAGCGCTTAGCGTTGTTTCTATAAAACACAATCCGCCCAATACCTTTTCTGCCCCAAAATGCTCCTGTAATGGCTGCATATGAGCAATTCCATTTAAAAGCGGGATAATCATCGTATCCTCACCCACAAAGGGAGCAATATCATTGATTACATCCTCCAGATGGTATGCTTTTGGCGATAACATAATGACATCAAAAGGGGGCGCTTCTTCTCCAGCTACTAATAAGGCGGTTTGGACTGTGGAATCGCCATTTACGCTTTGGATAACTAGACCTCGCTCTTCTAGTTGTTCCTTACGTTTTTGACGTACAAGAAAAGTAACATCCCTGCCACTCTCCACTAAACGACATCCAAAATATCCACCAATTGCACCCGCACCTACCATCAGTATCCGCATTACACTAACCCCCTATAATCATTTCTCTTATTGTATCGTCTCACATATATTGTAGCTGGTTTTTGGGAAATCCCAAGCAGAATTTTTGAAAGCAATGTGTAGAAAAATCGGCATATTAAAAAGGAGTCTTTCAAAATGAAAGAGCTCCTTTTAGTAGAATTGCACCTTTATTTATGATCAATCCCAATAATTTCACTAATATGCGTAAATCCATCTCGCTTCATAAGCTGAACCAAACGCTTGTTAATCTCTGTGGCAGCACCAGGTCCCACATAGATCATGCTCGTGTAAATCTGGGTCATAGACGCACCTGCTCTCATCATGCGGTACGCATCATCACCAGTGAAGATACCCCCTACCCCAATGATAGGCATTTTGTCGCCTACTGCTTTATAAATATCACGAACGCATTCGGTTGCACGTGGCAATAGCATTGGACCACTCAGTCCCCCTGCTTCCTTCGCCAGCCTGCGATCGGAAACACTCTCTCGAGACAGAGTAGTGTTGGTAGCAATCAAACCATCCATTCCCTCTTCTAAAGCAACATAAACAACATCGCTCATATGCTCATCCGACATGTCTGGGGCTACTTTTAAAAGGATTGGTTTACGCTTCGCACCGTATTTCTCTAGCTGATCCGCCTTCTTACGGATTGTCCGCAAAAGATGACGTAAACTATCTACTTCCTGCAAGTCACGTAAGTTAGGAGTGTTAGGTGAGCTTACATTAATCGCAAAATAATGACCATAGGGATAGAGCGCTTCGAGGCATTTTTCATAGTCACTTGCTGCTTGATCATTAGGAGTTAGTTTATTTTTTCCAATGTTTACCCCAACTGGCATGCAGGCATCCTGATAATGACTTAAGGATTTCGCTGCTGCTTGTACACCGTGGTTATTAAAACCCATACGGTTGATAATCGCCTGATCTTCCTTTAAGCGAAAACAACGTGGCTTGTCATTACCTGGTTGAGCTAGCGGAGTTAACGTGCCGACTTCTACATGGCCGAATCCCATTAATCCGAGCGGAATATACACCTCGGCATTTTTATCGAACCCAGCCGCCAGTCCTACCGGATTAGGGAAAACGATATCCCATACTTTGTTTACGAGCATTGGATTTTCATAGCCATACATCATGTTTAATACCTTTTTGCCTAAAGGAATGCTGTCAGCCATTCGTAGTCCATTAATCGCATTCTCGTGTGCCGATTCAGGATCCATTTTAAAGATAAACTTTTTTAGGTGCTTATACATTGTTGCCACTTCACTCCTAACGCATATTCTGTTCTCGATATAAGAGCATACCACAAACCTTTGGCATTGGATAGAAAGTCAAAAAAAGAAAAAGTGCTATACCTTTTTTAACAAAAAGTATGGCACTTTTTCAAATGAATTATTTTTATAATTTGGAACTTCTTATTTACTTGCTACTAGTAACGCATCTTCCAAAGAAACAAATGGCAGATTGTGTGTATCCGCTACTGCTTTATAGGTTACTTGACCATTAATAACGTTAACACCTTTTGCTAGAGCTTGGTTGCTACGGATTGCTTCCACATATCCTTTATTAGCAATTTGCACAGCATAAGGAACAGTTACATTTGTTAGAGCAAGTGTAGATGTGCGAGCTACTGCTCCTGGCATATTGGCTACTGAGTAATGAATAACCCCATGCTTTTCATAGGTTGGGTTATCATGTGTAGTGATGCGATCAATCGTTTCAATAGAACCACCTTGGTCAATTGCAACGTCAACGATCACAGACCCTGGTGCCATTGTTTTTACCATTTCTTCTGTTACCAGACGTGGCGCACGTGCACCTGGAATTAGAACTGCTCCTACTAACAAATCTGCTTTTTTCACTGCGTTAGCAATGTTAAAGCTGTTAGAAATCAATGTGTGAACACGTCCACCAAATAGGTCATCTAATTGACGAAGACGATCAGCACTAATGTCTAAAATCGTAACATTTGCACCTAAGCCTACTGCCATTTTCGCAGCGTTAGTACCTACAATACCACCACCGACAATGACAACCTCACCTTTTGGAACGCCTGGAACGCTTCCTAGAAGTACACCTTTACCGCCGTATGGTTTTTCAAGGAATTGAGCTCCGATTTGAACAGACATACGTCCTGCTACTTCACTCATCGGCATTAACAGCGGAAGTGAGCCATTTGGCATTTGGATGGTTTCATAAGCGATCGCAATCACTTTTTTATCAACCAATGCTTTGGTCAATTCTGGTTCTGGTGCCAAGTGCAAGTAAGTAAATAAAATTTGTCCTTCACGGAAATAGTTATATTCAGAAGCAAGTGGTTCTTTTACTTTCATCACCATATCAGCTGCCCAAGCATCTGCTGCTGTTGGAACGATAGTAGCCCCCACTGCTTGATATTCAGTATCAATAAATCCACTGCCTAGCCCTGCATTTGTTTCAACTAATACTTGATGACCGCTTTGTACCAATGCTGTCACTCCAGCAGGCGTGATCGCTACACGGTTCTCATTGTTTTTAATCTCTTTAGGAATTCCGATAATCATAATTAAATCCTCCCCTTGATAGCCCCTGCTCAGTTCTCTTTCACTTACAATATTTTCTTCACTTCTCAATAATACAGCGTTTTCATAAAGGGGGCATTAGAGATTCTTTTGAGAGAAAAAGCGTTCGTTTGTGAATTTTCACAAATGCGCAAAAGAACTATCCCAGCTTCATTACCTTTAAATCAATATAGAGTGAATATCGCAGGTTCGGATCATCTAAATCAATCTGCATGATTTCTTCAATGCGCTTTAAACGATAGCTAAGCGTATTAATATGGATATGCAGATGAGCCGCTGTTCGGTTAACCTTTCCGACATGATCGAGAAAGACCTCCAACGTTTCGGTTAAATTCGTTTGGTTTTCTTGATCATAATAAAGCAGTTTAGCTAGCTGATCATTCTTGTAGGCTTGTTCTTTATTCCAGCTTTTAATCTGAGGCAAGAAACGGTAGATTCCCAATTGCTGAAATCTCAGTATCCGCTCTGTCTCCTGAGGAAACAGCCGTTTGATCACATTCATTTGCAAAGCCTCCTGATAGCTTTGACGCCCTTCAATGAGGGAACAAACCGGGCGGCCACAGCCAATATGGGCTTTTCCCTTTCCAAACTTATCTGTGAGCTTGGACATACATTCCCCTAAAAATTGCTCAGAATAAGTAACCAACGCGTCTTCTGTAGCAGCTTGCCCTTTAGGGTGCTGCAGAAGCAAAATCAGCTGAGAACCATCTGTTAAGCTATACATTTTATCTCGCATCAATAGAGGATAAAGCAATTGGTGCAGCTGTTCACCCTTGCCTTCCAGAACCTCTATGGTACAAACCATCAATGGAGGAACAATCTTCATGTGTAGATTAATCGCCTTCTGTTGCAGCTTCGTCTCCTCGCTATGTCCACCAAGTAAAAGCTCCCAGAGGAATTCTTTTTGTCTATCCTGCTCGGCTTTGCGCTTTCCTTGTCGTTGTAGCAGTCGAGGCACCGCTTCCTTAGCAGCCTGACGAAGAATTTCATCATCCCAGGAGGTCAAGGCACGATTTACCTCCTGCGCCCAGATATAGCCCAAGATATCATTGCCTCTGCGTATCGCAATTGCAACCCGTTTTCCAAGTCCAATCTCTTTCTTTTCAGGAATATGTACGGGGTCCTTTTGCGAAAAGAGCTGTTGAAAAACGCCATCCTTCCAGAGCCGTGCTAATACTGTTTCTGGCACACGCCGTCCCATAATCGTAGACCAACGCGCTGGATCGGTACTATCACCATGAGAGCTATAAGCAATCAATCGATGATCCAAATCTTCAATGGTAATTGGATTTTGTAGTAATTCACCTATAACATCTGCCAATTCATCAATATCACTATGCTGGTACTGCTCAAACAAATTTTGCTGCATACATGAATTCCCCGCTTTTTTAGTTACCTACATGGATCCGTTATCATCCTTTTGTCTCTTCATTATAACGAATGGGCATAGGGGGAAAAAGCGATTTTTCAAACGAATTGTTTCCATTATTCGCTTTTACATCTGTTGCTCAACAACTCGCTTATTTGCAAAATTCTTTTGAAAGATATAGTAGTAAAAAATGGCCGCTAGAAGCATACATGTGCCGTGTATGAAGAATAAGAAGCTTACACTTATATAGACAGGGAACGTAACTGCGATAATCCCCAACGTAACAGAATGTGACAGCATCATCATAGGCGTAAGGCACCCGTATACTCTTCCAATTATTTTGGGGTCAACGAGGCTTGGCAACCAACCGCCAAAACCTATATTTAATAAGGGAAAAGCCAAAGAAATGAAAAAATCAAGGAGAATAAAAATGGAGACGTTGTTCGTAAGACCTGAGAAAACAACCGAGCTCCCCATAATTATAAGGGAAAGAACTGCTATGTGATATAGTTTCATTTTAGTTGCTAAATAGGACCCGACTACACTTCCAAACAAAGAACCTACCCCTGACACAATCCCCATCCATAGCAATACTGTCTCATATGACTCTGGAGCAAGTTTATACTTCAATGCGTAAGTAGGAATGAGTGCATAACCGGCATTTATAATTCCAAATAGAAAAAAAGCACTTGATATGGCTAATACTAGTTTATTATTCCAAATATATCGAACACCTTTGCTGAAATCTGATAGCAAGGCTACTATTGATACATCTTTCCACGATTTCTCACCATTTGGCAATCTGATTTCTACTTTGATATTGCATAATTGGATTAGCAATCCAGATACCAGATATGATATGGCATCTACCAAGATTGCTCCCTCTATACCAATGTGCCAATAAAGAAAGATACTAATGGAACTGCCTACTAATATAAGAATACTGTTTACCATTTGATTTAAACCGGTAGCTACTGGATATTCCTTTTCGGTTAAAATGCCTTGCATGATAGCTCTTTGTGCAGGACCAAAAAAATTAGAGACTGCACTCCTCACAAATATGATGAAAAAGGAAAGGACGATGGAATCAATGGCAATAGAAAAAAGTAATCCTAGAGAAAGAAAAGCACAAATAAAATCCGCCCAAGAAGCAATCTTTTTGCGGTCAAAACGATCTGCTACAGCACCAATGAACAAGAAAATGACAAGCATGGGGAGAGAGTACATTAATTCTGTAATGGTAGCAAAGATAGGCTGTGAAGAAAATCTTGTAAGAATATATAATGTGAATGCGATAAGACCAATTTTATTGCCCATAGAGGAGGTTACATTCGCCAGAAAAAGATATGTATAGTTTTTATTTTTGAATATTCTTATGATATCCAAACCAAAATCTCCTTCTTAACGTACAAATATTTTTAGATGCTACAGGGCATGATTGCATGTACTTACTTATTATCTTAGATGGTCATGCCCCAAATTGTTTGGCGTTGATATCCATCATTTTCGTTGTCATGATAGCAAATAGAAACATTACCTAGGTAGTAAGTAACCTATGCCTAACTAATTCATCTAAAAACATCTGTATATCATTTGTAATCATCGTATTTTCTGTATTAACATTAAATTTTCCCGATATCTCTTTTAGCATCTCTTCAAGCGTAATTGTTTCTTTCGTACAAATATGTGTCCACAGTGTACAGGCTACTTCATCCTCAAACAATATCGTTTGTCCTTCAGGTGTAAGGACAAATATACCCTCTGCATTTTGATCATAGAAGATATCTTTGTTTACTTGATAGGGAGACATCATTAGGAAGGAACCTCCTCTTTTGATTTTCTAAAATAATTCCACATATGTTTTTTCAAGTTACTTTTTATAATTTTGCATTCTTCCGTGTTTGTGCCATCTATACTGTCTGTATCGCTCCATTGGATAGCTCTGCATCCACCTCCACACATATGTTTAAATGTACATTTTCCACAAATCGGTAAGTTATCCGTGATTCTGTTTCGTGATGCAGTAAAGACTGGAGATTCGTAATAAATTTCTTCTAACGATTTGTCTTTTACATTCCCACCTAAAAACTGGGGATTATGCATGATTTTACAGGGAAATACATCGCCTTTGCTATCAACCGAAAACTCACTGTACGCGTGACCACAATGATTTTTAATGTAAAACTGGTTAACAGCATCAAAGTTAGGTTGTTTGTTGATGATTGTGTTTTCGATTTTTATACGTTGCACATAATTTAATTCGTGTTCGTGAGTCTTGCCTCTTCCTAATGAAGCTACAGGAGCTATAATGAGCCTGATGTTATTTTTATTTGTATAATCGATTACGTCCTCCACAGCATCCATATTATTTTTCGTGATTGTCTGGTTAATTTTTAACTTACAACCAGCTTCTAGCAATAAATCAATGGCCTTTTTCGCTTTCTGCCACGATCCTTTTCCCCTATTTTTGTCATGCTCGTCCTCGATCATGGAATCAAGGCTTATCGTTACTAATTTCGTAATCTCGGCAATTTTGTTAGCTATCTCTTTGTTAGAAATAAAAGAACCATTTGAAATCATATGGACATGTAACCCTAAGGAATCGGAATATTCCATTAATTCCACGAGATCTTTTCGTAAAAATGCCTCTCCCCCTGTAAAAACAATCGTTTTTGTCCCTAATTCCTTTACTTCTGTGATGACTCTTTTAGCCTCTTCGGTAGAGATATCATTATCCATAGATCTGTTGGGGCTACTTTCTGCATAACAATAGACACAATTTAAATTACATTTGTATGTTGTAACAAAATAAACAGATTTAGGTACAGGTTTATGCATACTTTGCTTGTTCTCAGTATCTACCTTAAAGCTATCAATCTTATACAGTCTAATCAAACCAATGACCCTTTTTACCAAACTTGCATCGTACTGTTCATCAATTAAACCCTGCGGTGACTTTTTGTTGTAAATCATTTCATGCGCTATTTCATATTCTTGCTGATTCAACACAATCCAACTACTCACCAAGTAATTATGAATAATATAGTCTTCCTTTTCTCGATAGACAGCTAATCTTGGAAAAGTTAATACATCATCGGTTACTAACATCGTATCATTCCTTTCCTAATAGAAATAGTAATGGCACTATTTTTACAAGTAGTGCCATTACTAATATTGCCTATGTGTCTTACGCTCCTGCTCCATTTTTTGCACCACATTGACAAGAATCAACTACATCAATTACGCCAGGGTTTACTACTTTCACTTTTGGTGTTGTATAATTTTTCATACTCTCACCTCCCTTCTATAAATGGCATAATATAACTTTACTTAAATTTACTTTCAATTCAATATATTGTCAATAATTAAAATAATTTACTTTTACTAAAAGAGCCAGTTAAACATTGATATGTTAATTTAACTGGCTTTACTTATCCTATTATCTATTTAATAGAAATGCTTTCTAACCAACGAAACATAGCTTTCGTATATTCTCCAATCTGCTCCGAAGTAAATAAGTGGGACTCATCCTCTACCAACCACAACTCATGTGGTTTATGATGCAGGACAAGAGCTTTCGCCAAACGATTCGCATGCTCTACCCCAACATTCTGATCGATTTTGCCATGAATGATTAACACGGGACAGGTGATTTTTTCTACCTCCCTCACTGGTGAGCGGCTCTCATACGCTTCGGGAGCAGAATCTGGGTCACCCATCATTTTTTTCAACAAGGGCCGCAAATCCTCCCGTTCTGCATACGTAAGATGCATATCACTTACACCGCTCCAAACAACTACGGACGCAAAACGGTTAGGTATCATGCTAGCGCGCAGTGCCATCATTGCCCCTCTGGAGAAGCCATACAGATGTATCCGGCTGCGATCTACAAAAGGCATGTTAGCAAGTAAACCATAAGCTTGATGCACATCCTCTAGCTCTGCTCCGCCAAATTCGTCTTTACCAGGGGCGCCCTCATTTCCCCGATAGTGAGGAGCAATAATAACATAGCCGAAAGCTGCCATTTGAGAGATTCGCATTGGCTGAACTCTTCCGACTTTTTTATAGCCGCCTCGGCAGTATAGAAGGGCTGGCAAAAGACCTTCTGCTTTAGGCTGAGATTGTAATTTCTGATCTGGAATAGCTAAAAGTGCTTTTACTAGGTGTATATCGCTACGATAGGTTACTGTGAACAATGCCACCTGCGGAATAGCTCGTTCTTCTTCCGTAATTTGAATGATCTCAGTAACACCCTGCAAAAGTTCTCTCCACATGCTTTATTACCACCTGTTCTCTATATTTATCCAGATTTTATGCTAAAACATGAAAAAGAAAAGAGGAACTATGATAGTTCCTCTTTTCTGTTTATAACATCGCTACGATTAATATCCGCGCTTATTCTGTTTTTTATTGATGGTAGCTATATTTTCTTCGCTGTGCTTCAACCATTTTTTCATTTTGTCCTCAAACGAGTCCTTAGGAGTGTCACGCTTACTGAAGCTACGGTCTCCACCACGATTACCCCCACCACGATAGCCGCCACGTTCTCCACCACGATCTTTTTGTTCGTCGCGAGCTTCGCGTTCTGGTGCTGGTAAAGCTGCGCGAACGGAAAGGGAGATCTTACCCGCATCATCGATGGAGAGTACTTTAACCTTCACAGCAGCTCCAACGGAAAAGTGATCATTAATATCCTTTACAAAACCATTTGCAACTTGGGAAATGTGAACTAGTCCTTGTTGCGTTTCATCCACAGCAACAAACATACCAAAAGGTTTAATTGCCGTCACTTTTCCTTCAATGATGCTTCCAACTTCTACTGCCATCCATTTTGCACTCCTTTTATCTTTTCACCAAGTGTCGAGAACCTCACTTCATACAGGCTCATTTCCTAAGTATAGCAGACAAAACGATTTAATGAAAAGCCCATTCTTCACTTTTATACTTGTACCATATCTGTTTTATTTAGGAAAAGCTGGTAAGCATCGGTAGCCATCACTAATTCTTCATTAGTTGGGATTACCATAATCTTCACTGGAGAGTAAGGACTGTTGATGAAGCCCTCCCCTTTGTTGTTGCGATTTGCTTCTTTATCAAGAATAACACCAGCGTATTCTAGTCCGTTACATACCAATTGACGAACTAATTCACTGTTTTCGCCCACACCTGCTGTAAAGATGATACCGTCGATGCCATTTAAGCGAGCCAAGTACAAACCAATGAAGTCATGTAGGCGTTGAGCGAATAATTCAAGTGCTAATTTAGCACGCTCATTACCTTCTGCTGTTGCTTTTTCAATGTCTCGCAAGTCGCTGGAGATGCCAGATAAACCTAGCACACCGCTTTCTTTGTTCAAAATCTCCATTGCACCCGCTGTATCTGTTTTTTCGATTTCAGCGATGTATGGCAAGATACCTGGATCAATGTTACCGCTACGAGTACCCATCATTACACCCGCTAGTGGAGTCATACCCATAGATGTATCAATGGATTGGCCATAGCGAACAGCCGTGATGCTTGCACCGCTACCAATATGACAACTAATTAGACGTAATTTTTCTTTTGGAGTACCCATTAATTGCTCAGCACGTTGAACAACATAACGGTGAGACGTTCCGTGGAAGCCGTATTTACGAATGCCGTATTTCTCGTAGTACTCATATGGCAATGGGTACAAATATGATACTGGAGGCATTGTTTGATGGAAAGCTGTATCAAATACGGCTACGTGTAGTGCATCTGGACGAATTTTTTGCGCCAATTCAATTCCTAGTAGATTGATAGGATTATGAAGTGGTGCAAATCGAGACAATGCATCAATTTTTTGTTTTACGTCGTCCGTAATAATCACGGATTCCTTGAAATCCTCTCCACCGTGAACGACACGATGAGATACCATAGAGATATCGTATTGCTTGTATTTATCAAAGATAGCATTAATAGCTTGTTCATAAGCATCGCGTTTTACTTCTTCTACAATGCCTTTATCGATTACCTTACGGGAAGGCAATTCGAACAATTGATATTTCACAGAGGAACTACCGCAGTTAAGAACAAGACTTAGCTTTTTCTCCTGTGCTTTAAACTTAGAATAGGTGTCACGATTATCAACTGGTACAATAACTTCTAATTCCATGTTGTTTTTAAGACCAGCAGCATTGGCTTCGTCCGTATCAATGTGCAATTCCAAACGGAAATCCTTATGCACACGGCACAATACATTTTCAAACACAATGGAACGAGTTCCTGGAACTTCAACGGAAACAAATTGTTTGTCTTTTACGCCAAATTCTTTTGCTTCTTCTTCAGAGAAGTGAATGTGACGGAATGCAATGATAACACCTTCATCAATGGTAACAGTTCCATGAGGACCTTCGAGAGTGATACCAGGGCTGCCCTTAATGTCTCCAGAATCACGTACTGGAGGCTCTACACCCAAGACAAAGCTGTCCGTACGGGATACTTCTAGTTGGGTCGCTTTACGTACCGGTCCTAATACACGCACTTTATTAATTCTACCTTTTGGTCCAACAATGTTAACCGTTTCTTCTGCTGCGTACTGACCAACTTGTTTTAGATCTTTCAGCTTTTTAAGTTCATAGCCAGGTCCAAATAATTGATCCAGATCTTGTTGTGATAAGTGAATATGACGGTTTGAAATACCAACAGGTACTTTCATTTAACAGACTTCCCTTCTTTTTCCTAATTCTATAGTGGTGTTATCTCTCTTTATGATGGTTGATTTTCTAAATTTTATCATCAACCCTACGTTAAAATGTTAACACCTGTGAGTATTCTGTTACAACATTTTTAAACTTTTTTGTTTTTTTCTGAAAATTGTATAGACAAATAAAAATATTATGCCAATGAAGGCTCCCGAAAAATCAAGCACAACATCCGTAACGAGTGCAGAGCGATCGGGTGTAAAGGACTGATGCCATTCATCTAGCACCCCTAAAAATAGGCTTAAAAACAAGCTCCATGGCAATGAATAAGCAGGGGAAGAGAAATAGCGAATGGCTTGGAACAGCATGATTCCAATGAACATAAAACCAAAGAAATGGCCTCCTTTACGAATGAAAAATTCTAAAACTCCTTCTACACCATTATTTTCAAAGCTTACCTCCTTGTTTACATATTGAAATGAAATATTTCCAACTTTCTCCTGAACATCATGTAGGTCGAGATATTTTTTTAATTGTCCGCGTATATCCTGTTGTCCATACGGTTGAGAAGAAAATACAAATTGAACAGCTAGTGCCAATAGTAGAATACATACGTACACCAGCCCCTTTCGACGATTCATGGGTCACCTCTTTGTGAAATAAACTGATTTTCACTATTATACCTGAAAGCTTGACCAATGGAAAAAGGGCTATCCATTGAGTTGACAGCCCTTTTTGGTCTACTGCTTATGCCAAATCCATGGTTACCTGTTATTTAGTTATCTATTGGTACGTAGTAAGGGTTGAAAATCTTCCGAACATAGCTTTTCCCGTCTATCTTCTATTTCTGCCATATCCTCTTCTTTCCTTCCTTCATTTGGATTTAAATTACCATCATTTACATAATTTCTTTTCCTTCTATTATTCCGCCAATTACCAAATAACTGGCAAAGTTACCCCTTTGACAGCTCATCATCGGCTACCGCGAGCATCTGTTTCGCTTTATTTATTCTTGCTCCAAATGATAGGGAATTTAAAAAATAAAATTACCACAAAAACAAAAATAAAAGAGCAGCCCCACATGATACGTGGAAGCCGCGTCTTATATTCCTGCTATTTAGATGAATATGAAGGTGTCAACTGCCAGCCGTTTTGCAAAGCGACCCACTCTGCTGCCTCGCGCACGCTCTTTACTGTATGAGCCGCTTTTTCTTTAATAGGCTCATCAGCATGTCCCATGGCAAAGCTGTGTGTCACTGCTTCAAACATAGGCAGATCATTGTAGGAATCCCCGATGCAAGCCACTTCATCCGGTGATAGACCTAGGTTGTCCATCAATCGGCTTACACCATCTCCTTTACTAACATGTAAAGGCATTAAATCTAGACAATCGCTAAAGGATACAAATGAATCAAATTGTTCAGGGTAGAGCTCATGAACCTTTTGCTGTAATTGCTTTAATGTCTCCATTTCACCGATATATGTTAATTTAGTTGGTTTTAGCTGATCGCTGAACATATTAATAAGGTTTGGCTCCTCTTTAATTTGTTCCTTATGAGCCTCTTCTATTTCCTTGTACGCTGTTTTTTTCGTCAGGTACACATCATCGCCTACACTCACCAAGCTTATTGCATCGAATTCCTGCCCTGTCTCACACAATTTCCGAGCCATCTCTGGATCAAAATCGCAAGCATGCAGTAACTGCTCTTCTCGCGTAATAACAAAACCACCATTTTGGCTCACACGATGGCACTGATGACCTAGCTCCTCAATGACCCATTTAATATCTCTATCAATACGACCGCTGGCAATACAAATTTGGATTCCCTTTTGAGCTAAAAACAGCAATGCCTCACGATCGGCCGGATCAATTTTTTTCTCATCTGTTAGTAAAGTGCCATCCAAATCGCTTACAAACATTTTTATCATGCAGGTTTCCTCCGTTTCAAAACTCTCTATCTATCCTTAGTAATCTTACCTTAAAAAGAAAAGATATGATAGGTCGCTAAAGTTGTGTTCTACCCTTTTATCTTTTTGAATAGTCTGATAAAATTCATCTTATAAAACGCTTACACACATCCCAGATCGTACAAAACTGTGATAGCTTTTTTTAAACAGGAGGGAGAGGTGCATCGTGGCAAAGATTTATGAATCATATAACGACATGGTTGCGGATATTCATGATGGGGCTACGTTATTAGTAGGTGGGTTTGGTCTCTGCGGTATTCCGGAAAATCTGATCATTGCCTTGCGTGATAAAGGGGTCAAGGGGTTAACCGTGGTTTCAAATAATTGCGGCGTGGATGATTGGGGGCTTGGCCTCATGCTACAGCAAAAGCAAATTAAGAAAATGGTCAGCTCTTATGTAGGGGAGAACAAAGAATTTGAGCGGCAATTCCTCTCCGGCGAACTGGAGGTAGAATTAACGCCACAAGGTACGTTAGCGGAAAGAATTCGTGCTGGTGGGGCTGGCATTCCTGCCTTTTATACACCGGCTGGTGTCGGTACACCTATTGCCGAAGGACGTGAAACTCGCATATTTAATGATAAAGAATACGTAATGGAAACTGCGATTACCGGTGATTTTGCATTAATCAAAGCTTGGAAGGCAGATACGCTCGGTAATCTCATTTATCATAAAACCGCACGTAACTTTAATCCAATGATGGCGGCGGCTGGTAAAATCACGCTTGTTGAGGTGGAAGAAATCGTAGCGGCAGGTGAACTTGACCCTGATCATATTCATACTCCAAGCATATACGTACAACGCTTGATTAAAGCCCCTTCCTTTGAAAAACGTATCGAACGGCGCACTGTTCAGAAAGCTTGATATAACATTATTAAAAATATTATCGAACAATCACAAACATTGATAATGTTTAATCGTACGCTTACTCACTGTTTAAAATAAGGAGGTAGTTATCCATGACCTTGTCTCGCGAGCAAGTGGCCATGCGTGCCGCTCAGGAAATCGAGGATGGTTTTTATGTAAATTTGGGAATTGGTATGCCTACACTGGTGGCTAACTATATTGCGGAGGGTAAAACCGTAGTTTTACAATCAGAAAATGGATTACTGGGCATCGGCCCTTATCCGTATGCTGATGATATCGATCCTGATTTGATCAACGCTGGAAAAGAGACCGTTACTGCCATTTCTGGTGCTTCCTATTTCTCCTCTGCTGAGTCCTTTGGCATGATCCGCGGAGGTCATATTGATTTGGCCATTCTGGGTGCGATGGAGGTATCCGAGAAGGGTGATTTAGCTAATTGGATGATTCCAGGAAAAATGGTAAAAGGAATGGGCGGGGCCATGGATTTGGTCCACGGTGCAAAAAAAATTGTGGTGATCATGGAGCATGTAAATAAGCATGGAGAGAGCAAAATTCTTCCTGCCTGCACGCTCCCTTTAACCGGGAAACAAGTGGTTAACCGGATTATTACTGATCGTGCAGTATTTGACGTAACGTCAGAAGGCCTTACTTTAATCGAAGTAGCGGATGGCTTCACAGCAGATGATATTAAAGCCTGCACCGCCGCTTCCTTCCAAGTGGCAAACGAGTTAAAAACCGTTATCGTCTAACACGGTTACTTTCATTTCATTTCGCATAACCTAACAAGACATCGTAAGCTTGGCTTTGCACATATGCAAAAGCATCTCCTCTGTTGCGCTTGTTAGAGTTAAGAATCCCTGTATTCTAGGCAAAAAAAGGCAACCCTTGGGTCGCCTTTTTTATTTAGAAAGGAGCTTGCAAATGGCTACCACGCTTGGCTTTCTTGTTTTACATGGATTTGCAGGCAAAATGAATGATGTGCTACCTCTCGTTCAATTTTTGCGTAGTCAGGGCTATACTGTTGAATGCCCTACATTAGAAGGTCATGGGACCGATCGTTATCATTTGAAGCATTCAACTCGCCAGCAATGGATACATTCAGCCGAGCATGCCTATCAACGACTTAGCATGCGCGTAGATATCACAGTGATAATCGGTTTTTCAATGGGTGGCCTACTTGCCTTCCATCTAGCCGCTCGTTACCCCGTTCGACTCTTGTTTACTCTGTGTACACCATACTACTATTGGGATATTCCCCAATCCCTTTCTAATTTAAAAGAAGACTTCAGTAACTACAGCAACAAATATCTGGCTAGCCTGTTCCGTATTCCGCTTACTAGCATGCTCCAGTTCCGCAGGCTTTTAGCTGAAACAAAGCTCATGATGCATCGTGTTACATGCCCGTACTACATTATTCAGGGGAAAAGGGATGATACTGTTCAAGCTGTTAGCGCAGAGTATCTACAGCGAAAGGTGACGAGCAAGCAAACCACTGTTCAATACTTCCCAAACTCTGGTCATATTATTTTACATGGCCCTGAATCTCAGCAGGTCATCTCCTATATCAACCACGTTCTACAGCAAGAATTGCCCGATCTTTATGGGAAAACTACGGTTTTATTTTGATGAACCAAAACTCGATCTTCTAAATGCCAATGAACAGCGCGGGCCAACACGGTCCGCTCTATTTGTTTACCCAAACGCTTAAGATCATCTACATCATCACGGTGAGTCACACGTTCTACTCCCTGCTCAATAATCGGGCCCGCATCCAGTTCTTCCGTTACGTAATGCGCAGTAGCACCAATTAATTTAACGCCACGCTCATACGCTCGTTCATATGGCTTTGCTCCTACGAAAGCTGGTAAGAAGGAGTGGTGAATATTGATAATTTGGCATGGAAAATCTTGCAGGAAGGTCGGCGATAAAATCTGCATATAACGAGCTAATACAATCATATCTACCTTGCCTTTGATGAGCTCGATTTGCTTTTGCTCAGCTTCTTGTTTCGTGTCCTTTGTCACAGGAATATGATAGAAAGGAATCCCCATCGCTTCTACAATATCTTTCGTATCCAAGTGATTACTGATAACCATCGCAATATCCGCATGTAAGTATCCTGCACTGTACTGCCACAGCAATTCTACTAGGCAATGATCTTCTTTCGATACAAAAATGGCCATACGCTTACGCTTGCATGCCTCTACTAGCTTCCATTCCATCTCAAACTGTTTGGCAATCGGTTCAAACCCCTGATTTAATGACTCCCAGCACTCTTGTAGACGGCTTTGCTTAAATTCAATCCGCATGAAAAAGCGTCCACCTTCTGGGTCGGTTGTATATTGGTCAGATTGAATGATATTAGCACCTTGTTCATATAGATATCGGGAAACTGTTGAGACGATCCCGGGACGATCAGGGCACGTAATTAGCATAATTGCTGTATCTTCATGCTTTTGCTTAAATTGGTTCCATTCTTTGTCAGATATTGGTTGCATCGTAGGGTTCCTCCCGAATTTTTTCTTCAAAGTATAGCACGTTCCCCTTCGTTATCCAATCACCGTAATAAAGAACAGATTTATGGCATTTTTTCCTGTAACCTTTTCGGCCTGCCAAGCGTAAAAATGAGTGAGAAAGGAGAGGGGATTCATGTTAAAATCATTAAGTTTAGGTTTACTTGTCTCACTCCTCGTCTCATTACTCATTCAAGACCACCTGCTCATGCTTAAAGTAGCTGTTATCCTTGGTGCCTTATTCTGGGGGATCAGCGCATTCATTTCTACCTTTCTATTAGATAGTAGCAGAATGCATGAACGCTCTCTTTTTTATGATAAAAAACACAAAAAACAGCAAATGTGGGCCGTACATTTTTTTTTAGTAGGCCTTCCCAACATGTTATTATCTCTTTTTTTATATGTAGAAATGTAAAAGCAGGCATGTCTTTTCGCATATAGCAAAGGACCATACCTGCTTTTCTATGTTAGTAATTATGATGAATCTATCATCTATGATGCCAGCAATAGAAGAAATCATGCGGTACGAAAAGAATGTCATCATCACTTGAACCATTCAGGCAGTTTCCGAATAAAATAGGCAAGCAATAATCCTAAGGAGACAGGTAGCGCTATTGCAGTTAAGGCCCCCATAAACTCCATATATTCTCTACTTTCCATATCTTTCTTCCCCCTCCATACTAGTACGCTAAAAATCGAGGGAAGTTGCGGTCAACAGATAAGAAAACTCACATGTTGCCGGTAACGTGATTACTCATCACTAAATTTCCTGTTTAAAAATTGGATAAACTAAGCCAACAACACAAGGATGGTGATGTTTATTTGTTAGGCATAATCATGATCGCTATCATTACCTTTTTGGGCTTATTCTCCATTTCCTACTTTCTGTACATCAAAAAACCTGGAACCTTGTTTCTTATGTATATCCCTTCAACGGTCGTATTTATTGTCAGCAGTATAGCAGTTCTATATAGCATCAATGTAAGTGGATTTGAAGGCTTGGGAATTGCATTTATTGGTGCTACGATCGGCATCACTAGCCTTCTGACTTGTATTGTACTCACTATGATGGTGCTGATTAAACAAGATAAAAAGTAAAACGAAGAGGCTTCCCTCTTTCATTTCGATTTTCGGGAAACCTCTTCGTTTTTTCAATCGTCCTTACTCTTCATGCAATGGAACCGCAAGTCCTGTTGACATAGCTATCAAATAGCGGTTCGCAACTGGCTCTTTCCAGCTCTCCTCAAGAGCGAGTGTGTACAAGCTTATTTGCTCCTTGTATCTTGTCCGAAGCATCTGAGCTGCTTTAGTCTCATCTGCTGGTAATCGATCTGTTTTATAATCGATCAAAGTCAATCCACCGTCTGCCTCACGAATGACACAATCAATTACCCCCTGCACAAGTACCCGTTCGTCACCTGAATCAGATAATAATAATTCTGCTTGTTCAGCAAGCAAGCGAGATCTAATATCACGTAAAGGGACGGCAAGCGTAAATGGTAGCTCTCTGTACACCTTGGTAGCCTTTTGCATGCGCTGTCCTAAATCACTGGCAAAAAAACGAGCTATAGAAGCAATATCCACCACATTGGCTTGTTCCCTAGTCAACATCTGTCCTGCTATCATCTGCTCGATTTGATCAGTAACGTCCGCCTGATCCAAGGCTCTATTCAACTGTAGATTTTGCATAATCAAATGCGTAAAGGTACCTATTTCTGCCTTCGTAAAAATAGGTTTTTCATACTTCGTTTGATTTACCAGCTTCTCGCGTCTTTCTTCCTTGATGATTACAGAATCATTATTTGTTATGATTTTCGGATCACATTTTTCGCTGTTTATATCCTTGCTCTTCTTGTCCATTTCAGTTAGAAATCTCGGCTTCTTTGTGAGCCTTGATTGACGTAGCCTTGGACCCTCTGCTATTTGCTCAGGGCTTGCATTAAGGTGACCGCGCTCTTCGGCTGCAGCCTGAGTGGTTAGCTGTCTATCTATTTGGCTTTCTATTCCTGCTACCACTTGAGATTGCGTGTCAATACGCTCATTCTCCCAATCAAGCTTCACTCCAGCTCCTTCTGCTCCATCGGCTAGATTTACAGCTTGGCTCTTCAATTCGCTAACAGTCCATTTAGCCGGCACCTGTGACACAACCTGTGAAGCATACTGCCACTCCAGTACAGACCTAATTTGATCACGCCATTCCTCTGCATGTGGATGATCAGGAACTGGCTTTCGTTTCTGCAATAAGGAGAAAACCTCCTCATCATGCTCACTTTGTTCGGTTATCGCCATCAGATCACTCGGCTGATAAAACTGAAACTGCCACACAGACGGATCTCGCACTAGCGGTATCGAGGAAATATCCTGACTTTCTGGGCACAACAAGCGTAAAGGTTCTCCATGTTTGTGCCGGACTAATGCTCGACCAATCCAATCAAGATATCCTTTCGCTTGGATTAAATCTTCATCAGATAGGGTCTCTTTATCAGTAGACTGGCTGCACCAGGCGATGGCTGATTTGCTCAAGTCCTTAGCTGAGCCTACAAGGATAAGCTTTTCTCTAGCCCTAGTCAGCGCAACATACAGTACACGCATCTCTTCAGCTAGCATCTCTAATTTAAGCTTTTGACGAATTCCTAAAAAAGCTAAGCTTGGATAACGCAGGCGCAAAACCGCGTCGGCCACCTGTGGGCCAAAGCCCAAGTCCTTGTGCAGTAAAAAACGACCTTTCATATCGCTTTGGTTAAACTGTTTACCCATTCCAGCCACAAATACGACCGGAAACTCCAATCCCTTACTTTTATGGATCGTCATTAAACGGACTACATTTTCACTTTCTGTAATGGTCCGCGCCTCTCCAAGATCATTCTCTTGCTCCTGCATTCGATCAATAAAGCGTAAAAATCGAAACAATCCACGATATGAGGTAGCTTCGTATTGCTTCGCTCTATCATATAAAGCGCGTAGATTTGCCTGGCGCTGTGATCCATTTTCTAGTGATGCTACATAATCAACATAGCCTGTCTCTGTATAAATATCAGACAATAACTCTGCTACCGAGCTTCGTCTTCCCCTTGTTCGCCAGCCCTGCACCATCCGATAGAATCGGCGAAGCTTGGCCATTACGACCCGATTCAACTGCTCCTCCTCGGTCATAACATACTGTTCGACTGCCTGATAAAAGGGCCCCGTAGGAGTCAACACTCGAATCTGAGCTAAATCTTCTTCGCTAAGGCCAATAAGAGGAGAGCGAAGTACCGCTGTTAATGGGATATCCTGCTTTGGATTATCTATGACACGTAATAATGACATGATTACATCCACTTCATTCGCGGAAAAGTAACCCTGATTCTGTTCTACATAGATAGGTATTCCAGCCTGCTTACATTCGTCTGCTATTGCTTGTCCCCAGCCCGCGGTAGCTCGAAGCAAAATAACAATATCCCGATATTCTAGGGGACGCATTCCCTGTGTTTTCTTATCAAATACAAGTAACGGCTGACCGCCCACACCAGGCTCTAGCCATTCCTTAATACGCTTGGCAATTAAACGTGCTTCTAGCTGAGCAACAGAGGCTTCCTCTTCAAGAGTAGGTAGAGCTTCTCCTTCACTATCGTAGCTATCTATACTTCCTGTAGAGCTAGTACCTGCTCGCTCTGACACTTGCCCTAAACTGGACTCCTCCGATTCAACCCCCGTACGATCGATTAAATGTACTTCTACCACCAATTGCTCTGGCTCTATCTCTGGATAGGAAGCTCGACCAATCAATTCTGCCGATTGATCGTAAGTAATCTCACCTACACGCGGAGTCATGACTAGACGAAACAGATAATTGACAGCATCCACTACTTCCTTTCGACTGCGGAAGTTAGCGGCCAAATCAATTCGCTTTCCCTTCAGCTCCAAAGGCACACTCTTTTCCTTAGGAGCGAAAGGGTCCTTTTCTTCATTCGTTTCATACGAATCGTACTTTTGCATAAAGAGATTAGGCTCAGCAAGTCGGAAGCGATAGATACTCTGTTTAACATCCCCTACCATGAAACGATTTGCTGCCACTCCTGCTGTCTCTTTCCTTGAGACCAACTGTAAAATCGTTTCCTGCACAAGATTGATATCCTGATACTCATCGACTAGCACTTCAGCAAATTGTTCCTGTAGCTGCATAGCAATGGCAGAGGGGACGAAGCTGCCATCCTCTTGTTCCTGCTGCAAAATTCGCAGTGCCATATGCTCCAGATCGCTAAAATCAACAAGAGCCCGTTCTTGCTTAGCTTGTCGAAAGGCCTGTTTAAACTCACTAACAAGCCGAGCCAGTGTATGCATATAAGGAGCCATTCGGTTGAGGTCTGTCGCATATTGCTCAGGCGTCATCGTGAAATATTCTTCCAGTAGCTTCTTTATTTTATCTTTTACACCATTGCGTAGTTTTTGGACTTGTTCTTTAAGCAGCGGGTCAGCATCCTTTACTGCTGGCAATCGACCGAATGCAATGCTTCTCATACTGTCATCTAACTGCTTCCAGCCTTGCTCAGCAGCACATTTCGCTTGATGAATACAAGTAAGCTCCTGCTGTAATAAAGGCGTATATGCTCCAGGTCCGTCTGGTTCTTCTGCAAGAGCTATTGCTTTTTTTACTTGCGACTCAAGGGCAGATAACTCTAAAGAAATAGCCCCTGTCAATGTCACGACCCAAGGAGATTCGTGTAACTCTTCCACTTGTGTATGGGCAAACATATCGGCTGCATTTTTTAGCCAACGATCTGGATGCGGATGACTTTGGGAGAAGTCAAACAATCGCATAAATAACCCCATTAACGCATCGTCATCCTGGCCCTCTACCATCACGTCAGCTAATGCTGCAAAGCTTTCATCAGATTCATACCAGTGTTCAAATTGCTCTTCTAATACATCCTGACGCAGTAATTCTGCCTCCATTTGATCTGCAATGCGAAACCCTGGATCAAGCTCCACTATGAAATAATATTGACGTAACAAGCCCAAACAAAAAGAATGCAACGTGGTAATAGTTGCTCGTTGCAGTAAAACCAATTGCTTACGTAAATGGGCAGAGGTAGGATCGCTTTCCAAGGCTTTACGCAGAGCATCGCCAATTCGGTGGCGCATTTCGGCAGCAGCCGCATTTGTAAATGTTACAACCAGTAACTGGTCCACTCCTACAGCATCGTTAACATCAGAGATTTTACGAATAATCCGCTCTACTAAAACTGAGGTTTTACCAGAACCAGCAGCGGCAGCTACCAGCAGGTTATCCCCCTTTTCGATAATGGCTCTCCACTGCTCATCCGTCCAATGACTCGGCTTTTGTTCCACTACATTATCCTGCTCACTCATGCTCCTACCTCCCTTCCCTCGTCATCTTGTTCGTAGACTTCTTCACGAATTAACTCCCAAACTTCCTTATCGGTCTTTTTACTTAATAAACGTGGCTGATTGCCTTCCAATAAACTATCGAACTGACAAACCGACTTATACGCACAAGTCTGACATGCAAGTCTTGGCCCCTGCATATAAGGCGCGATGCTTATATCTCCATCCGTTAATCGTTTCCCCAGCTTCACAATACATTTGCGCACAAATTTTTGCAGGAGATCAAACTGCTCCTTGGAAGCTACTGATGAATATTGTGTGAAGCTTCCATCCTTTTTGATCCCAAACGGAAGCAGATCAGAATTCCCCGATTCCGTTTGGCTATCCATTAAGCGTGCTAATTGTGAGTCCGCTAGCATAAGCCCCTTCATTTTCAGCTTATTCTGCCGTTCCGCTTCCACCTGCTCGGCTGATAGCATTTGTTTAGCAGCAACAAACGGATCTGCTACTTGATAATAGAAGACACCGCCTACTTCAGCCTGCTTGCCTACCCATTTCTCAGCGTTGCTCACAGCCACATCCAGATATACTAGCAATTGAAGATTCAATCCATTCCACACATCGGACAAAACAAGGGCTTTCGGGCCCGATTTATAGTCAATCACACGTAAAAATTCAGTTTCTGTTCCTACAGAGTGATCAATTCGGTCAATTCTACCTAACAAATGTAATTTGATTCCATCCTCCAGCTCCAGAGTCAGCCCCGGAATTTCTCCGCCAGGCCCAAAAGCAATTTCCAAACCGATCGGTTCAAATTGACTTCTTCGTGCATGCTCACCCAGTACAGAGATCGCACGCCCAACAGCACGTTTTAATTTCTTTGTGACATAACGATAACGAGCCGTGCGTTGCAAAATACTGCTTCTGGTTTGTGGAACAAGCTCCTCCACCACCTGATCAGCCAACTGCATGCTACCTTGCTCCGTCATATCACTCCAATTAACCTGCTGTTTGTTCATTTGCTCTACTGCCATTTTCAAAGATGCATGAAAAAGCTCACCAACATCAAATCTTTCGAGACGATACATTTGACGTTCACTTAGCCGCAGACCATGTGAGGAAAAATGAGAATAGGCACAGGCTTGGAATCGTTCTAATCGGGAAACACTTACCCGAATCTCATTTCCGTATAAGGAACGACTAACTTCTTTGGAAAGTGGATAAGCACGGTTTTGGTATCCCAGCCCCGATAACAGCCATTTCTCACGTTTTTCATCTTCTGCATGCTCAAGGAACCAGTCATACACCTCCCACCAAAATGGAGGAAGCGAAATTCCTTTTTTTAATTGACGAATTAATGTTAGTAAATGACTAAACACCTGTCGCGGTCTTCCCAGCAATCCTATATCCAACTGCGGTTCTGCAGTTGGTTCGTTGTGAAAATATCCAATCGTAAGGCCAGGTAAGGTCTTTTTCATCTCTTCGTACAAGCTAGATGGTAACAGGGCTTTGCCTTCTTCATCAGCCAGCGAGCAACTAATCCATAGTCGCTCCGATGGTCGTGTCATTGCACGATAGAGAAGATATTGCTCATTCATTAGCTTTCGCTTCGCTGTTGGTGCTAGTTCAATACCTGCCTTTTCCAGCTTTTCTCGCTCCGCTTCGTTTAAAATCCCTTCTTCTTTGGGACGTAGGGGGATCACACCTTCATTTGCTCCCATCAAGAACAAAGCTTTTACGTCAGGTTGACGGGAGCGCTCCATGGACCCAATGACCACTTGATCCAGCGAAGGAGGAACTAAGGCAAGACGAATACTATCCAGACCTGTATCAATGATCCGAGCAAATGTAACAAGCTCCATTTGTTCATCGCCCATTACTTCTACAATCTGATCCAATAAATCCATCACATCATTGTAAACCTGCTCGTGCTCACGGACAGCTTCCAAATCACCTTCTAATTCGGCCTGCTCCTGCCACTCCTCCAGTTTGGTAGGAACATCCTGCATTTGTAAAAATTCATATAGGACGGTCGCCATTTGGCGTACACCCGCTTTGCAAGCCACTCTCATATTAGCCTCAAATGTTGTAAGAGGTGTCGCATATTGTTGACGTATGGATTCAATTTGCTCGTATAGAGTATTAGTTCCGTGAAACCCCCACTCATCCATGGACCAATAATATCCCTGAATGCCATAGCTCAGCACATAGTTTTCTAGTAAATCAATCTCAGCCCTCGATTGGCTAAGCGGCTGATTCAACGGGGACAGTAAATCAGTTTTTAAACAACGAAAGACGGCGTCATATCTCCAATTTTTAGAGATCACCTCAAGTGATGAACGAATAAATTCAATCAAAGGATGATGGCTTACGGTTCTCTTTTGATCAAGAAAGTATGGTATATCATAGCTCGTAAATACATGAGCAATTTCTTCAGAATAAGTACCCATTTCTCGCAAAAGCACAGCCATATCACGATACCGGTAGCCATAATCACGTGCAAGTGACAAAATTTGCAGAGCGACCGCTTGTACCTCAGCCCTGCGATTGGCGGCTGTAAACAGCTTTACCTCGTCAACATGCTTAGGTGAAGGCAGAACAGCAGGCTTTTTCCAGTCAAAATATTTTTGTTCTACCTGTGCAAGCCATGGACTACTAGTAACACGATGGTTATGCTCAAACAAACGCGGCTCCTCAATTGGAATATTGCCTCGCATCGCAATATCTAGTAGCTTTTGATACGTTTCCATTGTTGGATAGAAATGCGAAAGATCATCTAGCGGTTTCATTCGATCCTGCGGGTCTAAACACAAAGTTATATTTACTTGTTTAGCGCAGTACATCAATTGCTCAATTAACGCATATTCCTGTTTTGTAAAACCACTAAAACCATCAATCCAAATCTCTGCATCTGCAATAAAACTAGATTGAGCTAGCTTGCTGGCAACTGTGGAATAAAGTTCATCACTATCAAAATATTTATCTGCAACATACTCTTCATACGCCCTCATGATTAATAGCAAATCATGTAATTTATGCTGAAGGGTTGCATTTTCTATTTGTAGCTGCTCCAGCATTTCCAGACTGACACTATACTTTTTACATTCACTGATCATCTGTACCAATTCTTCAGCAAATCCTGGCTGCAAGGCAGACCGATGAAACACCTTTAATTCATCCTGATAACGTTCTAATAGCAGACGTAGCACCATCTGCTTACCACGTTCATCAATAGGCAACGTTGTCAGTCCCCCAACCTCCTGTAATATTCGGTAGGAAAGACGGCCAAAGCTTAACACCTGTGCCCTGATATGACTCGAATACCCGGGCAAATTAATTAATTTATATTCTTCCTGAAAAGTTGATTGCTCGGGAACCAAGTAGATTAGAGGGGGACCCATCCGTTCCTCATCGAGCTTTTTTATTACGTCAGAATAGATCGCAGCCGTCTTGCCGGTACCTGCCCGACCTAGTAAAAACTGTACAGCCAATTGTCTCCCCTCCTATTCCATCTCCATATGAATGCGACTACCAGACCCAAGCGGTTCAGCAGGGGTAATGACCAGCCGTCGCGGCATACGCAATTTTAGTTCCGGTACATGGCTAATTAATCCTATCGTAAATTGGCTCATTCTTAGCTTCTCTAAAGCATCCAAGACAACCTCTAGCAATTCAGGATCTAAGGTTCCAAACCCTTCATCTAAGAAGAAGAATTCCAAACGACCTCCCCGCATTTGAATTTCAACTGATAAGGCCAATGCTAGAGATAAAGCCGTTAAGAATGTTTCCCCTCCAGATAGAGTGTTAACAGCACGGCGCAGTCCACCCGCTGCTTCATCTCGCAATACGAATTCTCCACCATCTCCAATTTCCAGTGCATAGCGGCCTTTCGTCATACGTCCTAAATGATAGGTAGCATCACGGGCGATCGTCATCATCTTTTCTTCAGCAATATACTGAACAAATGCTTTTCCTTCAAACAGCTTTCGTAACTCTTCTAAACGACTCTGCTCATCAATGACAGCACCGAATTCCTTCTCTATTTTTTTCCATTTCTCGTGATTTTGTTGCACGATTAGAAGTCTCTCTTTTGCCAGTGTTAAAGCTTCCCTACATGCAGACAAGCGTTGCTCTCCTTCTGAAAAGGAGGTATATAGCTCATTGTAAGACTCCTCGCTTACAGACCGATCAGCAAGAGATTCAACCAAGCGTGTCTTAGCATATGCCAATTCCGTTAGCTGTTTTTGGTAGCTTTCTACCTCTGTCTGATACGACCCCAATAAAGCTCGGCGCTCATAATATTCATAGACGGTTTCCCGATCAGCAAACATAGCATGCGACAAAGCTTGTTCAACTTCCAATTCCAATTCCTTAGCTTGCTTCGTAAGCTGTAAATTTGTTTCTTCTAATGAAACTAATGATTCCATCAATTGTTGCCGCTGATTTGTTAGTTGAAGCTTTAGAGTATCGGCTTGTTCTGCTGCTGTCTGTAGCTCTTGTAGATTCTGCTCCAACAACTGCAATAATTCATTAGCCGGTCTACCTTGTGTACGTATCTGCCATTGCTCTTGTTTAGCTTTATATTGTGCCTCTCGATCGTCATAGCGTTGATGTAACGCTGTTAGTCTGGCTTGTTTTTCTCCGCGCTGTTCTATCTGAACTTGTTTTTGTTGCTGTAATTCCTCAAGGGATTTTTCCAGATTCACTCGTAGCGTACGCAGCTCTTCCTGTCTTTGCTCCATCTTTTCCATTCTGGCGTGATGAGCTTCAATCTGATCACGTGGAATTTCCCCCCGTAGTTCATCCAATTGCTGTTCTGCCGTTAATAAAGCCTTTTGATGATCCAATAGACGCTTGTTAACTTGTTGTAGCTGCTCCTGCTGACCCTCTAGCCAAGCGGTGATTTTTTGTTGTTGCGCCTTTTTTTCCAGCTCTTCATCACGTTGCTCACGAAGAAGCTTTTGCAATTCATCTAGCTGCTTCACATGGCTGTGACGTTGTTCTGAGAGTTCTTTTACTTCTTGACTAACCTGTTTGAACTTCCCTCCCAATTCATCGACAGACGCTACAACCCACTCTTCACCCAATTGAATTAATTGGTGTTTGATATGCTGCAAATCTTGATCAATCTGTGCATTTTCCTTTTGCAAGGAATCCTTTCGTTCCAATAACCCAGCCAGCTCGACTCTTATCTGCTGACAAGCCTCCGAGGTACTCCTCCATTCCTCTTCCACTTGTTCCAGCATGTGATCTAAGTTGGCCCGACGATCACGTAAAGCCGTTTCCTGCTGTTGTAGCGAAGGAGCTTGGGCTGTTGTCTGCACGATATTGCCCGTATCCGTATCTGTATCCTTATAAGGATGATGCGTTGATCCACAAACCGGGCACTCTTCATTAGCTCTTAGCTGTAAACGCAACGCATGAGCCATATTAGCCTGCTGCCAAGAATCCCATTGCGTCTCCCACTCTTTTAACTGATCCTGGCTAGCCCCTCTCTTGCTTTCTATGTGGTTCAACGTTTGTTCTGCCTGCTGTAATCTGGTTGTTACATCCGCATGTGAAGCAGTCCATTCCGTCCATTTTAACCGCCAATCATCCTGTTTTTTTTCGAAGCCACGCCAATCAATGCCGATCCGTTTTACATCTACAAGCTGTTCACGTAATCGAGTAATGTCTTCTTCACTTCTGATCGGCTGAGCCTCTTTTTCAACTACCGCGATTTCGGTCTCTTTACGTTTTTCATGAGCATGAATATAGAAGCTATCTGCTTCTTTTAATCGGGTTTGACCAAGCTGTACCTTTTGAGACAGCTCTGTTGCTTCACGCTCAGTGCTTACAAAACGTTGCTCTTCCTGAACAAAGGCAATTTTGGCCTGTTGCATCGCACGAATCGCTTTGCGTTCCTCTGAACGTAATGTGGTCTGTTGCCATTCAGCATCAATCTTTTGCAGGTCCTGAGCTACTACCGCTCTTTGCTGATCAAGTTCTGACAGCATAGCTTCATCCTGATCTATTTGCTGCTGTAATAAACGGATCTCTGTCTGGTATTGCCCGATTTCCTGAGCCAATTTTACTATTTCTTGCTCCCACTCTGCGGCTTGCTGTAGTTCGATTCGCTTCTGAATGAGCTGTGGCTCCTCTTGTCGCAATCGTTGTTGGGCTTGTTGACTTACTTGTTCAGCCTCTTGGCAACGCAGCTCTACTTGCTCCCGTTCCACCCGTTTTGCTAGTAACTGTTGCTTACCATCTTCCCATAGCTTTATCGTCTGTCGTTCCTTTTGCACCAATGGATAAAGAGAAATAGATGCCTCCAGTCTAGCTATTTCATTTTTTCGCAGCATGATTTGCTGAGCCTTCTCTTCAAGCTGTGTCAGCTTTTGTTGGATTTCCCCCAATTCGAACTGCCACTTGCGAATTTGTTCCCATTCATTCTTTTGATTCAACAAAGCCTTGTGAATCTGCTCCGCTTCCGCATATTCCTTCTCTAATCCTGCTGCCTCCTGAGTCGCCGCTTCAACAGCCTCCTCACTCGCATCACCCAGCCGTGCTTCTTCCACTTCTAACTGATGTAGAGAGGCTTTATTGCTGTCTATCTGCTCCTTGACCCGTTGCATCAGCTTTTCGCCATACTCGTGCAAATGAAAAATTCGCTGGAGCATTTCATTTCGCTCACTGCCTTTTAAGGTCAAAAACTTAGAAAATTGGCCTTGCGGTAGCACGACTGCCCGTGTGAAATCATGAATGGTTAAACCCACCAGGTTCTCGATCATGGATGTAGCTGCTGTTGCTTTAGATTCCAGCACCTGATCTTGTTCACCATCAAGTAAGCCGTGTTGAATTAAACGTACTTCCGGCTGCTTTCGATTACCATTTTTATTTAGACCAAACTCCCTCTCGATGGTAAAGCGCTGTCGTTGGCTCGCCCCTCCTAATTCAAAGGTAAAGGAGACAAATAGCCGTGACTCCAATTGATTGAGAACCTCATGCGGATGCGAACCTCCCCCTGTACGAACAACCTGTCCATACAACGCCAGCGTAATCGCGTCTAAAATGCTGGATTTACCGCTACCAGTAGGGCCAAAAATCCCAAACAATCCGGCTTCACACAACGTTTCAAAATCAATCTCCTGCAAATCTCGATAACTATTTAATCCTGATAGCTTCAAGTAAATAGGCTTCATTATTCATCTCCTCCTGGCTGTTTCTTTGTCTCAGCATCAGAGGCTATCATCATACGGGAAAATAATTGAATAACCTGTTCATCTGGTGATGTTCCACGCTTTCGTTCATAGAAACGAGTAAAAAGCTGTACGGGATTTAATTCCTCGCGTTTTTCTATTTCCTGCCTCTCTTGTTCTGTGGAGACAACCAGCACGCGCTGTACCTTTACAAAGTTATCGCTCAGCTTACGAATACGTTGAAACTCTGCTGGATCAATCACATCATCCACGTGAATTTCTAAATCAATCCAACAATCTGCATCTTTTCCTTCCTCCAGCCACTTTTCAACCTCTGCTATTCCGCCAGTCGCTTTCCATCTTGCTAGAGTACGACCGCATTTTAAATAAATAATTTCTTCTGTCGGCTGCTGACCCGGAATAATCTCCACCATCACCACCGCCTTGCTTTGTCCCGCCTCCGAAAAGCTGTACGATAACGGTGAGCCACTATAGCGAATCAATGGTGCTTCACTTAGTTTTTGCAAACGGTGCAAATGTCCTAAAGCAACATAATCTGCTTGTGGAGGAAACGCATCCAGCGAGACAGTATGTGTCCCACCAATCTGGATGGGACGCTCCGAGTCAGTCTCCATTCCGCCCATAGCAAACAGATGGCTTGTTATAATATTGACCGTATCCTGCCGAAAATGGCTGGCTAAATCATGGAGGAGGTCCTTGATTCTCTCGCTAAATGCCTGTTGCATTTGCTCTGGTGTAAAGCTTTCACTTATCAATTCTTTTAATCGTGCTTCTGAAGGATATGATAAAGCCACCACTACTGCGGTATGGTCTACTCCTGGAATAGCAATCTCAAACCAAGATGATCCTCCATCGATGATTCTTACTTTATCTGCTGACGCCTCAGCCTTAGTAAGCAAAGGTAGCTCCTTAGGCAACCCAAGCAACACAATTCCATGCTTATGAGCTAGTGGCGAAGCAGCGCGCACCCGTTCTGGTTGGTCGTGATTACCTGCAATAACGACTACCCCGCGCTTACCTTCTGCTGACAATCTCTCTAAGGCTTCATAATACAGCTCCTCCGCCCATGCCGGTGGGTTTACAGAGTCATATACATCACCTGCTATCACTACTAAATCTATTTGTTTATCCTCAACAATCTGGCATAGTTCGTCTACAAAAGCCGCTTGTTCTATACGTCTATCCCGACCTTCTAGCAATCTGCCGAAGTGCCAGTCTGCTGTATGCAAAATACGCATCTTTCCACCTCTATCGATCATTTGTTTGCTTTTACCTATTGTACCAGAAGTAAGAGGGTTGCTTCAGAAAAGATAGTGATGAAAGTTTTGGAGATATTCTTTTGTTTCTACCAAAACCTGTGATATACATAGAATAAGAAAAAATAGGTTCAAGGAACTAATACATATAAAGGAGTTGGATCAATGATAACCGACTACCCTGTTCTCGTAACCGAACGACTCATGCTCCTCCATCTATCCTTGCATCAGGCCGATGACCTTTTTGAAATCTTTTCAAAGGAAGAAACCACGCATCACGTTCCTAGAAAAATCCATAAAAGCAAATTAGATACGGTTCTGTACTTAGAAAAACGAATGGCCGATTGCGCAGAGAAAAAAGCTTTTATTTGGGCGATCTATCATCGAGAATCTGGTAAAACCATTGGAGTCGCAGGTCTTTTTCAATATGCAGAAAAAGAAAAAAGCGCTTCATTAGGTGCAGTCCTTCATCCTGACTATCGCGGAAAAGGAATGACCTACGAATCGCTTCGGGCAGTAATGGCTTATGGGTTTAAAGAAATTGGTCTCGTTCGCATGGAAGGTAAATGTGAAGCAACTAACACGCTATCTGAGCGTGTCATGCAACGATTGGGGATGGTTTATGAAGGAACACTTCGTAAAAATGTGTTAATCAAAGGGGAACTGCGGGATTCAAAGGTTTACTCCGTCTTGCAGGACGAATACATGGAGGATGATTAGGCTTCCTCAGCTACTCATCCGTCTACCAAAGAAAAAGAGCGAGAACACCTCGCTCTTTTCCATTTCCGCTTTTTAGGATGGCCTCTTCAATGTCTGTAAGCCTAAGTAGCATAGTATGCCAAAAAATACTGTAATGATAGCAGAATGTGTCAAAGTAGCATATAATTCTAAATTAGCAAATACCACTAAGCCTCCACTAAGAACTTGAAGAATAACCAATACAAGCGCTAGCTTAGAGCAGGTATAAATATCTTTGCGTGATTCTTTATAATGTTTGGCAGCATATACATAAATTCCGATAATCAACAGCACCAATACAGCAGCAGCCACCCTATGTACAAACTGAACACCTACCTGACCGCTTAATTCTGGAATAAGCTTCCCATTACAAAGCGGCCAGCCCGAACAGCCCAAGCTGGAGCCTGTATGACGCACGTAGGCACCCAAATACACAACCCCGTAAGCGTATAAACTTACCATCCACACATATAAACCAAAGCCTTTTGTAACAGTTCCCTTGATTATTTTCTGGAGGCGTTCATGATTAATCACAAACATCGTGAGCATAAATACCCCTGTATAGGCGAGTAAAGAAAAGCCAAAATGAAGAGCTAAGACAGGTGAAGATTGTGGCCAAATGACTGCAGAGGCTCCTAGGATAGATTCTACTACAATAAAAAACATTCCGAAAATTGCTAGCCCTAATACTTCTTTATTGCCCTTGTATGTAAAGATCGAGTAAATAGAAAAGACAACCACTACAATCCCTGCTAGACCGGTGGTTAATCGATGAACATATTCAATGATCGACTCCAAAGCATAGGAGGGAACAAACTTCCCGTTACACAGTGGCCAATCATTTCCACAGCCGAGACCAGAATTAGTTTTGGTTACTAAAGAACCGGCAATCATCACGATAAACATAACAAGGGTCGAGAGGATCGCTAATCGTTTTACATTTTTGTCCATTTCCATACCTCTTTTATTAATGTAGCAAATCGTTTTGAAGAAGCAACGAACCTAGCTGGCGCAAAAATGTAACCGCCATCTTTTTAATAAATTCCTTTATTCCGAATTTTTTCTTACTTCCTTTAACAGTAAAGAAACATCCCCCGCTTTGCAAGAGATGTTCCTATATTAATGTGTGATAAACATGTCAACTTTTCAAACTTTTTTATAAGTGAACCAAAATAGCGCTGATAACCATGGCTGCACACATCACTGTTAAGTAAATGAGCGAATAACCAAATAGCTTTTTCGCCCATGCCATATCATCCTTGGCAGAAAAACCTTGGAAGAGAAACACTACATAAATAATCCCCATGATGGATGCGACAATAAAATATAACATGCCTACATTCCCATATAGGAATAAAATGAGTGATGCCGGCAGTAGTGCAGCACCCCAGAAGAACATCTGACGCTTTGTCTCTTCAAATCCGCGTACCACCGGAAGCATTGGGATACCGCCTGCTCGGTAATCCTCCACCTTCATCATAGCCAATGACAAAAAGTGCGGAGATTGCCACAAGAAAATGATTAGAAACAAAGTCCAGGCTCCTAAATCAAGCGTTCCTGTTACAGCAGCCCAGCCAATTAAAGGCGGCATAGCTCCTGAGACACTACCTACCACGGTATTCAAAGTGCTGACACGCTTCATCGGGGTATAAATTAACACATAAAAAATGTGCCCCACCAGACCACAAACTGCTGCCAGCGGATTAGCTAGAAAGAACAGCACTATCAATCCAAGCAATAATAAACCTAGTCCAAAAATCAATGCATTGCGTGGTTGAATTCGTCCTGTTGCTAGGGCACGGCTTTGCGTTCGTTTCATTCTTTTATCCAGATCGCGATCCAGATAGTTATTCAGCACAGCACCAGAGCCAATAATGACAGAAGTTCCAATCAACGTATAGATCGTCAGGTCAAATTGAAAATTTTTAAAACCTGCTGAAGCAAGCCAAATACCAGCAAAAGCAGTAAGCAAGTTAGAAAAAATAATACCTGGTTTCATTAATTGTACATAATCTGATAGCGTTGCGGGTTCAGTTTGCACTTGTTTTGTATCCATATCATCTAGGAAAGAGGTGCCGGACTCCTTTAAGTCAACCTCGTGTTCCATATTGCAAGGCTCCTTTCCTTCTTTCAAAATAAGTGATCCCATATCCTATAACAGCGGAATATTTACTCGAAAGTCTATAGCTAAGAAGTGATTTTTTTCATAAATAGATTCGCATTCATTGTAGCGAATCTTTCCATATACAGTCAACAATAGAAACGCAGTTAGCACATAACAACTGCCCCTCGCCCATTTTTTGATCGATACGCACCCTGATTCTCTCTGCTCCATACCATGTAAGGTACATTCGCCCACAGAAGAGAGGGTTTCGCATGATCGATCTTTCATTAACTCTCATCGGTGTATTAGTTGGCTTTCTTGTCGGATTAACAGGAGTAGGTGGGGCAGCAATACTGACGCCCTTCTTAATCATGATGGGAATTCAACCAACGATCGCCGTAGGAACAGACCTTGTCTACAACTCCATTACAAAAATATTTGGTACTCTCCAGCATTGGAGACAAAAAACGGTGGACTGGACCATTGTATTCTACTTAGGTATTGGAAGTGTACCCAGCGCCATTCTCGCCGTTCATTCTCTACATTGGATACAAACAAATTTCGGTTCGGCTGATGTAGTAGTAAAAAAGGTATTAGGTTTTGCGCTGATTCTCATTCCTATTGTCATGCTGATCAAAACGATTCAATCTCATAAAGAAGTGAAGCCAAACAAATGGCAACTAAAAACGACGCAAGAAAAAAGTATGTTAGTCATTACTGCAGGGGCCATCTTAGGTTTTATCGTAGGCTTTACCTCTGTTGGCAGCGGTTCCCTATTTGCCCTTGTTTTGCTTTACCTTTTTCAAATGCGAGGTGCCTCAACGGTCGGAACCGATATTGCTCACGCTTTTTTTCTTGTTACTGCTGCTGGTTTTACTCATATCCTATATGGAAACATAAATTATGCTACCGTGTTCCAACTGTTAACAGGTTCAATTCCCGGTGTTTTTATTGGGAGTTTGCTTGCTCTTAAAGTACCTACCATTCATTTACGCTACATGATTTGCGTTATTATTTTAATCAGCGGTCTAAAAATGATTTAACAATCATGACATTTTACAAAATAATACAACAAAGGAAAATATCATGATATAATAAATTTTAAGCAGATAAGTCAAACGACGGTAAGGCGGACCGTATCCCCACGGAAAGGGGGTGGGCATATGTCAGTGTATGAAGGCTTATCATTGATGATTACGTTTGGGACACTCATCATAGCCTTGCTGACCGCCTCTGCCAAACGGAAATGACCACTAGTCTGTCTACTAAACAGAAAAGTGGCCATGGCTGACTCGAACGGCTACCTACCCCGTACGACTATTTGCGATCGCCGCAGGTGTTCGGCCACCTGCGGTTTTTCTATGCGGATCGACAATATTTTTTGTAATTTTTTGTCGAAATAGGTTGCTGTTTCCAACAATTCATATGTTATCACAAATGCTCGAATTCATGTAACCTATTTTCTAATTTTTGGTGAAGACTTTCTAACAAGTCGTCTTTTTTTGTCCTATTCTCTAGTCTTTCCACACTTCAATTGTAGCCTTTGAGAAGTCCTCCTCGACATCCTTAATCTTGATGGTAAGACCTACCTGTGGCAGTACCATTCCTACATCCTCTAAGCCTGGCATCGAGTAATCCTTTTCATCCGAGAAGGTTGTTACACCCTTCCTCGACGGACTCCACATCTTTCCCAAGATATAATCAAGATTAATTTCACTGGTACGATTTGGACTAAATGCAGCATCACTTACTTGGTAACGCGCATCGGCTGGTTTCTTCTTGTTATCGTCCCAATATTTTATTTGTTGATGGGAATCAACCACGCCAAGCATTCCATGACCAGGATGCAAACTGGTTTTATTATCTTCAGTTGCACCATATCTCCCATCGTAATACCAAATAACCATTCCAGGATCATAGGTTAAAAATGTTTCTCCACGGCGAAAATATTTCAATCCTTCGTCAGCACCGTTATAAGAGCGCAATTCTACGAGATAATAGGCATCATATTTTTTCCCTTTTCCATCGAATTGAGTGAAGCCGTCTAAATCCATCTTAGGCTTCCCTTCTGCGTCATCTATAAATACCTCTTCACCATCAACTGATACTACGATGTTATCCAGATATACTCCTTGCTTCGTCATAGCAGCATCTGTCACATATTCGAATTGGAATTTCATTTTTTTCCCGACATAATCAGAGAGATCAATCTCTACTTCCTCCCAATCCTCGGGATCATCGCTCCAATCCTCTACTAATTCCTCCTCGCCTGTATCTACATCAATAGCATTTAGGTATAAGAAATCGTAATTTTTTTCAATACTCCTCCACATATCTACAGTCATTGTTGCTTCCGTAGCATCCGTGAGATCAATTTCAGGAGTGGTAATCGTACTAGTTAAATTATCACCCTCATCCGAAAAATAAGAATATTTACCCTGGAAGGGCTTCGTTGGTGCATCCTTCATAATCTCAGGCATATCAATTTTAAGTACCATGTTATTATCAATATCTTTGTTTACCGCTTCATGCAATGTAAACTTCTGTTTCTTGCGAAGGTCAGCATAATCTACTACCTTCGGAGATACCCATTTGCCTCCGTACATTTCTTGCAGCATCATCTTAGACCACGGATCAAGACTAGTTGGTTCTGTTTGAAATACATAGCCTGTGTGACTACCGCTTGACATTAATGACCAAGCTCCAACTGGAGAATCGTGTCCGCCTTTATTCGTATCATATAAGTCCGGTAAGCCCAAATTATGTCCATACTCATGACTGAAAACACCTGGCGCTCCATCTTCTGGTTGAATCATATAATCATATGCAAGTAGATTGGTTCCTGGTATCTTAACAGGCTCTTCCAGCGTCCAACGATGTGACCAGATCGCATCGTCATCCTCCCCTGTTTCTTCTCCGATACCGGCATGTACCAGCATCAGATTATCCAAAATGCCATCCGGTTCATTTAAATCTCCGTCCCCATCAAGATCGTAAGGGTCACGTTGATCGTATTCCTCCTCATGTCCAGCGATTGCCTTACCTACCTGCTCCAAGGATTCAATAACTAGCTCACGTGGGTGAGCATCCCCACCATTCCTATTCTTCCCATAGTATTTATAGGAATGTTTAGCGGTTATCCAAGGTGTTACTATCCCATTTACGGACCAAGTATCACGCGATTGCTCTTCGTAATATTTAGCCATTGTGGTCATTGAAGTTCCCTCCGGCGTAGTATATCCGCCCGGTTCAAACAGCATTTTTTCATAATGCTCTTCATTAAAATCAGCCGTCCAGATCGAATCCTTCACTTTTGGTAATTCATTGTGAAGCCGATCGGGAAACTCAATGAGACTAACAACGATATTATCAACAAACATATTGTCATCAAAATTTCTAGAACGCTTCTTTCCTTTAAATTCAGCTACATTCTGGATGACCTCTTCTTTAGCAGCTTCTTGACTCCGCTTTGCCTCAGCACCAAATGAGCTTGAGGTATCTGGCCCGCTCGGTATACGCTTATCCTCCAGATATTCCTTGATAGAATCTCGAATCTCATCCTGAGTAGCATCTTCAGCGATAATGCCTCTTGCCTGTAGATTTTTCACTAAACGATCGAGGTTAAGACTAGACTCGTCTACGGGTGAAAAATTGTCTTTTGTCGTTTCTTTGTCTTTTTTCTTCTTCTGATGATGCTTTTGCTGTTTGGTATCTTTCTTACTCTTAGCTTCCGTAATGCTTGGTACGCCTGCCATTGTACTAAAAAGCAGCGCGGTGGCAAGCAGCGCAGACATTGTCTTTCTCCACTTCATCTAAAAACCTTCCTTTCCTCCTATAAAAACTCATTATTCGGGTATCTTTTTACCATTCTTTTCATTATCTTAAAATCCTTTTACATTTTTTTATTTTTTTCGATAAATCAAATATATATTTCGACAATTGTTCAGCTTTCATTTAACTATTCCTCTCAGTCTCTAGGAGGAGATAAAAATCATTCGTTTGCTGGTATAAAAAACATTGATTCACTTGTAAAATAAAAGTGTAAAACAAAGAAATATTTTGAGTATGACATTTTGAAAATTCATTAGGAACATGATATCATGTGAATCTATTGTTACTTACGTGATATTTGCCTTAACGAATAGGAGGTTTTTGCTATGGAAATGAATCAAGTGTTAAAATTACTTTCCCATGCCAGCACTTTTTTTGCTCCCATCATCGGGCCCATTCTTATTTGGTTACTTGCATCTGATCGCTATGTCAAAAACGTAGCTCTGCAAGCACTCGTTTTCCATATTTCCATGTCTGTATTGATCGGTATTTCTTGGGCTTTGTCGTTTATACTAATTGGTATTCCGTTCCTCATCGTGTTCGGAATCATGGCTCTCTACTGCCCAATCAAAGGTATTTTCTACTCTCTTACAGGTAGAACGTACTACTATCCAATCATTGGTCGTCTGATCAACGGCTAATAGGGATTTTCATATAAAAAGCCAATGCCTAGGTTCTTTGTCCATAAGCATTGGCTTTTGTATTTTCATAGTTTCGTTTGTTACGACAGTAAATATCGATCCTCTGTAAAGCTCTCGCCCCGCGCTGTTTCAAAAGCCTGTAACAGCTCTTTTGTCGTCATGCTAGCTTTTTGCTCCTGCCCTACGTCCAAAATAATTTTGCCCTCATGCAGCATCAGCAATCGATTTCCTAGCGAAAGTGCCTGCTCCATGTTATGTGTGACCATGAGAGTCGTTAGCTGATCACGTTCGACAATTCGCTTAGTCAGTGCTGTTATCAGTGCTGCCCGCTTCGGATCAAGCGCTGCGGTGTGCTCATCTAATAGCAAGATTTTTGGCTTAGTCAGGGTTGCCATTAACAAGCTTAGAGCTTGACGTTGACCTCCAGACAATAGACCCACCTTAGCCTGCAAGCGATCTTCTAGCCCTTGCTCCAAAATGCTCAGTTGTTCGCGAAAGAAGCTCCGTTTTGACTTCGTGACCCCTAGTCGGAACAATCTCCGCTCCCCTCGCGCTAGTGCGATAACTAGATTTTCCTCAATAGTCATATGAGGTGCGGTTCCCGCCATTGGGTCTTGGAATACTCGACCTATATATTTGGCGCGTTGATGCTCTCCCCTGCGTGTTACATCTTTCCCATCAATACATACTTGTCCACCATCCGGCAACAAGGCTCCGCCGATCATATTTAGCAATGTTGATTTACCCGCTCCATTACTGCCTATTACGGTTACAAAATCACCCGGCATCAAATGTAAATGAATTTGCTGTAAAGCAATCTTCTCGTTTACGGTTCCTCTATAAAATAGCTTAGATACATCTGTTAGCTTTAGCATGATTTATTCCCTCCTTTACCTAAGACAGGCAGGTGCTTATTCATCCCACGCAATACATTCGGTAAAGTAAGTGCCACAATCACTAGTAAAGCGGTAATCAGCTTCATATCCCCAGGTGACAGACCAACTTTTAGTGCATAAGCAATGACAAATCGGTACAATAAGGAGCCCATAATAACTGCAAATGTAGCTCTCATGATACTCTTATCGCCAACAATCACTTCTCCAATAATAACAGAGGCGAGTCCAATGATAATCATACCGATTCCCATGTTTACATCGCCAAACCCTTGAAATTGGGCAATCAGCGCCCCAGATAAGGCCACGAGTGCATTAGATAGGGCCAGTCCCATAATTAACGTTCCATCCGTACCAACACCATAGCTCCGTATCATAGTTGGGTTATCTCCCGTAGCACGCAGATCAAGCCCTATATCAGAATGTAAAAAATAATCCAAGATTCCTTTTAAGAGAAAAACTCCACCTAGGAAAAGGAACGCAACTCCTGAAAACAATGTAATACCATTCACCGTGAAGTCTGGAATAGACATATCCTTTGCTATTGAGTACAGTGTCGTTTCACGTAATAGGGGAACATTTGATTTACCCATGATTCGTAAATTAATCGAGTATAGGGCAATCATGGTTAAAATCCCTGCAAGTAGCCCGTTAATTTTCCCCTTCGTAGTAAGTACTCCTGTAAAAGCTCCCGCTAATGCTCCACCTCCTGTGGCAACTAAAGTAGCTAATACAGGATTTGTTCCTTCCGAAATCAAGGTAGCTGCCATTGCTCCACCTAAGGCAAAGCTCCCATCTACTGTTAGATCAGGAAAGTTAAGAATGCGAAACGTAAGATAAACACCTAAAGCCATTACAGCAAATAATAATCCTTGTTCCAAAGCTCCCATCATTGCTACACTCATCTGTCATCCTCCTGTGCTCGTCTCAGCTTACTAATCTCAACCTTCTACATTAAAGGATTTTTGCTCTCTTCAAGCAATACCCTGTCTAATCGCACGCCAAAAAGAGGGCATCGCTGCCCCCTTTGTTATTTCACGATTTCTTTCGCTTCTTTACGCAAATCATCTGAAATAGTCAAACCAAACTTTTGAGCAGCCTTCTCGTTAATGACCAATTCGGTATCCTTTCCAACTTCAACCGGTGTATTTGCCACACTCTGACCATTCAGAATACGCGCGACCATTTCCCCGGTCTGTTTGCCCATCTTGTAATAATCAATGCCATACGTAGCCACTGCACCGCGTTTTACCGTATCCATATCGGATGCAAACACCGGTACTTTAGCCTTCTCCGCTACACCAAGCACGCCTTCAATGGAAGCAACCACTGTATTATCAATCGGGATAAAAATAGCTTCCACTTTGCCAAGTAAGGATTGAGCGCCCATTTGCACTTCATTTTGACTACTGATGCCTGCTGGGACTACTTCGATACCCATTTTTTGACCAGCCGCCTGTAAATCCTTAACCTGAACCTCTGCATTTACTTCTGATGTAGTATAGATGACACCGATTTTTTTGATGGTAGGAATGAACTTTTGAACGAGCTGCAACTGCACTTCCATTGACAATTTATCAGAAGTTCCTGTTACATTCTTATCTGGTTTATCTAAAGAAGGCACTAATCCTGCTGATACAGGATCTGTCACTGTAGTAAATACTACTGGAACATCTTCAATAGCTTTAGCCAACGATTGAGCGGACGGAGTAGCAATCGCCACTGCCACGTCTTTCTTGTCGCTCGCAAATTTCTGAGCAATTGTGATGGTATTATTCAGTTCGCCGTTTGCGTTCTGATAATCTACTTCCAGATTTTTACCCTCTTCAAAGCCTTTATCTTTTAATCCATCCTTAATTCCTTGATAAATGGAATCTAGGGCAGGATGCTGTACAAATTGGGATACACCAATTTTGACCTGCTTATCTGATGTATCTTGTCCAGCTGCTGTTACTCCCTCCTGCTTTGCAGTTGGTGCAGCACCACATGCAGCTAATGACAACGCTAATCCAATAGACATAATAAAACCTGTTACTTTTCTCATCTAAACTCTCCTCCTCAGCTCTATAAACCCTGTACTATACTGGTCTAACCTGCACTGTTTACTAAAAACCTATCTACTCTTCTCTATCTGCTCTCTCAACTGTACTGCTATGTTCTTTTGTAATACATTATCTGATTTTTTGAAGACTGTAAATATAATTTCTGAAATATGCTGAAATTAACAAACGCTTAGTAAAATTTTTTACATAGTAAGAAGATAGCAGTTAAAGTAATAAGATTGCTGTCGCGCAGGAAAAGAAAAAAACGGCGAGCCTGATTCGGCTCGCCCAATTTAGTAGTGTGAAGGGAAGGTTATCATATGAAATCGGAAAGGAGAAACTATATGGTATAGCTAACACAAATTTGTGTAGCTCTACACGCCTTTGAATGCGTTTCGGTAAATCTCTGCAAGCTCAGTAACTAATGGCATTTTAGGGTTAGCCGTAGTGCATTGGTCTTCGAATGCGAGAACTGCTAAGCGATCCACTTCTTTTTCGAAGTCTTCTTTCGTTACTCCATTCGCTTCAATGCTCATTGGGATATCTAAAGATTTTCCTAATGTAATGACGGCTTGAATTAAACTTTCTACACCCTCTTCTGTTGTTTTAGCAGGAAGTCCTAACAACCGAGCGATTTCTGCGTAGCGCTCATGTGCTATGAACTTTTCATATCGAGGGAAAGATGCGAATTTATTCGGAACAGTCGCATTAAAGCGAATAACATGTGGCATTAAAATCGCATTGGAACGACCGTGTGCAATATGGAATTCAGCCCCCAACTTGTGTGCTAAGCTGTGGTTGATACCAAGGAATGCGTTCGCAAAAGCCATACCTGCTATGCAAGATGCATTGTGGACCTTTTGACGGGCGACCTCGTCTCCACCGTCTTTATAGGCACGTGGCAAGTATTCAAAGATAAGTTGAATGGCTTTTAATGCCAGACCATCTGTGAAATCATTTGCCATTACAGATACATACGCTTCCATCGCGTGAGTAAGGACGTCCATACCAGTATCAGCAGTGATTACCTTTGGTACAGTCATTACAAATTGCGGATCAAGGATCGCCACATCAGGAGTCAATTCATAATCAGCAATTGGATATTTCATGTTTTTCTCACGGTCAGTAATTACCGCAAATGGTGTTACCTCAGAACCAGTACCAGAGGTGGTAGGAATCGCTACGAATTTAGCTAAGCGACCTAGTTTAGGGAATTTATAAACGCGTTTACGGATATCCAAGAATTTTTGGTATAGGTTTTGGAATTCTTCATTTGGATATTCATAGAACAACCACATCGCTTTCGCTGCGTCCATCGCAGAACCGCCACCTAATGCAATGATCACATCAGGACGGAAATCCACCATGAGCTCGGTTCCTTTCCGTACAGTTGTTACAGATGGATCTGGCTCTACGTCGCTAAACACTTTGCAATGGACGTATTGAGAACGACTGCGCAGATTTCTCAATACCTTATCTACATAGCCTAGTTTTACCATAGCTGGGTCTGTCACAATTACAGCACGAGAGATATCAGGCATATCATGCAGATATTGAATAGAATTTTTCTCAAAGTAAATTTTCTCTGGAATCTTAAACCATTGCATGTTCACGCGTCGTTTCGCCACCTTTTTGACGTTGATCATATGCACAGCACTAACGTTGGTAGATACAGAGTTTCGACCATAAGAACCACAACCAAGCGTTAGGGATGGGATGAATTCATTGTAAATATCCCCGATTGCACCTTGAGAAGATGGAGCATTCACTACGATACGGCAAGCTTTCATTCTCATTCCGAATGCTTCCATAAGATCATCGTCTTCTGTATGGATAACCGCTGTATGTCCCAAGCCGCCGAATTCAAGCATTTCTTCAGCACGGCGGAAGCCTTCATCCGCATTTTTCACCTTATAGCATGCAAGAACAGGACTTAATTTTTCACGAGATAATGGATGGTCAGGGCCTACACCTGTCAATTCTGCTACTAAAATTTTCGTTTCCGGATCTACATGTATACCAGCCATTTCTGCAATAACCGCCGCTGGTTTTCCTACGATATCCGCATTAACGGCGCATGTATTTTCATTTATGACCAATTTCTCCACTTTGGCCTTTTCATCAGCCGTCAAAAAGTGACAATTATTAGAGATCATCAGTTGTTTAACTCGTTCATAGATTGGTGCATCAACAATCACGGCTTGCTCAGAAGCACAAATCATACCATTGTCAAATGTTTTGGATAAAATCAAATCATTTACTGCACGCTCGATTACCGCAGTCCGCTCAATATAGCAAGGTACGTTACCAGGACCTACACCAAGTGCCGGCTTCCCTGTACTATAAGCTGATTTCACCATACCGGCTCCACCTGTTGCTAATACAAGAGCTGTGCCTGGATGATTCATCAATTGTTTGGTTGCTTCTAGGGAAGGCTGATCGATCCACTGAATGCAATTCTTTGGAGCACCAGCTTTCATTGCTGCTTCATATAATGTACGCGCCGCTTCTGCACTAGATTTCTGTGCAGATGGATGGAAGGCGAAGATAATTGGGTTTCGTGTTTTAATAGAAATGATTGCTTTGAACATGGTGGTAGAGGTCGGGTTTGTTACTGGTGTAACCCCTGCTACTACCCCAATCGGTTCAGCTATTTCGATGATGCCATTCTGCTCATCTTCACGGATAAGACCAACTGTTTTATCCTTTTTAATGCTGTTATAAATATATTCTGTAGAGAAAATGTTTTTGATCATCTTATCTTCAAAAACACCGCGTCCTGTTTCCTCATGAGCCAATTTTGCTAAATATACGTGTTTATCTAACCCGGCTAATGCCATTGCTTTTACAATGCTGTCTATTTGCTCCTGATCGTAATTAGCAAAGTCCTTTAACGCTTGGTTACCATTCTCGACCAAGGTATCAATCATTGTTTTTACTGCCTCTTCTTTTGCTTGCTCCTGCACTTTTACTTCATTGCTCATGGTTTCTTCCTCCTTATTAAATAAGAAAGCATTGTATCCACAGATTTAGTGAATTTTTTTCACGTACGCGTTAAAAAAATAAAGCGAAAGTGAAATTTTTCACATTCTAGTTTACAAGGAACTTTTGTTATTGATGTTAAGTAGCGCATAAAAGCAATTCCTTATAAACCACCTTGGGGCTATCTTTTTCTATTCAGCTCCTTGGTGCACTCTTATCTTACTCGATAACTATGTATATGTATGTGATGTTTCTCACACGTTTGCCTGGATTTTTTTAACTAACTTTTTTAGACTTTACACTTATATCCTATCATGTTTCAATAAAAATCTGGTATGCTACATAAAAGGATACTTCTGTATCGACCAATCTCCAGACGACATGATGAAGGAGTGGCTCTCAATGTCCATTACCATTACACCACAGGCACTTGCTTGGTTCAAAAAAGACTGGGGCTTTAAATCAGGCGATTTCATTCGCTTTTTCGTCCGATACGGCGGAGGCACTAGCCTACATAAAAGCTATTCCATGGGGATTTCTAAAACCGAACCGAATGAGATTGCACTCTCCAGTACGGTTGAAGGCATGACCTTCTTTTTTGAACAAGATGATATGTGGTTTATTGAAGATAAAAGCATGACCGTTGATTTTAATGAAGCTTTAGAAGAAATTACGTTTTCTTTCCAATAAGAAAATAGATAGAAAGGCAGGTAATAGCCAAAGGACTTCTCTACTCCTTTTCTGTTACCTGCTTTTTCTCATTACAGTTGCTCATAATGGTTCTTTTACTGAGCGGTATATCCGCCATCAATAGCGGCGGCAATGCCTGTCACTCCCTTTAATCTATCGCTTACCAGCATAGAGGCATAGTCTGCAATCTCCTCAACGGACAACAATCTCTTCTGAGGAACTAAAGGGTAAATGACTTCCTCCAATACTTTTTCTAAAGGTACGTTACGAGTAATAGCCAAATCCTTCAGTTGATTTTGTACTAAAGGAGTGTCAACATAGCCGGGACACAAGGCATTTACTGTAATCCCATGTACTGCTCCCTCTAACGCGGCTACTTTCGTCAATCCAATTACTCCATGCTTGGCACTGTTGTAGGCCGCTTTTCCAGCAAATCCGATAAGCCCATTTATGGATGACATATTTAAAATCCGACCGTATCCCTGCTGTTTCATAATAGGGAAAGCATGCTTAATGCCTAGAAAAGGCCCCACTAGCATGACCTTTAGCAGTAGCTCAAAACGCTCTGTCGGAAATTCCTCAATTGAAGACACATGCTGTAGACCAGCATTATTGATTAAAATCTCCAATCTGCCATACTCTTCGACAACTCGTTGGACGCTGGCTGCAACCTGCTCCTCATTTGAAACATCACAGGGTAAGCCGATCACCTTATACCCCTGCTGACGTAGTCTCTCTGTCGACGCAGCAACAGCTCCTGCATTCAGATCAGCGATGGCAATAATTGCTCCTTCCTTAGCAAAATGCCTAGCCATCTCATAACCAATACCGCTCGCAGCCCCAGTGATGAATGCTACTCTTTGATCTAGCAACCCCATACGACATTTCTCCTCTTCCTTATCATCATGGCAACATCCTTTATTTCTTCCCTTTTCCGCCCTCATCTCATTAGAAAATGGAAACCACGAAAGCCAATAGGAAAACCGTTACTGTCTTCAAAACAGTAATAACAAAAATATCCTTGTAGGACTGACGATGCGTAAGCCCCGTGATAGCCAATAATGTAATGACAGCACCATTATGAGGCAGCGTATCCATCCCCCCTGAGGCCATGGAAGCAATCCGATGTAGGAGTTCTGGGGAAATATTAGCGGCATTTGCTAGCTCTACATACTGTTTGCCCATTACCTCCAAGGCAATCGACAAACCACCAGAGGCGGAACCAGTCATTCCAGACAGTACATTTACCGCTAAGGCCTCAGAGACCAATGGATGATCACTTGCTCCCAAAATCCAACCCTGAATGCTTTGAAAGCCGGGCAATGTCTTTACCACGTTCCCAAAGCCCACCTCAGAGGCCGTGTTAAAGATGGCAAGCAAAGCCCCCATGGCTGCTGTTGTAAGACCTGCCGCTAGCTTGCTGTGCACCGTTTTTACATTGATAGCTAAAGCTGAAATAACCCCTACTAACAACGCAATGATCAAAGCCCATGAAGAAGCTACCGTCTTCACATTTTCAATCTTAAATTTTTCGTTAAGCATAGCCGGATCATACCAGCTATCGACCGCAATGAATCCTCTGCTTAACAGAAAATTAGTGAGAAGCACCAGCAACAAAGGCAAGATAGCCAAGGCAATAGGAGGATATTTTTCAGTTTCTTTTGCTTCTGGCTCATTCTTATGATTGTCACCATATCCCTCTCCCGCTATAGCCGCCTGGTTGCGACGTTTTTCCAACCACAGCATCCCGCCCAGAAAAATCAGGAAGGCTCCCACAATTCCTACTAGCGGAGCCGCATAGGCATCTGTCCCAAAGTAATTGGTTGGGATAATGTTTTGAATCTGTGGTGTACCGGGTAACGCATCCATGGTAAATGTAAACGCTCCTAAAGCAATCGTCCCCGGAATCAAGCGTTTCGGGATATTCGCTTCCCGGAAAAGAGCTGCTGCAAAGGGATAGACCGCAAAAGCTACAACGAACAAGGAAACGCCACCATAGGTAAGGATTGCACAGGCTAATACAATGGATAACACTGCACGCTTTGCTCCTAATCCTTTGACAATTGTCTGTGCGATAGAACCAGCCGCTCCGTTCAATTCCATCACCTTACCGAAAATCGCTCCCAATAAAAAGACGGGGAAAAATGCCTTAATATAATTAGCTGCATTGCTCATGAATGTCTCTGTATAGCTTGGCAATAACGCTAAGCCAGATAAAGCGACAGCCAACAGAGTAAAAATGGGGGCAAATACGATAACGGGATAGCCTCGATATGCAAAAAACATTAGTAGACTCAAAGATACAAGGATCGCTACGATCTCTAACAGCATAAATACTTCCCCTCTCTCATATGACAAAATGGTGTCTGTCGTTTACAAGAGAAGCATAATTCATGCCATTCATTCAGTAATACGCGTTCTTTACTATCATTCCAGCAATTCTCACAGATACGAACAGCCTTTTTAGCGTCCCATGCTTTTACCAACGGAACGCTTTCACATACCGCTCTCGAATTAAAGTCCAAATTTTCGGAAATAAATTCGCACGCTCTTTGCTTCCTACAAATATATAAGCTCGTCTCTATAAGAATCATAAGCCTTATCTTTGCACATGTAAAAAAGTCCAAGATTCTGGACACCTTCCAAAATATTGGACTTACTGCTTCACTTGTTGCATTTGCCTGTCAATTAGCCTCTCCCACTTATGATAAAAGCTGGATTTACTAATTCCGAGCAGTTTTGCTGCCTCCCGTTTATTTCCCCCAGTTAGTTGAACGGCCCGTAGCAACGCCTCTCGTTCAGCCTTTGCTAACCAATCTTTAAGAATAGGAACTCTACTCTGTATCATTGGGTTTCCTGATGTGGATGTTGGCAGCAAAATATGCTCGGCCCGAATCCAACTCCCCTCCATCATATGCATGGCACGCTCCAATACATTGCGCAGCTCTCTTACGTTGCCAGGCCAGCGGTGATAACGTAACAGCTCCCATACCTCTTCATCCATCCCTTTCACAACAATCCCCGTTGACTCCATCAGTTGCTCTTGTATACTCTCTACCAAATGCGGCAAGTCTTCTAACCTATCACGAAGCGGCGGTATGGTAAGGGTAACAACGTGCAAGCGGTAAAATAAATCCTCGCGAAACTTTCCCGCTTTCATTAAAGCAAACATATCTTTATTCGTAGAAGCAATCACTCGTACATCTAATGAGATTGGTCGACTTGCTCCGACTCGCTCTACTTCTTTTTCTTGCAAAACGCGTAAGAGCTTGGCTTGTAGAGCGAGTGGCATATCCCCAATCTCATCTAGCAGGATTGTACCTCGATCAGCTAGCTCAAATTTCCCTTTTTTCCCTTTGCGCAGAGCTCCTGTAAATGCTCCCTCCTCGTATCCAAACAACTCGGACTCCAATAAATTATCTGGGATTGCCGCGCAATTTACCCGAATAAATGGTCCCATCGCTCGCTGACTTGCCGCATGAATAGCATGCGCAAATAGTTCTTTGCCCGTCCCGCTCTCTCCCGTAATAAGTACAGTTGTATTGCTTTTAGCAACCTTCATCGCCAATTCCTTACATTTATTCATTAAGTCGCTGGTGCTAACAATCTGTTCAAAACGATAAACTGCTCCCAGCTTTCTTTGCAATTCGCCTTTATAGTAATCTAATTCTTGTTTTAATTGATCGACAGTAGCAGACAAAGCGTGAAGCTGCCGTACATCCTGAAACAGAACAGTTCCCAGCACAGCAATCATGTTCCCATCCCGATAAATAGGGACACGGTTCGCTATCATATCACGGCCGTTAATCCGTTGAACCTCAGCCAATTCAGCTAATCCGGTCTTAGCTACTATATGCATGCGCGTATTCTCAATGACTGAAGTAACATGTCTGCCGATTGGATTAGCTATCCCGATGAAATTCCGATATGTATGATTCATCATTAGAATGATGCCTTCTGGATTAGTGACCACTATACATTCATATGCTTGTTCAAATACATCCTCTACTAGTTTTAGGTATTCCGACGATGCTGCGGTCTGAAAAACCATTAGTCATCCCTCCTTCTAGATCGTAACAAATGATATTCTTCTATTTATCTACCATTCGTTATAGGTTTGTTTCCTCCTAGTACCCATCTTCACTCTTCTTACATACTTTCAATTTTCAGATTTTTACTCTAAAATGAACCTCCTATTTAACTTTTCCACATTCAGCTTGTCTTATAGTAGACTTTGATAGGAGGATGTTTTTTACAATTAATCCTAATTTATTCCTGCTTCATTTGCTTCGCTCTCCTCCTCCACATAACAAATGTGCTGTTTTTTTTCAAAACTACCTGTTACCATGGCCTTCATTTTCTATCATTTTGATCCAGCTTCATCCCTTTAGCCGCTTGATCTCTTCCTTATTCCTCCTTTTCTCATCAAATTTTAATAGGAATTTTTATCTACTTTTACCAGTTATCTACCGCTTTTTCCGTGCTTGCAACTTTGTTATTCTGAGTTTGCCGAAACTTCCCAAGTCATGAGAAGTGCGGGGGATGACCGATGGTGTAAGGCTTATGCTAGCCACCTGGGGTGAATCACACATAAATGCTGCGTAGGGTTGTATCCTCAATCCGAACCCGACAACTAACCTCGTAGGTAAAAAAAAGGAGCGATGAATAATGAAGAAAAATTGGATGTCTAAAACGGTATTTGCATTGGCAGTAGGAATGGCAGTAAGTGGTGTCGCTACGTCTGCATTTGCTGCTTCTCCAGTATGCGCGGTAAAAAATCTACCAGCCAAACAAGATATTGCTTCATTGACTGAATTACTTAATCAAAAGCAAGGGAAATCCAAGGATTGCCTTCCTACAGATCTATTAAATAGCCTATTAAATCAAACGAAAGATAAGGACAACTCCATTTTTCAAAAGTTAAAAAACATTGAAGATTCGGGCACTAAATCACCTTCTGCACCAAAGATTGAAAACAGATTTGCTGACGATTCCGATGAAGCTTCTGTAGACAAACAGAAAAAACCTTCTATGAAACAAGAGAGAAAAGATAAAGCTTCAAAAGAAAACGTATCTGCTGACGCAAGCGCAATGGTGAACGAAGTAGTAGATATCGTAAACAAAGAACGTGATAAAGCTGGTCTGAAACCACTTAGCATGGATACAGAGCTAGCTAAAATGGCAACAGACAAAGCAAAAGACATGGCAGACAACAATTATTTCGACCATGATAGCCCAACCTTCGGATCTCCATTTAACATGATGGATCAGTATAAGATTTCCTACCAAACAGCGGGCGAAAACATCGCTGAAGGCCAACGTTCTGCTGAAGAAGTAATGAAAGACTGGATGGGCAGCGACGGACACCGTGAAAACATCATGAATTCTTCCTTTACAAAAATCGGAGTAGGATACTACAACGGTTACTGGGTACAAGAATTCATCGGATAAGCAATGCTCTCAAAATAGAGGAGCAACAAAGCCTCTATCCATGTTATCTCATAAAGACAGGCGAAATTCATCATTTCGTCTGTCTTTTTTATATGCTTCTTTGACTTGATTGATTTTGCATAACAGGACAAGATAATGTATTACTAGAACACAAGAGGAAACGTGTACCCGAACCGGAGGAATCTGTTATGAAAAATCGCTTTACAATTGGCAAAATGGCTCGTATGCATCGTATCGCGGAATCAACGCTTCGCTATTATGATGAAAAGGGCATTTTTCAGCCCAAAACTATTGACCAGAAAACCCAGTACCGTTACTACACCATTGACCAATTTTCTACTTTGACTTCTATTAAGTTTTTTCGCCATTTAGGGATTCCCCTACAAGAGATTAAAAGATTTATGGATGAACGTACACCCGATTTGGCTTTGGACATCCTAGAAAAGCAAAGAACATCTCTTCAACAAAAACAACAGGAAATTGTCTACATGTTAAATCGCTTGGAAAGTAAGATCACAACCATTAAACAAGGCGTAGATAAACCGGATGATTCCGTGGTATTTAAAGAGTTACCAAAGCGATATATTCACTCCATAGTCGTGGAAGCAGAACTCTCTGATGAAGAATTTGAATATCACCTTAATACCTTGCAAAGCGATCTTCAGCTTTTAGAGGTATCCTTATTTGCTGGTGATATCGGTACCTCTGTGTCCAAATCCTCCATCCTCAAAGGAGACTATCAAGATTACAACAGTTTATTTATTATGATTGATGATCTCCCCGTCGATAAAGAGCGCTATGCCAGTATTCCTGCTGGTCTGTATGCATGTACAATGCATTATGGGCCTTACGAACAGCTTGATCAGTCATATGAACGCCTCCTTTCAGCGATCAAACAGTGTCATTATGAGATTACAGACAAATCCTATGAGCTAGGCATTGTAGATTTGTCTATCACCAGTGAATCGGATGAATTTATTACTGAAATTCAAATCCCAATTCAGCCTCTATCCTCCTTATAAATCACTGATTTCAACAGAATTTATTGACTCGCAAACAAAAAATTTTCTACGCCCCCTTGAGTTTCAAGTAGCTTGAAGGTTTACAATAAGAGCTATCACAAGGAGGTCGTATTATGACAGACGCAGCAATTAAACTAAGGGAGACCCCCGTGCCAAAGCTATTCATCTCTTATCTCATCCCTTCTGTACTCGGCATGTTACTTATGTCGATTAATATTTTTGTGGATGGAGTATTTGTTAGCCGCGGGGTGGGACCAGAAGGATTAGCCGGGGTAAACATCTCCGTACCCGCTTTTTCTATCTTCCTTTCTATCTCTCTTTGGATTGGAATGGGTGGAGCTACTCTCTACTCGGCTGCCTTGGGAAGAAATGAAGTAACACACGCTCGCCAGATTTTTACCCAATCTTTTGCACTGGCACTTCTATTGGTTAGCCTCATCATGGCTGTTTGCTTAACACATATCGAACAAATAGCCTATATTTTTGGAGCTGACAAGACAATCCTGCCTTATGCACTTGATTATTTACATGTGTTGTTAACCTTCGGGATCGTTTATGTATTAGAAAACATCCTGAGCATTTTTATCCGTAATGATGGAAACCCCAAGCTAGCGATGATGGGCCTAATCGTCACATCGGTTCTGAACATACTATTTAACTATATCTTTATTTTCATGATGGGAATGGGTGTAAAGGGAGCGGCCTACGCTACAATCTTATCGGCTGCTATCGGATTTTTAGTGCTACTTACCCACTTTTGGAAGAAAGGTAGCACATTGCGTTTTGTGGCATTCCGGTTTCAGTTAAAGGAAATCAGGCAAATCGTAAATATCGGCTTTCCTAGCTTTATTGCAGAGAGTACAATCGCGATCACTACTTTAGCGTACAATCTGGCTTTCATGAAATATCTGGGGGCACAGGGGGTTGCAGCCTATGCCATCGTCAACTATATTCATGCGATGCTATTGTTATTGTTCATGGGGGTAGGAGCGGCACTGCAACCGATTGCCAGCTTCCATTATGGTGCTCAATTAAGTGAGCGATTGCGAGCTAGCTTACGTTTAACAGTAAAAACTGGCTGGGGCTTCGGAATCGCCGCCTTACTTTTTGGCGTTTTGTTTTCGAATGTGTTTATCATGTTATTTGACATCCAATCAGAAGAATTGATTCAAATCACCGTGAACGGAATGAATCTATTTTTTATCAACTATCTTTTCTTAGGATATAATCTTGTATATGGGGAGTATTTCCAAGCCATACAGAAGATACGCAAATCACTGTGGATTATTTTAACCCGTGGTGTCTTGCTGGTTATTCCTTTGGTGTTTATCCTGCCAAAATGGTTCGGGGTAAATGGCATTTGGCTCGCAATCCCTATTGCCGAAGCATTGACCGCATTAAGCATTCGTATGTTAAATCGCAAAACACCACCTGTTCCACAATTTACAAAGCGCGAAACAGAAGTTACTGTCTAACAAGCACGAAAAAAGGTAGCCCGAAATGAGCTACCTTTTTTTATATACATGCAAAATCAATTGATCTTCAATCAAAACCTTGTTGGTTGCTGTTATCCTTGTACCAAGCTTCTTTTCGCTAAGGCTAGAGCACCGCACACTCCTGCGTTATCCCCTAGTGCCGGTGGAACAATATAGGTTGACAAGTCGTTACAGAAATGCTGATTTTCACTCACATAGCCTTGTAATAGCTCGCTCAGTTGCTGCCTTACTAGGGGAAATAGCTGCTCCTGCTTCATAACCCCGCCGCCTATGATGAGCCTTTTAGGTGCTAAGATAAGGACATAATTCATCAACGCTTGAGCTAAATAATAAGCCTCCAGCTCCCAGACCTCTGTGCTTGCTTGCAATTTTGCTCCCTTTTGATTCCACCGTTTTTCAATAGCTGGTCCAGATGCCATGCCCTCTAAACAGTTGCCATGGTACGGACACACACCTGTAAACGAATCGAGATGGTGTGGTTTTACCAAGATATGTCCCATCTCTGGGTGAGACATACCGTGTAATAGCTTTCCTTCAACAATAGCCCCAACACCAATTCCCGTACCTACTGTCATATAGATGCAACTATCCAAGCCTTTTGCGGCACCCCAAGTAGACTCACCCAATGCAGCAGCATTTACATCTGTATCAAACGCAATCGGAACAGAAAAATGCTCTTTCATATGACCAAGCACGTGATAATTTCTCCAAGCGAGCTTTGGCGTATTCCTTACATATCCATAGGTAGCACTAGCTGTGTTTAGATCAATCGGTCCAAACGAGCCTATTCCAATCGCATCTAGCTTCTTTTGGTGAAAAAAGGTTATTACCTGCTCCAAGGTTTCTTGCGGAGTCGTGGTTGGAAAGCTACTTCTCTCCAAAATCTCTCCAAATTCATTTCCGATTGCACAGACAAACTTTGTTCCCCCTGCTTCCACTGCCCCTAGTCTCATTTCTTGGTGCACTCCTTTGTAGCCTGAATGGTTTTACGTCATTTTTTGCTTACTGGTATCAGCCACTCTTACTATCAGATGCTACCACTTCGGTTTCTTCACTGTGCTTTCCTTCTGCTGGTGCTCCATGGGAGCCACCTTGCAAATTTAAAAGAACACATCCTGCGATGATCAATAGAATAGCAATCACCTTCTGTAAGGATAGACTATCCTTAAACCAAATAATCCCAATGGTCGCGATTAATGCGGTACCGATTCCTGACCAAATTGCATACACAACGCCAACCTCTAATTTTTTTAAAGCTAAACTTAACGAGGAAAAGCAAATCAGATAAAACACAAACATAAGAATGGTTGGCCATATCTTCGTTAACCCATTCGACAGCTTCATCATAGTCGTGCCTGCAACCTCTAATAAAATAGCTACTCCCAAAAAGACCCAACTCATTTCGCTCTCTCCTCTCTATTTGCTGACTCACTCTCTCTATCTCTTACACCCTCCACCATGATATCCATGATGGCTTCCAGCGCCTCATGCACTGTCATTTGCTGCTGTGTGAGCGGAGATTGATAGGTCATCTGCTGTAAGGAACCTATAAACATCTGGATGAAAACCTTCACATTCACGGGCCGAAAGACACCTTCTGCAATGCCTTCTTCCATAAATCTGCTTATATTGTCCCATCCCTCATGCATAAGCGTATTAAAAATCTGCCACTGCTCAGGATAAAACCTCTTTAATTCTTCTAAGAATCGTAAATCAAACGTGATAAGCTCACTAGGAATCACGAAGAACAACTGCTTTAATTTTTCAATTGGTCCCAGCTGCTCATGTTGTAAGATTTCTGTTTCTTTATTGAAATAATGCTGCATATCCTGCTGAATAATGTAGGCTAGCAGCTCCTCTTTGGATGTAAAAATACCATATAAGGTTTTCGTGCTAACGCCTGCAAGCTGAGCAACGTTTGCCATTGTGAATTTGACACCATATCGCTTCACCTCTTCAATCGCACACACTGCAATGCGATTTTGCATTGAGATCACCCCCTCTGGAACCAAGGAAAATATTTTATTTTTTATATTTTCCACTGTTACTATTTTAAAATAAAAAACATTTGTTAGCAATCCTCTACCACTCATTCCCTTTGACGAAGCTATGTCACTATTCCCCTATTATTCAATTTACTTAGCCCCATAGGTAGAAAATAAAGCTTTTACCAGATAGGCGGCTTCTGTCCCAACACTGCCTTGCTGATGAATCGGTACACGTTGCCCTATAAAAAAAACAGAGTGCTGGGAATTCTCTCTTCCAACACTCTGCTTGTCTGTTGCTATCTGCAATAGCTTATGCACTTCATTTGGCCACTATGCCGCTCTTGTTAGTAAATTACCAATAAATTTTTGCCCAGCTCTAAACTCACTTCTTTTGTCCTTACTCGGTATCTGCCCCTCTTTTCACTACAAGCAGACAAATCGTAATCATCACAAAGGCAACTAATGCCAAGAAAGGTATTGTGATGAAGCCGAGCCAATTAATATACTCACCTGTACATGGCACACCTTGCGTACAGAAGGACATTCCTTTCATAAAAGGAACCTTCTGTACACTATAGTGGTAAGCCGAAGTGACCATGCCAATAATCGAAAGCGGCAAAATGTATCTATAGATACTGGTATCATTGCGATACACAGCCATCCCCAACAGGATTGTCAAAGGATACATTAAGATTCGCTGATACCAGCAAAGCGTACACGGGACAAAATGCATTACTTCACTAAAATAAAGGCTGCCAACTGTGGCAATAATTGCAGTAATCCAGGAAAACACTAACGGCTTGTTCATACGCTATTTCCCCTCTGTAACAGGGTTAGCGGCTTCTTCTACAGCCTTTTTGAAGTCATCCATGGTAGTTCCCTCAAATCGCTTACCATTAATGTATAAGGTTGGGGTTCCTCTTACATCCAGCCTTTTTACAATAGCCAAATCCTTGTCAACAGCCGCTTGGTATTTCTTAGCCGTAAAAGCCTGCATAACCTTTTCCGTTTGCTTTTGATCAGCGATTTGACCGATAAGACCTTTTAGCTTATCCTCTGTAAAATAATCTTGTTTTTCCAGACTAAGGTCCTCTGGCTGGTTTTTATATAATAAATCATGGAATTTCCAGAAAAGGTCATTCCCTAATTCTCCATAAACCGTTTCAGCAAATAAAGCTGTTCGGTGAGAATCTACAGCAAGAAATGGATCTTGGAAGAAATAAAACTGAGCTATTCCAGTCTCCACAAAATCTTTATCAATCTGTTTTACAAGCTCTTCATTAAATGTTTTGCAGGCTGGGCATTTATAATCACCAAACTCTACAATTTTAACTTTGGCAGTCTCTTTACCAAAGTAAGGCTGCCCTTCATAATCTGTAGCTTCCATCAATGCCAGTTGCGTTGATTTTGGCATAAGAAAGAGATACGCTACTACTAAAACAGCTATGATTCCGATACTCCAAAAGATCCATTTTGAAGATTGATCAGAGGGTTGTCCTTTTTTACCTGATCCAGCTTTCGTCTTTTTGTTGTGTTGTTTTTTCAACTTGACACCACCCATACTATTATTTATTTACTTACAAAAGTACAGTTATTTTCCATAGTAGTTGATCTTGGACTTTATCGCAATGCTGTGATCTTCTCTAAAGTGGATATTTTTTGAACGAATTGCAACATTACTTCTAGTTTTCATTTTTTTCTAATCAGCAGTCCTTGTCGAGTATCTTCAGTATATTTTTTATTTGTTTGCAATTGCAAGTCTATTCTTCGCTATTCAACAAGGGTATTCTGCTTTATTAGACATTTATGATATATGGATTACATCACTGTTTAGACAATTTCCTTCAGTTTACATTAACTGAAAGATTAGTAATTATTACCGTTATTTACTTTGGATACTTTTATCTTAACTAAAAAACTTTCCCAGTATAAAAGCTTTTAATTAAAATAATGGAAAAAAACGACACGAACCTAGCAGGAAAAAAGATGAAAAATGGGACGACAGTATGACTTTTTTCTCTTGTAAAAAAGCGTGATAAGCACTATTCTGATACTTAGCCGTATATTTTCAGGAGTTCTATATTTAGAGAGAATTCCATGCTAACTTGCCGTTTCATTATCGGATAAAAGGTTTACAAATGAGTATCAAAAGAAGATTGATCCACTATCTGGAGGGGAAAGACATGTTTAAAAAGAAAACGCTACTTTTGCTGTCCTCAGCTTTGTTAATCGGGGCTTTGCCTGCTACAACTGATGCAGCTGTCGTGAAAAAAAATATTCAAGCTACTTACAACAATGTGAAAGTAAAGTATAACGGCTATGTAGTTCCAACTGATACCGAGCCATTCATCGTAAACGGTACTACATACATCCCGCTTCGCATGATGGCAGGGGTATTTAACAAGGATGTTTCTTGGGATCAAGCTTCCTTTACAGTATCTGTAGGAGATCGTGTAGATCCTAAGATTGCACAGCTACAAGCAGAGCTTGCTGCCAAAGATTCTAAAATCTCTACGTTAGAAAAAGACGTTACCTACTATAGAGATCAATTAGATAAGAAGGATAAAGATAAAAAGAAAAAGAGCAAAAAAGATGATGTAGATGATCTAGAGGACAATCTAAACGATGATTATGGTAAATGGAAAAAAATCGAATGGGATATCACTCTAAAAGGTGACGAGGATGATATCGACGTAACCATTAAGGTTGACCTTGATGATTATAAGAGTAAATATGAAGACCTAAGTGATTCAGAAATCAAAAAATTCATCAAAGATATCTGCGATGACATCTGGGATGAGTTTAAAGATGCTGACATTGATGGAACAATCTATGACACTGATGGTAAAGATGACTTGTGGGAATTCAAAGGTAAAGGTAAAACGAATAAAGTTACCTACGACAAGCAATAAGCTAAATAACCAAGAATTCTTATTCAATCGGTCCCGGAGGCTTTCTCCGGGGCTTTTTGCATGATGGTCGGCCTTTAAACAAAAGGAAACAGAAAACTGAACAGAACAAGAAACCAGATATGAACAGAAATTACCTGTTTCATCTTCTGGCTTCTTTATCATTTATCCCTATCTTTATTCGTAAAAGGTACTCGTATCCGAGCTATTCATTATCCTAGCTTCTGGGCAAAGGTAGCGCCAAACTCTTTGCATTCCTCAATTTCCTTATCTCCAGGTGAAAGCTCGATCTTCAAGCCCTCTACTACAATTTCTGCTCCTAAGGATTGCAGCTTCTTAGTCAGTGTCTCTACAGCCTCTCCAAACATTGGATAGCTCGTATCGCCAGAGCCGAATACAGCTGCTTTCTTGCCGCTAAGATCAAGTCCGTCCATTTCATCGTAAAAGTCGAGGAATTCATCCGGCAGATCTCCGTCGCCCCAAGTGTATGCCCCTAACAGGATTGCATCATATTCAACCAAGTCAGCAGCTTTCGCATTCCATACCTCTTTTACTTCAATTTCTAGCCCTTGTTCGCGAATGCTTTCCGCAATCAGTTCTGCCATTTCCTCGGTGTTTCCTGTCATGCTCGCATATATCATTCCAATTTTGCTCACGGAGATCTCTCCCTTATATCTATATTTCTAATCCTTAAATGAAAATTATTATCACTTACATAATATTGATACTGATTCTCATTGTCAATATTTTTTTAAAAAATAACAAGCTGATTTTACACCAGCTTGTTGCCCACATATCCTAGAAGAAGCCTTGCCCCCTTCTTCATTCTGCTTTCTCTTCTGAAGGGTTTGCTGTTAATCTTTTTCGAGAGCTTTGATATTTACCAGTGGCAGGGACCTGACCAATCGCTTTGGCTAGTCCGAACAACGGCATATTCGCGTAAATTGCCTCATACTTGGAGGGTTCCATGCTATAGGTTTCGTGAAAAATACCTACACTTCCATCTGAACCTATTTTGCGCTGAAAATCCTTCCAAGCCTTTAGATGATAGCCACCATGGGCATAGCTTTCTAGCTGATCATAGGAATCCCAGTACTGTATGAGACCGATTGTTCTACCATTCCAACAATTTTCTGCTCCTATAAACCCTAATTCTGGGTGCTGGTATAGCTCTTTAAGCATCTTCACCATTGCGAGAAAGACAGGGATCCATTTATGAACGGCCCACCATTTATTGATGCGCATTCCAATGTAAAACACCACGAAGGATTTGCCCCCTGATGCTGCGAATCGACCATTTTGTACTTTATTCATCATCTTCTCTCCCCTTCTTTGTGCATTCTTATTTCGTATCTTCCGTGAATGTTACTAACCCGTCATTCCAGGCCGCAAACGTAATTCAGCATGATCCAGTAGCACCTTGACCATAAATGTATGGGAACCGCTATCTGCGATGGGTGAAATCTGCTCTAAGGCATTTTCTTTTCCCGTACCAAAAAAATCAATACAAGAGCTACCGCGAATGCGAGCACTGCCATCGCCAAGCTATCCTGCAAAGCCTGAATAGTAGCATATTTTTGAACCAATTGCCCCATTAATCCCAAAGACATACTCTGTGCCTCCATGCTCGAAAATCCTTTATGGCTAAACATTTGTATAAATTGCTGTAGTGTCTCGCTGGTTGACACGCTTTTATATGTAACCGTTTCTGATAAATGAGCCGTATATGTAGCACCGCGCTGATAAAAATAGCTAATTAAGCCAGCGATGCCAATTGAGATAGCCATTTGTCGAGAAACATTAGTAATGACAGAGCCTGCCGATATCCTGCTTTGATCCGTAATAGCTAACAGAGGAATCTGCATAGAGGTCATTAAGCATAAACCCATTCCTACACCCCTGAGTACCAGTAACCATGTCATATAGCTCATATCCGTATGTAGATCGATCTGAGCGATGCCGATCCCAGATAGGATACATAGTGCAATGCCACTAATTATAAAAGGCTTTACTCCCCATTTAGGCGCCAGCATTCCACTTAGCGGCGTCACAATACCAGATGCAATCGCTTGAGGCAGTAGGAGAAGGCCTGTTTCCATTGCTGTTTTTCCTAGCATGTTTTCCGAATAAATAGGCAAGAGATAAATAACACTAAAATTGGCTGCCATGATCAAGCTGTTAACCAAAACACCTAATGTAAAATCTCGATTACCAAACAAACGGATATCCACTAAAGGCTCCGATGTCGATAGCTCTCTCTGAATAAAGAGAACACCACTCACTAATGCTGACAAAAATAAGGAAACGATATAAAAGGAACCCCATCCCTCCTGCTCTCCCTTAGTAAAGGCTAACAAGGTCGCAACAAGAAATACACTCGCGTACACAAACCCCAGTAAATCAAAGCGGTGCCCTCCTTCTGCTCTTGTCTCTGGTAAAAAGCGCCAGACTAAATAAAGAGCCAGTAATCCAAATGGAATATTCACAGTAAAAATCAATCGCCAATCCAAATATTCTACAAAATAGCCACTTAAGCTAGGTCCGATTGCTGGCGCGACAAATACCGAGATGCCAAATACCCCCATTGCCGGACCCATTTTTTCCACAGGTACAACATATTGAATCATCGACTGTCCAATTGTCATCATCAAGCCACCGCCCATGGCTTGAACAATTCTTGCTGCAATCATGCTTTCATTGCTCCATGCCAATCCACAAAATAACGAACCTAACGTAAACAGGAGCAGGCTGACAAGATAGCTCACCTTCATGCCATAACGAGCGCCTACATATCCTGAGAGGGGAATGATAGCTGCCATCGTAAGCGTATAAATCGTAACAACCCATTGAATCTCGTCCGTAGAGACTCCAAAAACATTCATCATTTCTGGGATCGCCACATTAACAATACTGGTATCCAATACCGCCATAAATGTGCCTAGCACAATAGCAAATACAGCGGGCCAAAAGCTCTGGGAAGAAGAATGCGCTTGGTCTAGATAACGTTGTTTCGTTCTACTCATGATTTCTCTCCTATCTCACAAGAATCGTGACCGTAGCATTACTTCCAGGCGTAAAATGAAAAGCTTGTTGAACAAAGCTGATTTTAACCGGAATACGTTGTGTGACCTTGGTAAAACTGCCCCCTGCATTCGTTCGAGGAAGCAAAGAAAATGTGGACTGCGTCGCCTCTCCGACATATTCAACCTTGCCTTGATACACATGACCGGGAAACATATCTAAGCGAATCTCCACCGGCTGCCCAGCTTTAACATAGCCTGCTTTGGTTTCTTCTATATTGGCCTGAATATATAAGGTGGCTTTGTTCATTACAAGGGCTAACGGATTACCAGCGCCTACAATCTCCCCTTGATTAGCAAGCTTTTGAATAATGACACCATCGATTGGAGATCGTACAATCATGTTTTCTAAAGAAGAAATATTATTGGCATTTACTTGTTCGAGCCTGGAAACTACCTGATTCATGCGAACCTGCGTACCCTCTTCCAAACTGAATTGTTCTATCTTTCCTGGTACCTTAGCTGCTATTTTATAGATTTCCCCTGTAACCTGAGCATCTTCAGTTGTTACGTAATAGTAATTTTTGTAGCTGTAGTACCAAATAATTGAGATGGCCACCACTAGAATAATAGTAAGGATGATTTTAAAATTGCGCGTCTTTGTTGATCTTGCTTTCATATAAGCTAAACACTCCTATTAACATACCGACTGGCGGTTTGTATTCGATAAAAAATAAAGAACTCCTATGCTCGTTCTCATGATTGTTTCTTTGGATTGGACTACAATACTTTCTCTTTATTGGCTCAAGGCAGAAGGATCGTGTTCCATACTTGGATCATTTGCAAAAGTTCCTTTCCCAGTAGGTCAAGCAGACGGAGATCAGTAGTTGACCTCCTGCTATTCCTAGTATTTTTCACTTGCTTCTTTATTTGTTTTGCAATAAATCATTCATAATAAGGTATAAATCATCAGCCAAAAATAGATCAACACCCATTTCTTTTGCAATTATGCTCCCATACATATTTGTCATAAAAAAATGAGCCATTTTCCGTGGATCGATATTTGGGGAAATAGCATCCGCTTCCTGTCCGCATTGAAGCCACTTCATTTGCATATCAACAGAAAATTGGTGAAATCGGTTCAATAAAGTAGAAATACCTTTATTTTCCTTTTGGCTAAGGAGATATATAAAAATTTGACTGGAGACTTCTTTTTCTCCCTGTAGCAACTCAGTAAAACCATCAATGATGGCTTTTAGTGGATCATGTAATTCTCCACGTTTGGCAATTTCCACTTGGTGCTGAAACTGCTCGTTTACCTTTTCCATTTTCGTTTGCAAAATATAAGCAAATAGCTCATCCTTACTTTGCACATAATGGTAAATGGCTCCTTTTGACAATTTGGTTCTGTTCATAATCTCTTGTAGGGTAGTTTGCCGGCATCCCCGTTCACGAATGAGATCCTCCGTAGTTGCTACTAGTAGCTGAAAAGTGGACACGGCGTGATTCTGTTGTGTCATAAGCACTTTCTCCTTTACCATTATTTCCTGTTATCATTTTACAAACCGCCGGTCGGTTTGTAAAGAGGAATATAAAAAAAACAGATACCGGATTGGCAGTCTGTTTTTCCTTTTTACGGGTTTTCATTAGACAAGCGCCAGCAGAAACACCAAATCTAGCTAGCTACACCGATAAGTGATCCTTGATTTCTTTAATTTGCTCTAGGTGTCTTTGTTCATGAAGTCCAACAAATTCAATCCATTGATTTATGTCTAGAAGCCCAAATGCTGGATGAGTAAATCCTTTTTTGGCAAGCTGAGAACTCTCTTTATCTTCGCAAGCGCCCAACAAAGAGGTACGAGTAGATTCCAACTTCAGGAGTAAGTCCTGTAGATGTTTAGGTTCATCTGTTGGTTCATAAGGAGCGGGAGCTTGCGCTTTGTTGTTACGATCCAGTATGAAGGAAATGGGCTTTGGATCTATTTGTACATCCTCATTATGTAGCGCCTTCCTCACATGGTAAGCTACCGCTTTTTCGGTCAGATACAAATGCTCCAGTACCTGTCCTATCGTCCAGACACCCTCCATTGCTCTTTGATTGAGTTCTGTATCTGACAAACCATCTACCGTCTCAATTAATTCTGTCCTGACTGCATGTATATTCATAGGTGCACCTCCTTTTTCTAGAATTTTTTTCAATATCTATACTGTTCTTCACATTGATTGGAATTTCCTGTATCACTTTCCCTTATAGAATTTACACTCAAAGGAAATAAACTTTGAATGCAGAATGTTCCCTTAGTTTCCTGAAATATATTGTCCCACTGGTAAATACTCTCCCATCTGCATAGAAACCTGTTGACCAAAGGGGATATTTACTGCTGTGCAAGTAAAACATGCAGATACCACCATATTGCGATAAATGACACCTTTTACTGGCTGATTGCCTAAATCAATCCAAGTGTACCCATGCTCAGGAATGGCAAAGGCGGGACGCGGAGCTCCGAATCCTACTACCAATGTAGCAAATCCTTGTTCGTCCAATACGGTTTGATAATCAGCCACCGTACAAATAGTAGCAGTCCCAACCTTGGAGACAAAGGACATGCTCCAATATCGCATATTTTCTAGTCCTGTAATGGGCTGATTATGGTACGTATCAGGGAATGTGGGGGCCTTCCATCTCAAACACAAATACTGAGTAGGCGAGGAATAAAGCGGGGCATATATATAACCTCCCTGTGGGTTACCTAGTAAAACGAGATTTTGCTTGTAAGATGGACGAGTCCAGGTGAGCCCATTAGTATTTGGCGGCAAAGCTCCTGTTCGATTTGCTATTGGATTAGACGGCATGCAGCATGCTTGATTGCTTTGTTGTAAAATAGCTTTCATATCAAATGGCTTCGAATTTTTTATTCTGAGACGTTTGCCATCTCGTATGCGCCGATAGGTGATTTTCGGTAAAGCTCCCCCTGCCTCGTCTCCTCCTTCACTTGCTACATATATACGATAAACTAGAATCCCCCACGAATTAGGCTGGCCATTTGGCAGTGCGCCAACAAAAAATATATTATTGCCTACCCCAGGAACAAAAGGGCATACATATTGAGGTGGTGGTATGAACTGAAGCTTGAGTGTATAGCTGCGATTTGTAGCTTGCCAATTCGCATATGGCTCAAACGTATTTACACATCCATCATTGGGGATTAGCATTTGATCAAACGCGGTTGCAATCACTTGCAGATTGTAGCCGTAAACTGTATAAGACATATAACGTGAACAAGGATATTCTCCCTCGATAATGATCTCTACGTCAGGATCAACTACAAACGGATAGAAATAGTACCTCGCATGACAATCAGGGTACAATGCATTTTCTTCAAAAGCCCTCCACTCTGTCATGAATATTTCCCTCCTCTATTAAAAATGATCTATCCTAATTCCTTACGCCTCTCCTGTTATGTAACTTCGTGTAAATGATCTGATACATGCATCCGTCCCTTTTGATGTATTCACATACCTGACATCCTATTCCTGAAAAATAAACACTTATCTAAAACATATGTATAAAAGTACGAGCCTTAGTAGTCAAGAATCAGAAGATCATACAAATATTTTTCGCACATACAAAAAGGCCACAACTCAAAAAACATGAATTGCGGCTTTTCGTATCTAGCTTGTTAATGGAATGCCTTCCAAAACGCTCCCTGTGTATTAATAATAGGCATAATCTCTTTAAATGGAATCCGAAAAGTAGGAAAGCCTGCAGCATAAGGTGCGATTTCATAGGGAGGAAAATAAATATACAAAGCGTCCTCATGCACATAAAAGGGCTGGTCCGGCGCGATTCCTTTGAAGGCATTAGGAAAAACATAGGAGTATTGTGGGTCTGTCTTGATCATTTGGCCGATAATGTAACTTAAAATCTTTACATAGTCACTACTAGGTTTGAATAAATCCTGTAGCTTATAGAATTGCCCCGTCACCAAATCAATTGGAGTATATATCTGTGTAGGCATTCCATGTGCAGCTCCAAACGGATAGTTATAACCCTGTAGCTTTAATTGCACAAGCTGATTATTGAAGAAATCAACAGAGAAGTCACCGAAATAATTATAATCTAACTGGACATTCGGATCGATCGGCTTGACTTGAGATAAATCTTTTAAACGCTTGTTTACTTGTTCCTGAATCGTGCTGGTAGCCATTCCTTCTATTTGCGGATAGTAGACGAGATAATCCTTGTTAGGATGGTACATCTCCTCTTTGACCCGGTATTGCTTGGTAAGTGGAATAACCGTATTTTGTGCGTAAATCAATGTGCCATTTGGTTGATAATAGCTTACTCGCTGGTTCACATCAGCCCTAATTACGTTTCCTATCTTACTAAGCGTTCCATTCCCTTTAAGAATGGGGAGATTCTTCATGATCTCTCCAAAACGATCGATAAAGAAGGTAGACTGTTCATTAGTCGCTGAGGCTATCCCATCCTGATATTTCTCTACTTTATTAAACACGAATTCTGTAAAAAAACGCCCATCCTTATCAGCAATTGCATATGTAGAACCCATGTATGGTGCTTTGCTGTCCTTTAGAATGCCTACTGCTACCCGGTCTTCCCCTAGCATCTCAATATCACTGTACTCCGGCTTAATTTTGAATGCTCCTGTTTTATCAATCAGCCCCAATGTAAGCACGAAATCATCCACCGATGTATTAACTACAGCACGACCTCCTTTGAATGCCTGTGCTGAAGTAAATTTCGGCTCGATGATTACTTTTCCTTGTTCATCCATATAGCCAAACGGCTCTTTTTCTTTATGTTGAACAGCCATTAATCCATCGCTCAACGGCCCTACAGTATGGTAAGGATACGTATGTAATACCTCCCCATTACGGCCTAAAAGCGCATATTGATTCTCTTTGATTTTGACAACTGCCTTCCCGTCAATGAAATCATTGGCTTCTTCATATTTATTAGGTATCACAACCTTCCCTTCCAAATTAAGATAGCCGTATCGATACCCCTGCTCATTTGAATCAGCAAATACTGCCCTTCCATCTTGGTACGTTCCAATAAAAGAGTGGGGTTTATCGCTCAACACTGTTCCCTTGTCATCTATCACCCAAAAGCCCTTGTCATCGATTACAGTTGCCCGACCTTCCGTAAACGAGCTAATTGAATTGTAAATAGGCTTTACAATGTACTGAGCTTGTTCATTGATTAATCCGGTACCATTTGCGACCGTTACAACAGCAAGCCCGTTCTTTTCAAAGGGAAGGGCGTATACAAATTGGGGGATGATTAGAAACTGTCCGCGCTCATTAATGTAGCCCCATTTCACTCCTTCCCTCGTACTCATGGATGCCGGATAGAGAGCAACTAACTTTTGTGTTATTTGTATACGAATCGTTTTAATTAACTCATTCCATTTTGGTGCATAGATAGCTGATGATTTGACTCGGATACCTGCTCCTATAGATTCAATAGCCTTAGCGGGTAAATTTTCCTGCAATTGAGCTTCAGCCAGATAGTACCAATAGAGCGGATGAGCCGTATCTTCAAAAACTGCCTGCCAACCAGCACAGTCTCGCTTGAGCATCACCAGTGAAATTCCCCCAGACCATCTATACGCAACAGCAACGCTTGGATTGCCTTTTTTGCCCGTGTCAATTGTACGAACATAAGATGAATGTTGAGGCTTTATCATTGGCAAAACCTCCGCATCATCCGGCAAATATTGCCGTGCCGCCTCTAAAACATCCGATTCCTCCCACATCATGAGGCACCCTCCTCTAGTTGTGTTTTTCATATTCTATGTAATAGAAAAGGCAATGTACCAAACAAAAAAGCATCTGTCACAGCAATAACGCTATAAACAGATGCTCTACATTTATTTTTATTTTTTGCTAACGGAATGCCACGTCACATAAACATTTGCCTAAAGTGCCTGTTCAATAAAATTCTTTATACGCTTTTGATACTCTTCTTTTGCTACGGTAAATGATTTCGTGTGTCCTGCTCCAGGCACTATCCAGATCTGTTTTTCTCCTTGTGCTGCGTCAAAGATTCGATAAGCCATCTCTGTTGGCACCAGCTTATCCTGATCGCCGTGGATGATAAATAACGGTCGAGTATTCTTCTTCACTTGTTCAATAGGAGAAACTTCTGCAAACGAATAACCTGCCCGTAGCTTAGTCGTCCAACTCGTTGTTTGCATAAGTGGGAAAGTCGGCAACTGATATAAATGCTTCAACTGATAAGCCAATTCCTCGGTCATAGATGTGAATCCACTATCCTCAATAATCCCTTTCACCTCAGGTGGCAGCTCCTCGCCGCTAGTCATTAAGACTGTTGCTCCACCCATTGAGACTCCATGTAAGAAGATATGCTCTACTTTTGCCTGTTTCGTTAGCATTTTAATCCACCCTAGATAGTCCTTACGATCATGCCAGCCGTATCCGACATAGTCGCCTTCACTATTCCCATGGCCACGGGCATCCGGCATTAGCACTTGAAAGCCTAAGTCATGATAGAATTTTGCGTAGCTTTTCATGTCTTCCCCTTTACGGCGATAGCCATGAGCTAAAATAACTGCCTTGTCGCTAGGTTGATCACTTGGTATGTAAGTGGCTTTTAGCTTTAATCCGTCAAAGGACGTTTGCTCTAAACTGCCCTTTTCCTGATTTTTGTACCATTCCTCTACACTGATTTTATCCCGTTCCACTTCTGCATCTACAGGGGTAGTAGCAGCCTCCTGCTCACCAGAATACAGCGTGACCTGACCATCACGACTGATGCTGATCTGATAAAAATAGCTACTGGCGGCAATGATCGCAATAAAAAAGAAAGCTACGATTGAGCCACAAGTAATAATGAGTCGTCGTTTGTTCATGCGTGTTTCTCCTCTTAAAGTATGCTTATTCTGTTCTCACAGGTTGTTCGGTGTTACATTTCCTTGAAATAGAAATCAATACCAACTAATTCTATAAAAAATAACAAATCCCTCTGAATGTTATTGCGGACTGTCCGATTTTTGGCAAAGGTGTTACCTGTGACCAACCCTTTTTATAGAAAAATGAGGCACATTCCATTTTATTTTTTGATTTCCCTATTAATGCCATCCATCATTCGCTGTATAGATACTTCGTTACCATTTACTTCCACAAAAATTTTTCCATTCCTCTTTTTCAATAAGCAAAAAGCCATGCGCAAGAATCGCATGACTTTTTGGTTGTTGTCTATTTACTAAAGATTTTTTCAGCATGATCCAATGCCATTTTTGCCCCAAGTGCTGAGTAATCTAGCCACGGTTGTTCTGGAATCATGTAGACGTGATTTGCTTTCACGGCCTTTAAATCTTTCCAGATCGGATTGCTCTGTAATTGCTCAAACATCTTGTCGGCCCCACCTCTATTGTTCACAATAACAAAGATGGCATCTGCATCAAAATCAGGAAGGACCTCTTGTGAAATCACTTCAAAAGCTTTCTTTTTATTTAGCTTCTCTACACCCTTCGCAGGCTTCAAGCCTAAATCCTCATATAAAAGGGGTCCCATTGGTCTTCTTGTGCTAAATACGCGTAGCTCTTTCCCCGTTACACGTATTCCCATCACGGTTCCATCACCGATTTTGCTCTGTACAAGCTTTTTCACACGCTCTGCCTGTGCTTCGTAATCCTTAATAAAGGCTTCCGCCTGCTGCTCTTTGTTTACAAGCTTTCCTACTTTTTTCAACGTATCTCGCCATGTACCATCATCTAGGTTAAATGAATGTGTTTTTGCAATTTTTTCATACTTAGATAAATCTTTTCCGGCATATTGTTGATCTACATAAATTACATCTGGTTTTAATGCTAATAGAGCTTCCATATCAGGGTCTGCTACTACTCCTAATGGTTTCGTATCCTTCAGACGATCAGCTACGTGAGGCAGGAAGGATTTTAAATCACCACCAATTACAGAACCAACTGGCGTAATGCCTAATGCAAGCAGGTTATTTGTCAAATGGATGGACATGGAGGCAATACGGGGCTCTTTCTTATCTGCCGATTGCTCGACTGTTTGCCCTTTTGTCGACTCTGTATTTGACTGTGGCGTGCTTTGTCCACAAGCAGACAATACAAAAATAGTGAGGATGCACATTAGAATCAGTAGTTTCTCTTTCATTTTTTCTCCTTTTGAAAATGATTTATTTTGTTTTACCTAATACATATAAAAAATAGGGGGCACCTACAGCAGCCACTACTACTCCGGCTGGAATCGCATTTGGTTGAAAAATAGCACGACCAACCGTATCTGCAATCACTAGAATGACCAAGCCAATAAGACCCGCTATTGGTAGCAAATGCTGATACAACGGTCCAACCAGTCGACGCGCTAAATGAGGAGCAACTAACCCAATAAAACCGATTCCTCCCACCATCGAAACGCTGGCGCATGATAAGGCTACCGCGGTTATCAGTAATAAGAAGCGTTTACGGTTCACGGCAGTTCCAATCCCCATCGCCACTTCATCCCCAAGTGAGAAAGCATTCAGTGCTTTTGATTGGGTGAATGCATATGGTGTAAAGATCAGAATCCATGGCAGAAGAGCCACTACATTGATCCAATCTCGTCCCCATACGTTACCAACCAGCCATCTAGAAGTGAATGCATATATTGTTTCATCTAAGGCAAGTGACAGAAACAGCGTAATTGCACTGAAGCCTGCTGTAATGGCAATGCCAACCAGTATGAGGCGAATCGGCAGCAACCCTTTATGTCGATCATAAGCTAGGAGGATGATCAGTACCGCAGTCACTACACCACCTAAAAAGGTAAACAGCGGGATCAATAAAGCTTGAGACCCTTTTAGGGATTCAAAAAAACTAACAAAGATCATCAAGCCAAAAGCAGCACCTGCATGCAGACCCAAAATCCCCGGATCTGCCAATGAATTACGGGATACCCCTTGCAGTATAGCTCCCGAAACTCCTAAGCCCACTCCAGCAAGCATGGTGACAACAATACGCGGCAGGCGGTATTCAAATAAAACCATCATATCCTCTTGACTGCCATTGCCTATAAAGGCTTGGAAAACAGTTAACGGAGCAAGTCGGATAGAGCCTGTATTAAGACTGATAAGAATGGTAACCAAGCTAATAAGCACTAGAATGATTCCGACCAATCCGGCTCGCCTGTCTCTTTTGAAAATGCGCTGTTCCATTTATAAGCTCCTCCCTTCTTTGCGGGCAAGGTAAAGAAAGAAAGGAACACCGACAAGTGCCACCATTACGCCTATCGCTAACTCTCTAGGCGGATTTATTGTCCTTGCTCCCAAGTCAGCTAACACCAGCAGAATTGCCCCTAATAAAGCTGACATTGGAATAATAAGTCGATAAGTAACTCCTACTAGCTTTCGGGAAATATGCGGAATGACTAATCCGACAAATCCAATGGAACCAACAGCAGACACAGACACACCAGCAAGCAATACAGCAAGCGCCATTCCAAATAACCGAATACGCTTTGTATGAGCGCCTAAATTATCTGCCACCTCGTCGCCCAATGAAAGTAACGAAACAGAACGCCCCAATAAAAAAGCAAACAAAATGGCAATCAGGATAACCGGCACCAGTATCTTAAGATGAGACCATCTCACTCCAGAGACACCACCGGCATACCAAAAGGCTAAATCTTGACTTAAATCATAATAAATAGCGATTCCTGAACTGAGTGAATGTAGAAAAGCTGCAACAACCGCTCCGGCGATCGTTAGACGCAATGGTGTTAACCCTCCAGTTGCCCTCGATCCCAATAAAAAGATGAGTAAGGTACTAAGCACGGCTCCTAGAAATGAAAGAACCATCAAGCTTGAGTAGGTCAAATTTGGAAAGAATGCAAAGCTGAGCGCTACAACAAACGTAGCACCTGCATTAATCCCCAAAATCCCTGCATCAGCTAGCGGGTTACGTGTAACTCCCTGCATCAACGCCCCAGCAACTGCGAACGCTGCTCCGACAACAGCAGCCCCAATCACACGCGGTAACCGCATTTCGTGAATAATTTGATGTGTTGTCAGCTCTGAATTATAGGAAGTAACAGCCGTCCATACCGTTTCTAGTGTCAAATCCTTTGCTCCAAATGAGATGGCTATGAACATAGAAACAAGTAAGCCGACAAGCACCAAGAGAAAAAGCATCGAGATGAGTGATAGACTCCATCTTGCTGTAGTTATTTTTATCACATGCTTATTCAACAGCATTCCTTCTCCTCAAACCAATTCTTGTTTGAATTTTATGTATAACAAGCTTACTTTGAAAATGATAATTATTTTCAGTTGTGATTATAGCTTGGTTACTTATAAAAAATCAAGAAAAATTATACCCACAATTGTTTTTATATTTTTGTGAAAGTTGTTCCTTCATTACATGATCTATCAGATCGAAATCAATCTCTAACGTCAATAAAAAAACAGCACCTGTTGGCGCTGAATTTATAAAAGGAGCCATACTGCGTTGTTGAAAAATGACTAGATATATCGTAGTGCTGAAGTGTTACGCCAGTACGACAAAAAAGAAAATGATACGATCGTGATGCTAAACGACAAAAAAGTCACCCTGACAGGTGACTTTCCATTAATAAATGACGGTATGATACTCCTATGCTTACGAATGAACCAATTCGATTTGGACGACCTTTAGCTCTGCGTGTTGATCTTGCTTTTGCTCTACGACTGTCCAATTCTTAGAGATCACAGACTGTAGCCAGATGACTTCCGCTTCTTTCAGCTTAATTTCCGATAGATATTCTCCCTTGTTTTGATAATCACGGTCAGCTACTTGGTTTAGTCTTACAGAGATCAGATATTTAATCCCATTGATTGTATTAAATTTAATCTGATATCCTTCTCTGACTGCTTGTTCAAGCTCATTCCAGTTTTGTCTGGAAAAATCGAGCAGATGAGAAAAGTCGAAGTCATCGCTACATTGCTGAAAATCGCTGATATCTTCCTTTTTTAAAGCATCCAATAATTCTTCATCTGTCACACCCTTTGCTCGAAGGACTTCAATCATCAGTGCTTCATTTTGCGAAAGCTTTACTAGAGACATTGTGGAATACCCTCTCGATTTTTGACTTATTCACTGAATAAATGACAGGCAACCTGATGACCCGCGCTAATCGATACTAGCTTTGGCTGCTCTTCTGCACAGCATGACGATGCATAAGGACATCTCGATTGGAACTTACAGCCGCGAATGGTTGACAACGGGCTTGGAATGTCACCTTTCATCATGATACGATTTTGATCGCGCAGGTTCGGATCAGCTACCGGTATAGAGGAAAGCAGTGCTTGTGTATAAGGATGTGCCGGATGCTCATATAGCTCGCCACTCTCAGCTACTTCTACCAATTGACCTAAGTACATCACTCCAATGCGATCTGAAATATGACGGACCATCGATAGATCATGGGCGATGAACAGATAGGTCAACCCCAGTTCATTTTGCAAATCCTCTAGCATATTGACCACTTGTGCTTTAACAGATACATCCAGTGCTGAGATTGGTTCATCGCACATAATAAACTCCGGCTTCACAGCAAGAGATCGAGCAATACTAACCCTTTGTCTTTGCCCACCGCTAAATTCATGCGGGTAACGCTCCAGATGTTCTTTCTTTAAACCTACACGCTCCAAGAGAGCCGAAATGATTTCCTTGCGCTCATTTGCCCCGAGCGATTCATGGATATTCATAGGTTCACTGATCAGCTCAAAGACAGTCATACCTGGATTTAAAGAAGAATACGGGTCCTGAAAAATCGTTTGCATTCGTTTGCGGAATGGCTTAAGCTGTTGTTCGTTCATTTTTGCAACATCATGTCCATCAAACAGTATTTTCCCTTCAGTCACATCGAACAGTCGAACGATACTGCGTCCTGTTGTAGATTTACCACAGCCGGACTCACCAACCAGTCCAAACGTTTCTCCCTTATAAATCTGAAAACTGACATCGTCCACAGCCTTCACATATGTCTTTACCCCTCCAAAAAAGCCTTTATGGATTGGATAATATTTTTTGAGATGCTCTACATCAACTAAAATGTCTTTGGTTTTCATACCTGTTCCCCCCGATCTCTTCTCCCAGCCAGCATTTCATCCGTTGATCGGAGCCCAATTCATAAGAAGGCGGAATCTGATTCAGACATTTATCCATCATATGCGGGCAACGCTCGGCAAATGGACAGCCATTCGTAGGGTTTAATAAACTAGGCGGAGTTCCCTCGATGGGAGTTAGTCTTTCTTTATTCCCCTTATGATGTTTCGGCAGGGAACGCAAAAGCCCCTGTGTATAAGGATGCTGCGGGCGATAAAAGATATCCTCAACCTTCCCCTCCTCCATCACCATACCGCTGTACATGACAATTACTCTTGTACATACTTGGGCAACTACACCCAAATCATGCGTGATCAGCATAACTGCTGTATCTGATTGGTTAGCGAGCTCTTTTATTAAATCAAGAATCTGCGCCTGAATCGTTACATCTAATGCGGTAGTAGGCTCATCGGCGATCAATAGCTCCGGTTCACATGAAAGCGCCATTGCAATCATCACTCTCTGCCTCATTCCGCCGCTGAATTCATGGGGGTATTGGTTGAAGCGTTCCTCAGCAGAGGAAATGCCTACCTGTTTTAATATTTCGATTGCCTTTTGTTTCGCTACAGACTTACTCACCTTTTGATGTCTGATGATTACTTCCGTTAGCTGACGCCCAATTTTATATACCGGATTCAGCGAAGTCATGGGGTCTTGAAAGATCATAGCGATCCGATTCCCACGAATTGCTTTATGCTCCTTTTCTGTCGCTAAAAGCAGATCCTTTTCACCGAAATTGATCTGTCCACCAACAATTTTTCCCGGGTGTGCAATCAAAGAGAGAATGGATTTGGCGGTTACGCTTTTTCCACTTCCCGACTCGCCTACAATCCCAATTATTTCACCTTTGTGTACGGAAAAACTGACTCCTCTAACAGCCTGCACCTCTCCAGCGCGTGTGAAGAAGGACGTTCTTAAATTCTTCACATCCAATAAAACTTCCGTCATATGACTCACTCCAAGCTGATCATCTTCATTCGTTATTCTATGTCTATTCGTCATTGGCTTTTGGTTCAAAGGCTACTCGCAAAACATCCCCTAAGACATTAAAGCTCATTACCGTAAGCAGAATAAACAAGCCGGGAAATAGAGCTAGATGGGGTGCTTCCCCTATATATCCTTGTGCGTTGTTTAGCATGCTCCCCCAGGATGAATTAGGTTGTTGAATACCTAATCCCAGAAAGCTCAGCGCCGACTCCATCAAGATCGCAGAAGCAATATTGATGGTCGCCGTCACAATGATAGTAGAAGAGATACTTGGAATGATGTGATAGCAGATCATTTTAAATGAGCTTTGTCCCGACACCTTGGCGTACAATACATATTCTCGTTCCTTGACAGATAGTGTCTCTGCTCGGACAAGTCTAGCTACATTCATCCAGGTCAAAAGTCCAATAATAATAATCACGGTTTGAATACTAGGCTTTAAATACACACTTAGAATCAGCATTAATAAAAAGGATGGAATTGACATTAAAATCTCTACGATGCGCATGATGATGCTATCGACCATACCTCCAAAATAACCGCTAATCGCTCCAATTGTTGTACCAAGTCCGGTAGCGATAATCATAGCAGCAAATCCCACCAGTAAAGAGACTCGCCCACCATATAGAGCCCGAGAAAAATAATCCCTACCGTAATCATCAGTGCCAAAAAAGTGCGTTTGGCTCATCGCCTGAAGCCGATCCTGAATAACGATCTGATTAGGATCATACGGAGCTAAAAAAGCAAATAGGGAGCCAAGGGCAAAAACAAGCAGAATCATAATCGAGATCAAGCCCAGCTTATTAGAGAACAATTCCATTTTTACGTTATTCCATCTTCTTCTATTCATCTTGCTACCTCCATGCCCTGATTCGAGGATCAACTACGCTGTATAGGATATCTGCCAGTAAATTGCCGATGATAAGCAAGACGGACGTAAACATGGTAATCGCCATAATGATTGGGTAATCAAATCCAAAGGCAGCTTTAATACTAAGTGAGCCAATTCCCGGCCAAGAAAATACCGTTTCAGTAATAATCGCCCCAGCAATCAAATCAGGTAATGACATCCCCAGAAGGGTAATAATCGGTAAAAGTACATTTTTTAGCACATGGCGAAAAAGAATCTGCCATCGGGTAGAGCCGTACGCGTATTGGATTTGAACATAATCCTCTTTTAGTTGTCCAATCGTATTGGAACGAATATATCTCATATAAACAGACAATTGCCCAAAACTAAGAACCAAACAGGGAAGAATCCCGTGCTTGATAACATCCCAGGTGGAGGTCACTCCGATCGTTCTTATTCCCATGCTAGGAAGAAGATGCAGTTTAATCGCAAAAAAGTAAATCAGAAGCATAGCAAACCAAAAGGCTGGAATGGAAATGCCTACATATGAAAACATATTTAAAATACTGTCAATCCATTTATTTCGATTTGCCCCTGCCAGCAATCCTAATGGAATAGCCAACAGAACAGACAGAAGGATAGAAGCTCCCATTAACCCTGCTGTTGCCGGCAACCGTTCAATTACCTGTGTCAGCACAGGCCGATGATTGATAAGTGAATAGCCAAAATCACCCATAAACACATTTTTCAGCCACATCAAATACTGAACATACCCAGGTCGATCTAATCCCATGTTATGCCGAATCCGTTCGATATCCTCAAGACTCATTTTGGGAGTAATGAAGGCTTGCAGGGGATCACCGGGAGCCAGCTTTATCAAAGCAAAGCAAACAATAGAAATAAAAAATAACATTGGAATGGATTGAAGAATCCGTTTTGCTATAAATGAAAACACATGAATGTCCTCCTACAACAGCTTCTGGGAATGAAAATAAGCTGATTCGAATCAGCTTATTTTCTCCCTTGTTCCCTATAAATGATTGAACTATTATTATTGCTCGTAAATTTTTGACAAATCCTCAAACATGGTAACCGGCTTCGTAACCGCCTCTTGCAACCCACCAAATTTTTTATCCACCGCTATAATGGATTTAGGGTATGCAATCGGATAGATTGGTACATCATCTGCTACTGTTTGCTGGATTTTTTTATACAGCTCAGCACGTTTTGCCGTATCAACCTCTACAGCGGCCTTGGACCATAGCTGATCAAACTCTTTGTTATTGTAGTGCGAATAGTTAAAAGGCTCTGTACTAACAAATAGAGATTTATAAGCATCCGGTTCATAGCCCATAATATAGCCGCCAAAGGACAAGTCATAATCTTTGTTTTTCATATCCTGAGATTTGTTTGAGAACGCTGCTGGATCTAATGGCTGCAATTCAATTTCAATTCCGATATCTTTCAATTTCTGCTGTAGATAGAGCGCTTGGCTGGTTTGCGGTTTATTGTTATTCACATAGGCCAATCTAAGCTTCAACTGATTGACTCCTGCTTTTTTAAGCAATTCCTTAGCTTTCTCCACATTATAATCATACGTAGGCAACTCCTTTGTATAATAAAGCGCATCAGGAGTAAGCAAGGAATAAGCAGGTTCAGCATAATCAAGAGACGAGTACGCTGCATGAACTAATTCATTTTTATCAATCGCATAGGCAATCGCTTGGCGAACCTCTTTTTTCTGTAAAACATCAATATTGAGGTTAAAAGCCATGTACACCAATCGACCTTCATTATATTTAATTAAGGTAAACATCTGCATGTCATTCATCTTGTTATAGTCCTGTGGGTCGATGAACTTCATTTGAATTTCGCCATTTTGCATTGCTAAATTCGCAGCGTTACTATCCTTGGTAATTCGATACGTGATCGTGTCTAAATAGGATTTTCCTGCAAAGTAGTTATCAAAACGTTCTAAGGTTACATACTCTCCAGGTTTATATTCCTTGAATTTGAACGGACCAGAACCGACTGGACTGAAGTTTTTTTCACTCTTTTCAATATCCTCTATATTTTCAAAAATATGTTTAGGAATAGGGGAAACCTGAACCAAAGCTCCTTCAAAAGCTGCACTGACCTGAGGAAGTACAAAGTCTACTGTTGTATCGTCAACTTTTTTCACCTGAATCGGCTTTCCATCTAAGACAAACAAGCTTCGTTGTGGGCTGTGTTGCTTTTCATCCAAAATACTAGCAAGCGTAAAGACTACATCATCAGCAGTCAGCTTTTTCCCATCATGCCAAGTCAGGTTATCTCGCAGTTTTAGCGTATAGGTTAAAAAATCCTTGGATTGCGTCAGGCTCTCAGCCAATACAAATGTTTTCTTCCCCTCATTGATCGTAAATAAGGGTGCAAACAAGGATTGATTAATCGTTAAGGTCACGCGATCCCCAGCATAGTTCGGGTTAAGTGCGCTAGGATCATCGCCAACTGCGATTACCAAGCTTCCCCCATTTTTGGGTGTGCCGCTCCCGGCTACAGGTTGACTTTGGTCTCCTCCCTGCTGAGGTGCTGTACCTTCACTAGCACAGCCGCTAAGAAATAAAAGGATACTCATCATAATAGAAATAATTCCAAAGCGCTTCGTCATGTCGACTCCTCCGATTTTGATCTTCATTTCGGGAATAACGTTAAGTTGTTTTCTAGTATAGCACCTTAACGAAAAAAGGCAAGTAAACCGATCGGAATTAATCCATAAAATAAAATAAAGCAGCCACTACAGGATGACTGCCTGTTAATGCCTGCTTTACATCTGGATAATTCTGCTTTGCACAAGATTCTCTCCTCAAGCATGAGAAGCTCCCTACTGATGTTATTCACAAGGAAACGATAAGGTGATCGCAGTACCCCTGCCTACTCCTGTTTCTACCTCGACTGTCCCGTGATGCCCCTCTGCAATGGCCTTTGCAATACTCATTCCCAGACCGGAGCCTTCTGTCTTCTCCTCCGTATGAGTGCCACGATAATAACGTTCAAATAGCTTTTCTTTCGTTTCCTCATCCATCCCTAATCCTTCATCTTTTACAATTAATATTGCTCTGTTCTCCTGGCGCTTCGTCATAACTGTAACCATCGTCCCCGGAGGAGTATGCTTGACTGCATTAATAATCAGGTTATCCAGCATGCGCGTGAACCACTTCGGATTAGCCATCATGTACAGTGGCTCAGGATTATTTTCGTAGGTAAATGAGGTTTCCTCTATGGTTACGTCATTGATATGCTGCAAGATAATCCGTCTTACAAATTCATTTAGCTCCACCCGTTCTACAAAAAAGGATACCGCATTGTTCTTTAATTGAAAGGAAAGAGAAAAATCCTCTACTAAGATCCGCATATAATCCGCCTTTTCTCGAATCATATGCCCCACTTGCTGTAATTCCGTTTCTGTCCAATCAAGCTGTTTGCTTTCAAGCATGTGTCCATAGCCCTGAATGGTTGTCAGAGGTGTTCGCAGGTCGTGAGTAATTCCAGTCATCCACTCTTCTCTGGTTTTTTCCAACCGTTTTTTCTCCCGCTCCGACTCTGTTAGCTTTTCAGCCATCTGATAAAAAGCCTCAATAACCTCCTGATAAAGTCGATATCGCATGCGTAGCTTTCCGTTTTTACGATACGCATTTTTCCTGTCCTTCTTGGTCAATACCTCATCGTAGCGTCCCTGTCCCATTCGCTCCAGCCAGCCAATAAATAACAGCAACGGCTGACCATAACGATAGCCATGCCAGATGGAAAAAAGAATGGCCAGAGCAAAAAGTCCCCCGCATAATTTTACGAGAGTATAAATGATTTCATGTAAAAGCGGTTGCTTCTGATACTCTCCGTCTTTTTTCGTAATATGTAGAACCCACGTATTAAGAGATGTAGGGTCATAATATACATCAATTTTCGTCGGATAAGAACCTGGCTCCATCTGCATCTTCACTAAATCAATAGGAAGATACTGCTGTTTCTCTGTTTTTTTGCCAATTGTTTGAATAACATTTCCTTGTGGATCGACAACATGTAGGTAACCTAGATCATTCACTTCTTTTTCTATCTGTGCCAGAGAAGAAGTGGCCACTATTCCTTGATGAGCATAGTGGGCAAACCATTTAGCCGCCAATTCTTTGTTTGGTTCACTATTACCTAGTAAAAATAAATACGGTGAATCAAATGTGTTATAAATCTTTGTGTATATCGTATATGAATTCCAATGACTTGTTTGATGAATCCCCCACAGCTCATCGATTCGGTAGCTGTTTGGCAAGCCTTCGGGAACATTGACTGAATGAATAACGCGCCCATCTTCCCTAACGATTTGTAACCACATGCCCTTTTCACGTATCTGCTTTAGTAACAAGTCATTAAATTGGACTTTGTCTTTTTCAATTATGGTATCAGACACCATTATGTCCAGTGCACCTGCGGGAAAATTCCGTTTAATCTCGTTCTGACTGATTTCTTGTACAAGTACAATTAATCCCACAGTGATGAGCAGAAGTGTTCCGATTGCAAGTAAAAAAAACTGATACATAAAGTGTACAGCTAGCCTTCGTTTTAACCTACTCACGTCTGTTCTCCTTGACAAGTTTGTACCCCAGCCCTCGAACGGTTACCAGATATTTTGGATCGCTGGGATTAACCTCAATTTTTTCACGAATTCTACGAATATGAACCATGACAGTGTTATCATCTGCTAGACCATCTAATCCCCATACCGCTTCATACAATTGACCTTTCGAAAATATCCGATTGGGATGTTTACACAAATAGAGCAGCAACAGAAAGACCTGTGCCGGACACGAGACCCGCTGTCCTTCCACGATAAGCTCCCCTGCCGTTTCGTTTACGATAAACCTGCCAAAATTGTAGCTATATGTTGTAATCTCTGGCTCTGAGATTGGAATAGATAAATTATCTCGTCTCAGGCGAGCCTTAATTCTCGCAGCGATTTCCAATGGATTAAATGGTTTTGTTACATAATCATCTCCGCCTGTAGCAAATCCCGTCAAAATGTCCAAATCGGAGGCTCTTGCCGTAACGAACAAAATATGGGCATGGGACATCTGCCTGATTTTTGGACAAATATCAAACCCGCTTTGGTCCGGCAGCATGACATCAAGCACAATGAAATCTGGTTTCTGCTCCTGAACCATTTGCAAGGCTTCCTTTGCTGTTGAAGCGTGAAATATTTGATGAAAGCCTTCATTTCTCAATACTTTCTCCAGCATTATAACAATTGATCTTTCATCATCAACAAGTAAGATCTTGGCGTTCTCCACAATTCTCCACCTCGTTGTTATCCTATCACAGTAACCTTAACAACACCTTAACGTTAAGGCGGAGATTTTATCCCTGCATAAGGCTGTGTTTACTTTTCCATAAAGGAGCTGTTTTATCGTAGTGGCCGAGATGAATACGAAATGAAGCTAGACAGATACAAAGAATAACAGTCGTAGACGGAATCTGCGGAGTAAGACTTTTAGGTGTCCTGATGGCTAACGTGTTGATTTTTCAATATGGACTGTCAATGAAAAAAACAAGTTAGTCTGTTACACATAACTACTATTTTGTTCAAACAAAGAGCGATCGTTTTCATAGTGAGCTGTCTAGGAAAACACTCGCTCTTACTTTTATTTGACAAAGTAGCTTAGGAGTACGTTCTATTGGAATCAGTCAAAGCAGAGGAACATCGGCTTCGTATTCATGACTTTCTCATTCTATTATTTTTGATGCACAAAAACCTATTTTTTAATCCTTTGTAACAAGAATCTTATTTGCTAAATAACATACTTTTGGAAATATTTCCAATCTATTACTGAAAGATGGTGTTCATAATGTCAGCAACAGAAAAAGGCTTAGCCAGTCGAATAGATTTCTTTGCTCGCGGCAATGATCAAGCTCTTTGGCATAACTGGCAAGTTGCTTCAAGTAAAAGTGGTTGGAGTGGCTGGACCTCCTTAGGTGGTGCCATTCATTCACCTGTAGTAGCTCGTAATGCGGATGGACGCTTAGAGGTTTTTGCTATTGGTACAGATAATGCCCTCTGGCATATTTGGGAATTGACCCCGAATGGTCGTTGGAGTGATTGGGCTTCTCTTGGCGGTTGGATCGATAGGTTAGCTGTAGGTAAAAATGCTGATGGGCGCTTAGAGGTCTTTGCTCGGGGCAGCGATCAGGCTCTTTGGCATATTTGGCAAAGTGCTCCTAATAATGGCTGGAGTAAGTGGGACTCCCTTGGTGGCTGGATTGATCTGCTAACCGTAGGAAAAAATGCGGATGGGCGCTTAGAAATTTTTGCTCGGGGCAGCGATCAGGCTCTTTGGCATATTTGGCAGAGTGCTCCTAATAATGGCTGGAGTAAGTGGGCTTCCCTTGGTAGCTGGATTGATCTGCTTGCTGTAGGACGCAATGCCGATGGGCGCTTAGAGGTCTTTGCTCGGGGGAGTGACAAGGCTCTTTGGCATATTTGGCAAAGTGCCCCTGATAATGGCTGGAGTAAGTGGGACTCTCTCGGCGGTTGGATTGATCTGCTTGCTGTAGGACACAATGCTGATGGACGCTTAGAAGTTTTTGCTCGGGGGAGTGATCAGGCTCTTTGGCATATTTGGCAAAGTGCTCCTAGTAATGGCTGGAATAATTGGGCTTCCCTTGGTGGGTGGATTGATTTGCTAGAAGTAGGACAGAATGCGGACGGGCGTCTAGAGGTCTTCGCTCGGGGTAATGACAAGGCTCTTTGGCATATTTGGCAGAGCGCTCCTAGTAATGGCTGGGGGAATTGGGACTCCTTAGGTGGGGGGATTGACCAGATAACGGTAGAGTCCAAATTCCGTTAATGAAATACCTAGTAATGAATTTATCAGTTTCATACACGAAAAGATAAAAGAGAAAATGGAGATTAACATCGACTGATTGTTACATCTCCATTTTCCTTTATGTTAGCAAAAAAGATTTGTAACCTACTTACAGACTTCTTTCTAAAGCTCCACCATAGGGATTAATCTCAAACGTAAGCTACTCCCCTTTGATAATCTCTTGTACTCTACCTACCATTCCGTTCGTCAATCTTACTTTTATGCCATGTGGATGCGTGCTGGAATTCGTCAGAATGTCTTTCACAATTCCTCTTGTACGCTTTCCTGTTCGCTGATCTTGTTTTAAAACAATCTCCACTTCTAGCCCAGCTATGATCTCACTTCGCTTTTTCCCATTCATGTTCGCACCGCCTGTACCATGCTATATCATTCCTATCTATTTGATTACCAACGTAAGACTTCATCTAGTCCCTTCCAAGTGATAAAACGTTCACATTCACGCAGCGTCCCCGTTCCAATCCCGTATTCGTCCATCTCCTCCGCCTGCAAATCTAGAAGATGAAGCATGCCTCCATAGGTACCGACTGCCAATAGCGTTTCGTCCTTGGAGACCGCTATGCCAGAAATCGTACTGCCGACAAAATGACGCCATAGCTCCTGACCTTCTGGATTGATATAACACACGTAGCCGTATGCATTGCCAAACACAGTTCCCCCTGATAGTGCCACAGCAGTATAGACCCTGGATTCTTCATCCATGATTGGCCACTCTTCTACTGATTTCGCCTGACCATTATCCACCTCTTTCAATGGAACGCGAAACATTATTCCATTATAAAAGTGACATGAGTTAAACCAAACGCTCTGATTATCTTTAGAGAATAAGCAGTAATGCGGGTAGCTAGACTCCGGATAGAACGAATTGCTCTCCCCTGTTTTTCGATCTATAAGTAAATGGTCACTGCATTGACTGCCAAAGGCAATCCAACGTTCATCATGGGAAACAGAAGCATGAGGCATATCAATGTCAGTATCCTCCAGCTCATCTTCTAAGCACTCTGACACACTAGGATGCAGGAGCGTTACTTGATCTTTTTCTATGAAGTAAATCCCGTACCCACTAGCCAGTAGCAAACTTTTCCCGTCTGAAAATGGAATTACTTCCTCTAGTATTTCCTCAGGATGCTCACAATCTGCAAGCGTATTTAAATCAGGAATTGTTGATTTAATCTGTGACAATAAATCCTCCCAACGAAACACTGCTACTTCTTCTCCCTGTAAATGTCGATCCGGATGACGAATCAGACGGATATCCCGCTGACTAACCAAAGCATATACAGAACCATCCATCGAGCAGCCAATATAGCTTAACTCTTTACATTGCTCTACGCCCTCTTCACTCGCTATGAAAACACTACTTTTCTCCCATGTTGCTCCTGAGGTGAAGACGAGTGTTTTGCCATCCAGAAATGAAATAGACCTTACAGCCTGCATCTCCTTTTCAAACCTCGTAGCCAATGGCCATGTCGCAGGAGGAAGCTCTTGACGAAGCTGTTGCCATTTACCCTTCTTGTTAGCGGCCTTTATCATTTCGAAAACTTCTTCCGCCAATTGAGACCTTTGATCATCTGAAGGATACGCAGGCTCCTGTTTTCCTTCCATCTCTCTTATTTCGCGGATAAAACGGTTTACATCTGAAGCATACCGTTTTCCTTCCTCACGCCATGCCCCTGCCACTTCTTTGTTTAACCAGTCCATGTCTTCCCCTCCTAGATGCTTTCGTTAAAAGAAACTGAATTCACTTGTAAGCCGATATGATTAACTCCTGATTCTCAAGAAGGAGGTGGGCGGCATCAATCTATCCTCTAGAAACTCCTGCCGTCTTCTCTCGTGAGTTAATCCATCCTTGTTTTTCTCTTACGGGGTAGATGATGAAATTCGCTCTCCCTTCATGGAGCACGCTGCAAGAACAAGCCAAAAATTCTTGTCATCATAACCATTGATGACTCCACTGATCCTATATCCAGGATATAAATACTCTGGTTTTACCTGACTCTTAACAGCCTCGTACTCTGTGACTGCATAGACGCTATCGTTTACCCTAATGATAATTCCCTGAGGATAAAACATTTCGATGACTCCCATGATTTCCTGCCCTATGCTATACTCACTTTTGATCTGATCCCATTCTTCCTTATATGGTTCCAGCACGAAGTCCCATAGCCTTTCAAATTCAGCTTTATCTATCACTTCATTGTCTGCATACTCTATTTCAATCTCACTTAATTTAAAATCAGGTCTAGTCGATACCGTATAATGATCGTTATCGGTTACCACAATTTGTCGATATGCGACTCTGCGATCATCAAGCTCAAAATAATAGAGTTCATTCTCCTCCATTACTGGCACCCTTACATATTGCATGAATTGTCACTCCTCCTCATACCTTTATTCGTTTAAATCCACTCATTTCTTTCGCTTTGCTAATCTTCAAATTTTTTCTGTAGCTTATGGAGTATTTTTACGATAGCGTCCCGATTCTTCGCCTCTTTCATATACGCAGGAAGGGAATGAGAAGCAGTTCGCATAGGACCATTTGCTGGTTTTTCACGCAAAGTGGCTGACGTATAGGATATCAGATAGCTCAAATGCTCTCGATTTACAGCCCACACCGGTTTCCCGCGAAAATAATCCAAATAGTATAGCTCCATATGAAAAATCGGATCCCTCCCACCTCGAATATCCTGATATCGCCAACGATAATCTGCCACTCTATGCATTGGCACTTGATTGATTGTCTGGCAATGAGGGCAAGCTATATTCAGTTGTTTTTGGGTTAGTTGCTTTTCATCCTTTACTTCCAGATTGAAGTATCTTTCACAATGCTGGCATACCCCTCTAGCCGAGTATTTATAGGCTTCCATTTGCGTTTCGGTATGATAACACGCACCGCATCTTAGAACATATTCATTAGATTCTATTGAAATATATGCGTTTTTCGAACATTTCGGGCAATGCACGACTACCTTGCCCCCATAATGAGTTACCATATTAAAGCAATATTTATGACCATACTCATCTGTAAATCGTTCCAATATAGACCCTCCTACTTGTTTATCTCTAAAATGATTTATCCTTCTCTTCTACACTTACAGCGTTATTGCCCTATCATATGTATCGTCAAAATGGTAGACATCTCTTGAATGGAGCAAATAAACTAGTCCAGCACTTTTCTGAATCAGATGATCAACGGGATTAAAAGATAGCCTTGTTCCTATAAAAAACCTAGAGATTCTCCATAACATTACACCTGATTTTGATCTGATCTCACAACTAAGCAAAAAATATCAGGTTATTGGCTTTCATTTATTCACATTGGATACAAAAAACGAAATGATTGCTGCTTGCCGGAACTTTGCCCCTTTGTATGATATACCGGAGGAAAGTGCGACAGGGACATCCTGTGGGGCACTAGCATGCTATTTGTACAAGCATAAATTCATTTCTGATCAGGCCATTCACCCCTTAGTCTTCTCTCAGGGTCACAGCATGAATCAGCCTTCCACCATTATTTCAAGACTTTCTATTAAACAGGGGAAAATCGAACAAATTGAGGTTGGCGGGACTGCATCAAATATTCAACAAAGGTTCGTCATCATATAAATGTTATTCTGGAAGCCCCGTGTAATATACAAAAAAAGACACCTGAATCATAAGGTGTCTTTTGATTTGCGATATGATAGTGCATCGATAGTTATTCTCTTAGAAATGTCTATTGTTCAGCCATTGATTAAGCTGTGATTTAAGTTACGAAAGGTTCAATGAGGGGTGAGTATTTTATATGAGTTAATACCAACTAGAACTGATTTAGCCTATTACATCCTCAATAAACCTCTCTAAGGCAGTAACATCCGTAATCCTGCTGTTACACTCATGACTATTAATACATATATACTGACCAACCGCTTTGTAATAATCAGAGGATACATGAGCAGCTCTTGATTTCGAGATCGCTGAAAATAAAGCAACATCCGTATATCCATGGCATAATGCACATATGTTTTTCTTGTGTACAAGAGAATATCTCCCTTCGATCCCAACGGCTTTCCCTTTAAAATGATAAACAATGAATAGTTTATTGCTAGAAATGTTAATCCAGCCAAGATAGGTTACCTTGAGGAAGTCAATCGTTACTAAATCAGGAACCTTAAGCTTTTTATTTTTGGGGAATAGCTTCCTGATCTGTTTTTCAGTCACCTGTGGAAATTCAAGTAAGTAGGGTGTTAATGAACGGAGATAATCCTGAAACTCTTCCGCTTTTATGGAAGAGATTCTCCCCAACAATTGTTTTTGAATATCCGTAACGGTGGGAAACACGTCTATTACTTTTACTTCTGCTCCATACCTCACCGCTTCCATTACTTTAGGATCAGCAACAGTTAAGGTAGCGTTTCGCAGAATATCTATTTGCTTCTTAATAAAGTTATATTGATGATTTTGAATAAATGGCTCCACCATATCGTTCCCTCCAAATCCATAAACCTAGTCTTTTCAAAAGGCTCAAGCTTTCTTCCCTTCTTCACTCTTTCACTATAAAAAATTGGCTTGTGCTTTGATATGCAGTCTTTGATTCAGAAATGAACTCGACATACAAAAAGCACTTATAATCTTGGGAATAGATTATAAGTGCAGCAATCTTCACGCCTGTTTACTGGAATATACAATTTTTTTAATCGTCTCTATCGAAAGAAAATGGTCATCAGCTAATTGATGAATCGTTTTTCCATTTTTGAATGCATGCCTAATGGCAGTATTTCTATCATCAATGAGCTTTCTTCCGCCAGAACGCGAGCCCCATTTTTGGTGCGTCGTTTTTGGTTTGGGAATATATATGGTTTCACCTTGAATATATTTTTGAATTTCAACAAGCAGCTTTTCGGGTAAAATAGCTGTTGCACTCACATATTTCATTTCTGACTGCCCCCTATTCATTAAATCAATGAAAATAAGGTGCAAAGCCAAAAATTAGAAATGATCTATGCTAACTTGGGCGATTTTCTATTGAATATCCACCCCATGCAAAGTATCGCCTCCAATACTTGGCTTTGCATGAGATGCTGCGGTCTCTGACAAACTACGCTTTATTGCCATTGCTTATCACCTCCTGGGATTTTCATTAGTCATTTTTCATTTTTTGTATAATTTCAATCATATATGATGTGGTTTGTCAGGGGAAGTGAGTTATGGTTGATTGGTACTGATTTCGGATACCCAATCTAACCAAAATCTTCGCTTAGGAATACATTATAATGATTATATCGAGTTTCTAACGTATACCTATCATTCATGTTGTTCTGTAATTTGGCAATATGCTCATACAGCCAATCTTCATGTACATCCCTATTTTTGTATTCCTTTATACTTGTCTCATTAAAAATTTTATCTTTTTCATTGCTGCTCGCCTTGTATTTTATCAAGCATTGTACATCATTTGGAATGTCACCTAATAAATAGCTTATGCCTTCTGCTGTTATATCCATTTCACTCAAAGTCTGATTGTAATTAACCTGCTCAATTAATTTTCCATTTAGCGTTCTCTGATTGGCTTTTACCTGTTTAATAAAATCTTTCGTGTTAAAAATCATGATGGTTTCCAAATGGTCATAGTAAGGATCACTTGCTTTTGTCTCTCTCCACATGCTTTGTTTTTCATACGCATAAATTCTACCTGTCTTCATATAGAAGTAGTAATGCTGATCGGCATAGAAAGCTTGTAGGCTATCAAGTCGAAGCAAACTATCATTATGACCTATATCTGAAGTTATTTTATAAACAGATGGTTCAATCGAATCAATTAAGAAAATATCACTATAGTAAGGTTTCCCATACTCTACCCCTGAACTTGAGATGAAAAAAAGGGCGTACTGATCGTCTAGGGCATATATTTCAGATAAATGAGCCTCAACGTCATTCAAGCTATTGGTTTCCATCCATTTATTGCGATATTCGTCAGCTTGTATCACTGTAATTTTATTTGTACGTTTTTCATTGGTCTCTATCCGATAAAATGCGATTACATTTTTGTTATCTTGCTGATCAAGCTCAGCTCCGTATATTACCTTGCCTGTAGGTGAGATTGAGATTTTGGCTATTTGTTGAGGGATGGGATATAGGGTTTCCTTTTTTCCTTTTTCGAGATTAATGTTACAGATTGCTAGTTTTCCTTTTTCACAGGAATGACTGCAAGCTATGAATGATGGATTTACGATAGGCTTAAGTGGGATTAGTAGAGGTATTTCGCCCCATTTTTCTTTTTGCATTATATATTTGCCTCCAATATATAAATACGGGTATGGTTTCATCGATGATAATAACATGATTTCATAATTTTCGATCATTTCACACGAAAGATTGACACTAATTTTTCAATACGATTTCTTTTCCTTGTCCTAGCAAAAAAAAGTGTGTTTCCATCTATTTTCTAAATCATTCTTCATAAAAATGAAAATTGGGAGATTCAACAGCTTTTACCTGTCAAATCTCCCAATTCGGTACTTTTATGGAGGCGGGGGGATTCGAACCCCCGTCCGAAAACAGCGATACATGAGCATCTCCGAGCGCAGTCACTCATTTATGTTTCGGTAGTGGATTCGCGGAGTGACGCGCTGACCCGCTACCTAGTCTGATTGATCTTCTTCCATCGGCTCCAGACGGAAGCCTCAGGCGTATCCCACTAAGAGTGAGTGCTAGTCACGCCACATGGGCGATGGAGTGGTAGCACCTAGCTGAGATTAGGCAGCTAGAGAAAGTTGTTTGTTGCCAGTTAATGGCTTTCCGCGTTGTTGACGAGGTCCGCAGCCCCCCGGCTCGCTTCTCATGCTCTACCATCCCCGTCGAATCCAAAACGCCCCCAGGATAGAAAGAGCAAAGAAAACTTATTCAGTTTTTCTTTACTACACAGCCTCATATAAAATAAATGGCTTGCAACGATGTCTCAAATCGTCCATCGTTGTACACCTATACTACCACAGTTTACGTAAAAATCTCAATGTGGGTTACTGGCAGAGTTGGAAGAACTGCCGCCTGAAGCCGTTCTTTTCCTCTAATATTTCTGACGGTCTCTCAGGGCTCTCGCAACCTCGCGTTGGGCATCCTTTTTCTTCAGGTCCTCACGCTTGTCATAATTCTTTTTCCCACGGACAACAGCAAGCTCAAGCTTTGCCCAGCCGTTTTTTAAATAAATGCTAAGCGGAACAAGGGAATATCCCTGTTCACGAATCAAGCTGTTCAATTTCAGAATCTCCAAACGCTTCATTAACAAACGGCGATTTCGTTCAGGTTCATGATTGAATCGATTGCCTTGTTCGTAAGGGCTAATGTGCACGTTATATAAAATAAGCTCTCCATTAACAATACGAGCAAAACTATCCTTTAGCTGCACTCGTCCGCCTCGAATCGACTTGATTTCCGTACCGGTTAGCTCGATACCTGCCTCCATCACTTCTTCAATGTGATAATCATGTCGGGCTTTTTTGTTTTGGGCTACAGTTTTTGTTCCTTTTTTAGAAACGGTCACGGAAATCACCTCATCTGAGCAAGAGTAGTGCCTTTAATTTTAACAAAAATAAGACAAGAAGGCAATGCTTTGTACTCCATTGCCTTCTTGCGTCTCTTCACGCTTATCTCCGTTTACGCTTCGCTTGTTTTACCACGGATTTTCGTTTTTTCTTTTGCTTGGAGCTTACAAAATCCTCCCAAAAGCCCTTTTGTTTGGATTCCACTGCTTCCTGATTTTCTTGGCCTGGAAGTGCGATAAACCGTCCCGCTTCTGTTTTACCAGTTGAACGACGCTGTGCATCTTTTCCACGGGTATTTTGACCACCTGGATTTCGTTCCTGCTTATGCTTTCGTTTCGCAGCCGCCGGACCCGTATCTTTATAAGACTTCGAGCGACGCTGTTTTCGATTACCACCGCGATCTTTGTCTCGGCCATTACCATTAATCACTTTTGCCTGACGAGACCTGTTAAATCGTAGCTCACTTGGCTTTTTCATACCTACGATTTCAAAGTCAATGGTGCGTTCGTCAACATTAACAGTAGTTACACGGACCAAAACCTCGTCGCCAATGCGATACTGCTTTCCTGTACGTTCTCCGATCAGAGCGTACATTTTTTCATGGTAATTATAATAGTCATCTGTTAGATAGCTAACGTGGACTAATCCCTCAATCGTGTTTGGCAGCTCTACAAAGATACCGAAGGAGGTGACACTTGAAATCACGCCCTCGAACTCTTCGCCAATATGCTGTAGCATGTACTCAGCTTTTTTCAGATCGTCTGTTTCACGCTCGGCATCTACTGCTACGCGTTCTCGTTGTGAAGTATGCTCTGCGATGATTGGCATTTCAGCAATCCAATATGCTTCTTCCTTCGCATCAAGCTGTTTTTTCTCTAACCATAAACGAATCATTCGGTGCACAATTAAATCCGGATAACGGCGAATAGGCGAAGTAAAATGCGTGTAATAATCGGTAGATAGCCCAAAGTGTCCCATACTTTCTGCATCGTAACGTGCCTGTTTCATGGAACGAAGCAATACCGTACTAATAATGACTTCTTCTGGTGTCCCCTTGATTTCCTCCAACAGCTGCTGTAACGCTTTTGGATGAACCGACGTTCCCTTGCCGCGCACGCTGTACCCAAAGCTAGTGATGAACTCCATGAAGTTTTGTAGCTTTTCTTCCTTTGGATCTTCATGAATCCGGTAAATAAAAGGACGCTTCAGCTTATGGAAGTGTTCTGCAACTGTTTCATTGGCTGCGAGCATGAACTCTTCAATGATTTGCTCAGCTATGGAGCGCGTGCGGAAGCCGATATCGGTTGGTGTTCCTTCAGCGTCTACATAAATCTTAGCCTCACGGAAATCAAAATCGATAGCCCCGCGCTGCATCCGTTTTTTACGCAATTTGAGACAAAGCTCTTCCATGCTTTCAAACATCGGGACTAATTCCTGATATTTCTCACGTAACTCCTGATCCTGATCCACTAAAATACTACGCACATCTGCATATGTCATTCGCTCGTTGGTTCGAATTACACTTAAATAGATATCATACGAAACAACATTAGCCCCTGCATCAAATTCCATATCACAGGTAATCGTTAACCGATCCACTTTTGGATTTAAGCTACAAATACCGTTTGATAATCGGTGTGGGATCATCGGAATGACTCGATCCACTAGATACACGCTTGTACCACGTCTGTAAGCTTCCTGATCTAGCGCTGATTTTCCTTTGACATAATAGCTTACATCAGCAATGTGAACGCCTAGACGCACATTCCCATTCTCTAATTGCTCCAGAGAAACGGCATCGTCCAAATCCTTTGCATCTGCTCCATCAATCGTAACCATCATGCGCTCACGCAGGTCGCGTCTACCTTTTATCTCTTCATCCGAAATCCGATCTGGAGCCGCTTCCGCTTCTGCAAGCACATCATCGGGAAAGCCCTCTGGTAAGTTAAACTTTCTAATAATCGAAAGGATATCCACCCCAGGATCGTTTTTATGCCCTAGAATCTCGGTTATTTCTCCTTCGGGGTTTCCTCTACCCTCTGCGTACTTAACGATCTGTACAACCACTTTATGGCCATCTACAGCCCCATTTACTGCTTGCTGTGGAATAAAGATATCTTTGCCAATCCGCTTGTCATCTGGAATAACAAAGCCGTAGTGGCGCTCATCCTGATAGGTTCCGACAATCGTATTGGTGCTACGTTCCACTATCCGAACGATTTTACCCTCCAGCCGACTTCCGAATGCTTCTTTTTCCACTCGAACTAATACCGTATCCCCGTGCATTGCTCCCTGCATATCATTAGAGTGCACATACACATCCTCTTCGCCTTGAGTCTCAGGAATGACAAAGCCAAACCCTTTAGGATGGTTTTGTAGCCTACCGCGAACCAAGTTCATTTTTTCTGGAATCCCATAGCGGTTTGCACGTGTACGTACAACTTCCCCATTATCCTCAAGCTGATTCAAGGTTTTTACTAGTTGCTTAAAATCGTTTGAGTTCTGTAAGCCAAACGCTTCTTCTAGTTCATGTATTGTCATCGGATGATACGCCTGTTCCCTCATAAAGGAAAGGATATCTATATCTTTCATGTAAAAGCTCCTTTTTTCTTGATTATGTTTTAGTATGCCAAGTTATGTTCAACACAAAACATGTTCTTCTCTCGTAATACTTTCCTCACTATTGTACCCGTCATTTATTTCTTTGTACCATCATATGTAGAAATGCGTACAAAAAAAGACAGCAACACAAAAGCGTCTGCTGTCTTTTTACCATTTACTTTGCTTGAAGGAAGAATGCCAGCAAGATAGCGGATAGCATAAATAATACAGCGAGAACCACTGTGATTTTACCTAAAACAGCATCCATTCCTCTTGCTTTCTGTTTACCAACAAGTTGTTCAGCCCCACCGCTAATTGCTCCAGAAAGACCGGCGCTTTTACCGGATTGCAGAAGAACGACAAGAATTAAACCGATAGCGGAAACTATTAAGAAAATCTTTGCAAGTAAAGCTAGCATAATATTTCACCTCGTTACAATGTAAGTACAACCGACCCTTCATTGTCTATAATCTTTACTTTACCACAATTAAAAGGGAACAACAACTTGCTGGAACATCCTTTCCATACACTTCCAGACAATGGATTCCCTATACAAAAAATTGCCAAGGTTTTATAATGATAAATGTCAGACTTTTATAGATTAATCAATTTATTTCACTTTTAATCTTTACCTTTTTTACCTATAAAAGCGCTTACTTTATCCATCATTTTGAATATGTTTCTATAATAAGGTAAGAAAGCATGAGTTCTTTAAATATTGTCAGAATTGTGTACATTGTGAACTAGTGTGTCACTTTCCTTGCAAGTACACTGCTTTTCCCGTAAAATGCAAGTAGGTTTCATTCTTATATCTAGTATTTAGGAGGTTCCTTTCGCATGGCTGGTTCAAACTTTAAGAAAGACGTGAATCAAAACGACGTAGTTGACTCGGCGAAAGCATTTGGGTTCTCTTTTGGTATCTTGTTCCTCGTTTTCGTACTGTTCCTCGTAGCCTCTATTATTTATCCGCCTAAACATGGCGAAGAAGCAAAGGGCGGCGGAGCTGGTGGAACTACCAATATCAATGCTGAAGAAATTGTTAAACAAAAATGTACATCCTGTCACGGTCAAAACCTGGAAGGCATGGTGGGTCCCGCACTTGCAAACATCGGCTCGCAGCTTGATGAAAAAGCGATAAGTGATGTCATCAAAAACGGTAAAGGTACTATGCCAAAAGGTGTTCTTCAAGACGCAAAGGAAATATCAGCAGTATCTAAATGGTTGTCTGAAAAGAAATAATTCATTTACTCTTCCAAACATATCAAAAATATATCAGACGTACGCCTTACCTGATATAGTCAAAAGCTCTGATCGTCCAAATGACATCAGAGCTTCTTTGTTTTTACTGCTTCATCTGTGATAAAAATGCTTGCAATGCTCTTTTTGTAAGAGATGATGGCGATAATGCATCTCTACCAAGGTACACCACTCCTGCGCATTCAATGCTCCTTGTCCGATCTTTTTGTTTCATGAACAAAAAAAGACACCCTTGCTAAAAGCAAAGATGTCTTTTCGTATAAAACGAAGCTTATTTTTTAAGGTTGTAGAATGCTGCACGGCCACCGTAACGAGCTGTTTCACCCAATTCATCTTCCAAACGAAGCAATTGGTTGTATTTCGCAACACGGTCTGTACGGGATGGAGCACCTGTTTTAATTTGACCAGCGTTAGTTGCAACCGCGATGTCAGCGATTGTGGAATCTTCTGTTTCACCAGAACGGTGAGAGATAACTGCTGTGTAACCAGCGCGTTTAGCCATTTCGATTGCATCGAAAGTCTCAGTCAATGTACCGATTTGGTTAACTTTAACCAAGATGGAGTTAGCAGTATCTTTTTCAATACCAGTCATTAGACGTTCTGTGTTTGTTACGAACAAATCGTCACCAACCAATTGAACTTTGCTTCCTAAGCGGTCAGTTAGAAGCTTCCAACCTTCCCAGTCATCCTCAGCCAATCCATCCTCGATAGAGATGATTGGGTATTTGGATACTAGTCCTTCATAGAAAGCAACCATTTCTTCTGTCGTTTTTACTACGCCTTCACCAGTGAAGTGGTATTTGCCATCTTTGAACATTTCAGTAGCAGCTACGTCAAGAGCGATGAATACGTCTTTACCAGCTTCGTATCCAGCAGCTTTGATAGCTTCTAGGATTGTAGTGATCGCTTCTTCGTTGGATTTCAAGTTAGGAGCGAAACCACCTTCGTCACCTACTGCTGTGTTAAGACCTTTATCATGAAGAACCTTTTTCAAGGAGTGGAAGATTTCAGAACCCATACGTAGAGCTTCTTTGAAAGAAGGAGCATTTACTGGCATAACCATGAATTCTTGAATATCTACTGTGTTATCAGCGTGCTCTCCACCGTTAAGGATGTTCATCATAGGAACTGGAAGAGTTTTCGCGTTGAATCCACCCATGTAGTTGTACAAGGAAACACCTAGAGAAGTAGCTGCTGCACGAGCTACTGCCATAGATACGCCTAGGATAGCGTTAGCACCCAATTTTGCTTTGTTTGGAGTACCGTCTAAAGCGATCATTGTCATGTCGATACCAACTTGGTCAGTAGCGTCCATACCGATTAGCTCAGGTGCGATTGTATCGTTTACGTTTGCAACAGCTTTTGTTACACCTTTACCGAGGTAACGAGATTTGTCACCATCGCGAAGCTCAACTGCTTCGTGTGCACCAGTGGAAGCACCAGATGGAACTGCTGCACGGCCCATAGAACCGTCTTCCAAGTATACTTCTACCTCTAGAGTTGGGTTACCACGGGAATCCAGAATTTCGCGAGCGTAAATATCAGTAATAATTGTTGTCATAAATGCCATCTCCTTATTCTCTTATTCTTATTTAATAATAGATTTTCCTGTCATTTCGGCTGGTTGTTCTACACCTAATAGCTCCAACATAGTAGGAGACAAATCAGCTAGAATACCATCTGGTCTCAGTTCGATACCTTTTTTGGTCACAATAACTGGAACAGGGTTTGTGCTATGAGAAGTGATTGGTCTGCCTTCTTCTGTAAGCATCCAATCAGCGTTTCCGTGATCGGCTGTGATGATAGCTACTCCGCCCTTAGCAATAATAGCGTCTGCTACGCGACCTACGCAAGCATCAACAGTTTCAACAGCTTTAATGGTAGGCTCCATCATACCTGAATGGCCAACCATATCGCAGTTTGCAAAGTTAAGAATGATTGTATCGAAGTTTTCTTCTTCAATTTCCTTCACTACTGCGTCGGTTAGTTCATAAGCGCTCATTTCTGGTTGTAGGTCATAGGTAGCTACCTTTGGAGAAGGAATCAAAATACGCGTCTCACCTGGGAACTCCTGCTCACGACCACCACTGAAGAAGAACGTTACATGCGGATACTTTTCTGTTTCCGCGATACGCAATTGCTTCAGATTATTTTGAGCTAACACTTCACCTAGCGTGTTATCTAGGTTTGTTGGTTTGTAGGCTACATATCCATCGACTGACTCAGAGAATTTCGTTAGGCATACAAAGTGTAGGTCTTTCGGATAATTCTCTCCACGGTCAAATCCACGGAAATCCTCATTCGTGAACGCTTGAGAGGTTTGGATAGCACGGTCAGGACGGAAATTGAAGAAGATAACTGAGTCTCCGTCTTCTACTTTCCCAATCGGCTGGTCATTCTCATCAACCATTACAGCAGGCATAACGAATTCATCCATGACAGATTTCTCATAGGATTCCTTTACTGCCTTGATTGCATCAGAGTAATGAGGGGCGTCGCCATATACCATAGCACGGTATGCCTTTTCAACGCGTTCCCAGCGTTTATCACGGTCCATAGCGTAATAACGGCCTTGGACAGTCGCGATTTTACCAACCCCAAGCTCATCCATCTTACGTTGTACTTCTTTAATGTAGGTAACGGCACTATCAGGAGCTACATCGCGACCATCTAGGAATCCGTGGACAAATACATCCTCTGCGTTTTCCTTTTTTGCAAGCTCAAGCAGAGCAAGTAGATGGTTGATGTGGCTATGAACACCGCCATCAGACAATAAGCCAAAGAAGTGAACCTTTTTGTTATTCTCTTTCGCATGCTTAAAAGCAGCGATCAATGTTTCGTTTTCAAAAAATGCGCCTTCTTTAATGGACTTGGTGATGCGAGTAAGATCCTGATAAATGATGCGTCCTGCACCAAGATTCAAGTGACCTACCTCGGAGTTACCCATTTGTCCTTCTGGAAGACCTACTTCAAGACCAGAAGCTAGCAAGGTAGCATTCGGGTAATCATTCATCAATCGCTCGTAGTTTGGTTTTTTCGCTTGATTAACAGCATTACCGTAATCATTCGTGCGAAGACCAAACCCGTCCATAATAATTAACGCAACTGGTTTTGGTCTGTTAGCCATATAGCTTCCCCTCCTACTGTTGTACTCCGTTGACTAAGCCCATGTAGCCTTCAACAGTTAGGCTCGCTCCGCCAACTAGTGCTCCATCAATGTCGGACTCACCCATATAGCTTGCCACATTTTCAGGTTTCACGCTACCACCGTATTGAATGCGTACTTGAGCTGCTGTGTTAGCATCAAATGCACCAGCAATTACACTGCGGATGAAAGCGATCGTTTTATTAGCATTTTCAGCCGTAGAAGATTTACCTGTACCGATTGCCCAAATTGGCTCATAAGCAATTACAGTTTCTTTTACTTGCTCAGCAGTTAGACCGCTAAGAGCAGCTTCTGTTTGCGTACGAACCACGTTTTCAGTGGTATTAGCCTCGTACTCTTCTAGGGACTCCCCTACGCAAACAATTGGCTTCATACCATGAGCAAGGATTGCTTTTGCTTTTTTGTTCACTGTTTCGTCTGTTTCGTTGAAGTATTGTCGACGCTCGGAATGTCCGATAATCACGTATTCAACACCTAGCTCTTTTAACATTAGCGGGCTGATTTCACCGGTAAATGCACCTGTTTCTTCAAAATGCACGTTTTGAGCACCTAATTTATAAGGAGTACCTTTGAATTGCTCAGCCAATGCTGGCAAGTTTGTGAAAGGTGCGCAGATTACTTTTTCAATTTGAGGAGCTTGATCCTCTTTTGGTAATTGAGAGGCAAACGTAGTTGCTTCCGCGATTGTTTTGAACATCTTCCAGTTCCCAGCAATAATTGGTGTTCTCATTACTTCCACTCCTCACCTTTTACAAAAGATAGCATTTTACTTGTCTTGCAATGCGGTTACGCCTGGTAGCTCTTTACCTTCCATGAACTCAAGGGAAGCTCCACCACCAGTAGAAATGTGGGTCATTTTATCTGCTACACCTGCTTTTTCTACAGCCGCTACAGAATCACCACCACCGATGATTGTTGTGCCGTGGCATTCTTCCATTGCGTTAGCAACAGCAATCGTACCACTTGCAAAAGCATCCATTTCGAATACACCCATAGGTCCGTTCCAGACTACTGTTTTAGAAGGAACAATTGCATCACGGTAGTTAGCCACGGTCTTTGGTCCGATATCGAGGGCCATCCACCCTTCTGGAATCGCGTCAATGCTTACCACTTGTGTATTGGCATCTGCTGCAAATTTATCAGCAACCACTACGTCCACTGGCATAAGCAGATTCACATTGCGCTCTTTTGCTTGCTCCATCAACGTGCGAGCAAGATCCAGCTTATCTTCTTCACAAAGGGAAGCTCCAACATTGTAACCTTGTGCTTTGATGAAAGTGTTAGCCATACCGCCACCGATGATCAAAGTGTCTACTTTGCCCAACAGATTTTCAATTACGCCGATTTTGTCTTTTACTTTCGCTCCACCCACAATTGCTGTGAAAGGACGCTCAGGCTTGGACAAAGCACCACCCATGAATTGAATCTCTTTTTCCATCAACAAGCCAGCTACTGCTGGAATGTGCTGAGCGATACCCGCAGTCGTTGCATGTGCACGATGAGCTGTACCAAATGCATCGTTTACAAACAGGTCAGCAAGGCTTGCAAAGCTTTTTGCTAGCTCAGGATCGTTCTTTTCTTCCCCTTTATGGAAACGAACATTTTCAAGAAGGATTACGTCGCCTTCCTTCATCGCTTGAACAGCAGACTCAACCTCTGCGCCAATTGAATCGTTCAGTTTTTTTACGGGTTTGCCAAGAAGAGAAGCTAGATGTTCGCCTACCGCAGTAAGACGCATTTCTTCCACTACTTCACCTTTTGGACGGCCGAAATGGCTAGCCAAAATGACTTTAGCATGGTTATCGATTAAATATTGAATAGTTGGAACAGCAGCACGAATACGCGTGTCGTCTGTAATTACGCCATCTTGCATTGGGACGTTAAAATCTACTCGACAAAACACACGTTTACCTGCTAATTCTATATCGCGAATGGACTTTTTGTTCACGGAAGGTACCCCCCTCAGACTTGTTACCTGACTAAATACTTGCTTAATCTAGCTTATACATAGTGGAAAAGGGAGAGAAGCTCTCCCTTTTCACATTACATGAAAGTTTGTATGGCTTACAGACCTTTTTCAGCAATGTATTTGCAAAGATCTACTACACGGTTGGAGTAACCAGACTCGTTATCATACCAAGAAACTACTTTAACCATGTTGCCTTCCATTACCATTGTAGATAGAGCATCAATGGAAGAAGAATCAGGGTTACCATTATAGTCGCAAGAAACTAGTGGCTCTTCAGAGTATCCCATGATACCTTTCAATGCGCCTTCGGAAGCTTCTTTAAGAGCTGCGTTTACTTCTTCAACTGTTGTAGAAGTTTTTGTTTCAACAACTAGGTCAACTACAGACACGTTTGGAGTTGGTACACGCATTGCAAAACCGTTTAGTTTACCTTTCAACTCAGGCAATACCAAAGATACGGCTTTCGCTGCACCAGTAGAAGTTGGGATGATGTTCTCAGCCGCTGCACGAGCACGACGAAGGTCTTTGTGTGGCAGGTCAAGAATTTGTTGGTCATTTGTGTAAGAGTGAACAGTAGTCATCAGACCTTTTACGATTCCGAATTTGTCGTTCAATACTTTTGCAAATGGTGCCAAGCAGTTTGTTGTGCAAGAAGCGTTAGAGATTACAGTGTGAGCTGTTGGATCATATTGTTCGTGGTTAACACCCATAACGATTGTGATATCTTCGTTTGTAGCAGGTGCGGAGATAACTACTTTCTTAGCTCCACCCTCAAGGTGTTTCGCAGCATCTTCACGTTTTGTGAAACGACCAGTAGACTCAACTACGATTTCAACACCTAGCTCGCCCCAAGGCAATTTAGCAGGTTCACGCTCAGCTAGAACTTTTACTTCTTTGCCATTAACAATTAGGCTGTTTCCTTTTACTTCAACAGTAGCATTCAATTTGCCATGTACAGTGTCATATTTCAAAAGATGCGCTAATGTTACTGCATCTGTCAAGTCATTTACTGCAACAATTTCAACTGCTGGGTTGTTTAGAGCTGCACGGAATACGTTACGTCCAATTCGTCCAAAACCGTTAATTCCTACTTTTACCATGTAGATAACCTCCTAAGTTCCACTCTTAGAATAATTTTTTAGAGAATCTATATCGAACCAGTTCATAGCTTACTATGACCAGACGATTACAAAACCATGTTACGAATAAAAAGCCTTTGTTTTTAGTATGTCAAACTTTATCCAACCAATTCCATGTCTACAAATCTTTTTACCCTAGTCCTTTACTTGTCAAACGTGTGATCTGTTTATAACTCTCCACACAATTACGTTTGCAAGGCAGGCTTCACTAGAGCTGATACAAATCAAATTCCAATGATTAGTGTATCCACACACAATTACAAAACATACCAAGGCTGCAACTGTTATTTTAGATTGTAGCAGAGGATTGACGATGCTCTTCCAAAATGGCTCGAGCCGCACCTTCATCGGTAATTAAAACAGTTTGGCATGCTTGTTTGGCAAAGGCCATGATTGCTTTTGCTTTGCTACTGCCTCCACCTAAGGATAAAACTACATCAGCTCGCTTCACGTCTTCTAGGGACAAGCCAATGGTCGGCATTTTATAGATAGTTTCTCCTGCCGCATTAAAGTAATATCCAAATGCTTCACCAACAGCCCCAAGCTCTCGTAGTACTTCAAGCTCTTCTTCTGTGTACTTACGTCGCATAGCCATGGCCATTCCATCACCAATTCCATGTATAACCACCCTAGTTTTGTGAAGCAGTTGCATAACCTCGGCAATCTGTGCTTCTCCCAATAAGGATTGAACTACATCAGGGCTTAAACGATCAGGCACATGCAATAGATGATAGGTTCCACCTGACTTTGCAGCAAGAGAAGAAGCAATCGTATTAGCCTGCATTTCTACCTTTTCCCCAAGTCCACCACGCGCTGGCACAAATTGTACATCACGAAAATGCGAGGAAGGAGTAACATGCTCAGCTACCGATACAATCGTGGACCCACCTGTAACAGCAACCACGTCACCTTCTTGAACTACTTGTTTTAATATCCGGGCTCCTACTCGTCCCAATTCCTTTTTACCCCATTCCGATACGTCCACGTCACCAGCAACCACAATTACTTTAGGAATATGTAAGATGTGTTGTAATTGTAGAGCAAGGTCGTTAAAGCCGAACAGTTCATCTGCCATAGAATCCATCTCTTTTAAAAGCTGGATTCCCTCTTCCGTACAGCTCATACCAATCGGGCTGACGTGAATTAAGCCCATATCTTTGAGGAGCTCTACTTCGGACCTGAGGATGCGCTCAGTCGTTTGTAAATTCTGTGCTAACGCCCTGCGACCGACAGGCTGCAAATGACGAATCGACTGCATAAGATCGTATCGTTTACGCAATACTTGTACGAGGTCGGGAACAAGCTTGTTTTGGATATTTAATAAAGTACGCATTCCACACTCATCCTTTTCCAGTCTCAACGGGACTTCAAACGTCCCACATCATACAAATTATGTCCCGCAGCTTTCAAAAAAATAAGCAGAATGCTTACTCTTAATGTAGCATACACTCTGCTAGCTGACAAGAAGCCAAAAGAGAAATCTTAATTTATTCACATTTACCCATTTTTTCTTGCAAATATAGGCGTAATTCCTCCTCGGTAACAACCGAGTCTACAGATACAAAGGCTTCTAGCCCGTTAATTTCAACTACGGGAATCGTAAACATGTACTTTTCCTCTAATCGCATATCTAGAGTAATGTCGACAACTTTATACGTGATCGGAAATTCCTCAGCTAATCGTCTGATATGCTCCTCAACATCATCACACAAGTGACAGCCGGGCCTACCATATAAAATCATTTCAATATGATCTGATTGTAATCGTTTGCTTTCTTCGCTAGCCATGGTAACGGGTTGGCTCCTTTATCTTCTCTTATTTTACATTCTTTTTATCATTACAAAAAGCGTTTTCGTTTAGCAGACGATGAGATCAGCATTTCCTCTCGATACTTAGCCACGGTACGCCGGGAGATTTCAATTCCTTCTTTCTCCAGCAATTCCGCTAGCTTTTGATCCGAATATGGTTTATTCCGATCTTCTTTGTCAATGAAAGCTTTAATTCGTTTCTTCACGCTTTCTGAAGATGCCGCTTCTCCACTTGCTGTGGACAGGGCCGAAGTAAAGAAGTACTTTAATTCGAAAACACCGCGGGGAGTTTGTACATATTTATTACTGGTAGCACGACTGATTGTAGATTCATGCAATTGAACTCGCTCTGCAATATCTTTTTGCGTCATCGGTTTTAAATAATGAATCCCTTTCTCAAAAAAGTCATTCTGCAAGTCAACAATCGCCTGTGTTACACGCAACAGGGTCATTCTTCTTTGCTCTAGACTTTTTGCAAGCCACACCGCTGCATTTAGTTTTTCATGAACAAATTGCCGAGCCTCATCCTTCTCGGTTTTCTCTTTTAGCATTCGTTCATAAAAGGGATTGATAGACAATCGCGGTAACGAAGAATCGTTGACAATGACAATATACTCTCCCATTACCTTTTCAACTGTAACATCAGGCACAATGTAGCGTATATCTGCGCTGCTATAAGCCACTCCGGGTCTCGGATTCAGCGTACGAACCAAATCAGCAATCCGTTGTACATCCCCTACGCTTATATGAAGCTGTTCAGCAATTTTTCCAAAACGATTATTTGCCAGATCAACTAGATGGTGCTTAATGACTTCTACGATATGTTCGTCATCCTGTCCCTCATGCTCTAGTTGTAACAGCAAGCATTCTTCTAGCGAACGCGCAGCTACACCAGCCGGGTCTAAATGTTGAATCACTCGAAGAACATCCTCTACCTCCTCCAAATCAACTCCTAACCGCTCCTTAATGTCAGTGACAGGCACTTCTAGATAACCTCGCTCATCGAGATTTCCTATAATATATTGGGCAATCTGACGTTGTACTGGCGTCAATCTTTTTACATAACCGAGTTGTTCTTCTAAATGAGAAAATAAGGTGGTTCGTGTATCACTCACATAATCTAGAGGATTGTAGGCGCTTTCATCTCTGTTGACTGAAAAATCATTATGCCCCGGATTATTCAATAATTCCTTCCAATCAAAATCCAAGCTCTTTTCCCGTTTATCTACAGGCAACGGTTCTTGGGCAACCGCAATTTCCTGAAGATCAATCACTGGATTTTCGATCGCTTGTTCCTGCAAATAATTCATCAGATCAATGGCCGAAAACTGCAATATCGTAATAGCTTGACGCAATTCAGGCGTCATCACTAACTTTAACGTCTGTTCTTGATACAAACCTAAGCCCATATTCATATTGCATTCCTCCTCCCGTCAGAAACCATCAAGCTGTCGATAGCTCCAACAACTTCTTTCCACCCTTCCTTACTCTCTTCCTTTATTATAGCGTTCATGCAATTTTCCTGCCAAGACGTATCTTGTATTGGCACACTTATCATACAGTATATCAAGATTGGCTCGGCAAAGACTCTTTTTTGTTGCTCTTTTTAATCATACAGTAAAAAAGTTGTCCTATGCTCCATTTTCGTATATAATAAACTTTGTTGTCTGAAACATATGCGCCCGTAGCTCAGTGGATAGAGCAGCGGTCTCCGGAACCGCGTGCGTAGGTTCGATTCCTATCGGGCGTACCATATTAATTAAACCTCGAAGCCTCCGTTTATTACGGAGGTTTTTATGTGTGTAAAAATGAAGCTGCATCTAATTTTAGCTGATTCTTCAAAAATGATATCCATTACATAATTCCTTTGCTATAATATTATCAGATTATTCCAAAAGTTGGTGATATTTATGCGGAAGGTACTATTTTGTGTAGGGTGGTTAACAATGTCATGGATGTTTCTTTATGTAGTAATGCTTCTGCGATAAACACTAACCTTGTCCAAGCAACAAATGCCTTTAGATTACTAGGTATTTCTGAAAGCGCAATCATCTTGTAAAGCTAATTACTACTAAGCATGGTTCTTTCTACTCAGTTTTGCTTTCTTTATCAGCTTTCTTGGACCTCTGTAGTGCTTGAGAATGAGATGACACTCCAGTAATCCTATGATGAAATGAAATATCTCACATGATACGAGGTTTTACAGGGCGAAATACTAAATTTCTACCTATTATTTATGATCGTTAGATACAATTTCCTATTACCCACGACTTTTGCAGATTTTGTCATCATTTGTCATACTGTGATTAACAAAAATAAAGATAAGTGGGGCTTATTTACGTATGGGTAAGTTAAATGTAAAATCGTTAGCAATTGGCATTGGAATCGGGGCTCTATTATCCTCCTCTATCGCCTATGCCGCTTCAGAAATGGCTGTCAAACCAGATATGGAAAAGCCTATTACTTTTTACTTCGATGGTGTACCTAAATCACCACCTGTTCAAACACAAGGATTTCTATACAAAAATACAGCATATGTCCCTGTTCGTTTTGCAGCAGAAAACCTTGGCAAACCGATCGTATACGATGGGAAATCGCTCTCTGTCTACATCGGTAAACTCCCGACAAGCAAAACCTATTCTAAGTATCAAGCTGTAGAATTGGTACGCCAGAAATATGGGAAAGAGGTACCGGAGAATTTCACGATTGCCTATGATCACGATGATGAACGTGGAAATTATGTGATCCAGATTTATCAAGAGGTGGTAAATAACTTCCAGAGCGGAGATTCTTATATTAACACCTACGGCTGGTATATCGTAAACCCTAATACCGGTGATATTAAGTCTTTGTTTTAACGTAATAGCAATTATTATGTGATCTTTTCTATCTAACAAAATTTCTTGTCTTATAAAAGGAAAACACACCTGCATGCGGTGTGTTTTTTCTTTTACTCATCTATATCGTCTATTTTGTTTTTGTAAGAATATCCTTTATTTATTGCCCAAATCGAACATCCAACTATGATACCGACAATGACAACAACAGCAATAATCATGGAACTCAATTTCCATCACCCCCGTTTGTTTGGTGTACAGTCCCCCTTACATTGTACAGAACATTCAAAAACAAACCAAGGGAGTAAAGCTTCCTCTGCACAATGCATAATTATTTACGTATAATAACCCGTCTGCCTCCGTATGATCTAGTGCTGTTGTTACATAATAACCATAAAACAATTCCACGAACAAATGTTTTGTGCACAACCTGTTGATAACTTTGTGGATAAATACTAGGGAGGCCTATCAATATGGAAGAACAATTATTTCTCATTTATCAGGAATCAAATGAAGATGAATGCCTTCTAACAATCCAGCCCTATTTAACTTCAGAGGAATTAGCGGAGGCAATTAGTCGCTTAGAACATCGAGACATTACAGACTACACCATTATTAAAGGAAAAAAAATGAAGGCAAAAATGAGGGTCATGATTGACCTAACAGAAGATACTGGAAAAGATTTGAAGGAAGAAGACCCCCATAAGTCGAATGAAGAAGAGGATTTAGAGTAACGAAATTTTTAAGATGAAACTTACGTACTAGTACTAGAAAGGAGGACCGAATGTGGAAGAGCAATCACGCGAAGATCTTTATGCGCTAAATCGAAAAGCCCTAGAATATATACTGAAATTTTTAAAAGGGGATGCTGATTCTTTTCCTCTACTTGTTGAGCTTTTTGATCAGCGCGTGCAGCGCATCGTCCTCAAAATGGTCTATTCCTATCATGATTCCCAGGACGTATGCAATGATATTTGGCTAAAAGTAGCCCAAAACCTAAATAAATTTGATCAATCCTACCCTTTCCATTCTTGGCTATACCGCTTATCCTCAAATACCTGCATCGATTTCCTTAGAAAAAAGAAGGAAATTACCATGAAGGACGACCAATTGTATCACCAAGTAAATAAACAACAAAAATCCGTTGAAACACCGGAAACCTTATTTATGAAAAAGGAATTTTACTCCCATATTCAAGAACTGTTATATCACTTGGAGGAAGTAGATCGATTAATTGTTACTCTTCGTTTTGTGGATGAGCTAAGCTATGAAGAAATTGGCGCCATTGTAGGAATGAGCAAAAATACGGTTGGTACCCGTCTATTCCGTTCCCGGAAATTTTTAAAAGAGTTGCTGAGCCATAAATCAATAGAAAGGAGTGTATACAATGCAACATCCGGATGAGTTTACTTTCATGATGTATGCAGACGGTGAATTAATCCAAGAGGAACATCAACAAGTGGCCAGCCATTTGCAAAGCTGCTCCGAGTGTCAAAAACTATACGCTACTTTTCTTGAAGAGCAGGCAGAGCTTGTAAAAGCCATTCATTTAACAACACCAACGCTTCCACCTATCCACTTGGAAAAAAACGTTTGCGATCAAATTAATGAAATTGCAACCTTTAATCAAAACCGTCACCACCTATTTGTTCATCGTCTACGCTTTGTTTTTGGAGCATCCCTTGGTTTCTTTCTTGTCATGCTCTTAGCTGGAATCAACTGGCTAAATGACTGGAATAGTGCAATTAATTCTTTATTTCAGTGGCAATCGATCTGGAGCTCTATGTTCTGGTTAAAAGAAAAAGCAACAATGATTTTACTGATGTTTAAGAATTTTTACCTCATTGGCTTTATCTCTTCTATTTTGTTTGTTCTAGCCATCCTATTATATTCTATTCGCCTGTCCAGCAAAATGAACGCGAATAACTGGAGAACTAGATAATGAGTAAGAGAATATTCTTCCTCTCTTTCTTGCTTGTTTTTTGTTTTATCTTGGCTAGTTCTGCTTATGCTATCAATTTCCATAATGGAGAGCTATATCAAGTAAAGTCTAATGAGGTACATCACGGGGATGTTATAACAAACGCCAGTAAAGTAGTGATTGATGGAACAATAGATGGGGACTTATATGCTTTTGCAGAAACGATCGATATAAAAGGGACTGTCACAGGAGATGTAATCTCATTTGCTTATCTTACAAACGTATCAGGGACAGTAGGCGGTAACATACGCTCCTATTCTCAAGCACTCACTGTCTCAGGTACTGTCCAGAAGAACATATCGGCCGGTGCTGATGAGCTTCGTGTCAATCAATCTGGGAACGTGAACGGCAGTATTTTAGGTTTTGTCAATGAAATGAACATAGAAGGACGTGTTGGGAAAGAGACAAATGGGTTCTACACTCAAGCCACGATTTCAGGTTTATTAGGGGAAGGTACATCCCTATTCCAAGTAGAATCTCTTCATCTTAAGCCTACAGCTACAATTCAAGGTGATCTAATTTATACATCATTTGAGCCTGCTCAAATTGATGCTGGAGCTAATATCAAGGGACAGCACAAGCATACTAATATTGAACCTAGACCTTCCTACGGCTCCTTTATGTTAATGATGTCTGTCTCTTCATGCTTAAGTACATTGATCTTTTGGCTACTTATCCGTTATTTCTTTGCTGGTTCTCTATACAATGTGAGCCAACACTTGCACACTCGCTATCCTTTTAAACAATTTGGGGTCGGCTTGCTTATTTTTATCATGGCTCCATTGCTTAGTATTGTGATGTTACTTACTGTTGTTGGTATTCCTGTAGGTTTCATTATTGCAATCGCCTACACCCTGCTCCTTATTTTAGGGAAAGTGTATGTTGGCACTTGGTTGGGACAAAGGTTAATAAGCTTTTTTCAGTGGAAAATCTCACCTTTATTTGCTGAATTTATTGGTGTATTCCTATTAGTACTTATCATCCAAATCCCTTTATTAGGTTTTTTACTCGGAATGTTGGTCAATATATATTTCTTCGGCGCGATTACAAGCTGTGTGCGTGCCAGTAACAAAAGAACCGCTCTGTAATTTTTTAGACAAGGTTTAAAATATACATTTTTTGGGTTAAATAATGGAGTAGAGTTCTGATTTTGTTTGACCTTTATTGACCAATTGTGTATGATTATTGTAAGAAAAGGGAGGAGGAACGTGAATGAATATGAATCTAATTCCAACTGTAATTGAACAAACAAATCGTGGAGAACGCGCTTACGATATCTATTCCCGTTTATTAAAAGATCGTATTATCTTTTTGGGAACACCTATTAATGATCAGGTAGCTAATAGTGTTGTAGCTCAGCTCTTATTCCTACAGGCAGAAGATCCTGACAAAGACATCAGCATCTACATAAACAGCCCTGGTGGATCAATTACAGCCGGTATGGCTATCTATGACACGATGCAATATATTAAACCAGATGTATCAACGATCTGTGTTGGATTAGCTGCATCTATGGGATCGTTCCTGCTTTGTGCCGGAGCAAAAGGAAAGCGTTATGCTTTGCCTAATAGCGAAATCATGATTCACCAACCTCTAGGTGGCGCTCAAGGTCAAGCGAGTGACATTGAAATTGCCGCAAAACGTATCATTAAAATGCGTGAACATCTAAACGGCATCTATGCTGAACGTACGGGTCAACCATACGAACGGATTGCTAAAGATACAGATCGCGACAACTTCCTGTCCGCTCAAGCTGCAAAGGAATACGGCTTGATCGACGAGGTTATCACTAGAAAATAAGGTAAGATACACATAAAGAGGGCGACCCTAGGTTGCCCTCTTTTACATATTCGTTACCATTTATCAATAGGGAATAAAGAAATTACAGTTCGTTGCCGCGTAATTCTTTATTTGTTGTATACTCTCCATCCATGGAATCAACGGTAGTCTCTTCAATCAAGCCGTTATATGCAGCCACCGTACCGCCTCCCAGCCCTTCATTGACCATACGATCTATATCCATAAAGTTCTTATCTCTGCCTTCTAGACAGCAATCTGGCAATCCCTTAGCTTTATTGGACATACGCTTCCCTCCTGGCTCAGATATTCCTAATTAGGATTTCACCATAAGCAGCAGGACATACAAGCAAAAACCAGCAATATCTGCTGGTTTAGCGTTTACATTTTATTCGTCTTTATTAATGAGACCAGCCAGTGTATCGACCGCCATTTGGGCATCATCCCCACTAGCCAAGATGGTAATCTCTGTTCCCGAGCTGATCGCCAAACTCATAATTCCCATAATGCTTTTGGCATTCACCTTTTTATTGTCTTTTTCTACGTAAATTTCAGAACGGTATCGATTTGCTTCTTGAACAAAGAATGCCGCTGGGCGGGCTTGTAACCCTGTTTTAAGTTTAACCATAACCCGTTGCTGTACCATCTTGGACCTCCCCGCTTGGAATTTTCCTTTATTTCTATTATAACATGTCCCTACGTAGAAAGACTCAGTTTTTCTCGCAGGTTATCTGCAATCTCATTTATTTTACGCAAGCGATGGTTAATTCCAGACTTACTCACGACTCCACTCGGAATCATCTCGCCTAATTCCTTCAAATTAATGTCAGGGTTTTGTAAGCGAAGTTCTGCTACCTCTCGTAAGCGAATAGGTAAATTCTCAAGACCGATTTCTTTTTCGATCAGTTGAATATTCTCCATTTGTTTCGTAGCGGCATTTACCGTCTTGTTGATATTGGCAATCTCACAGTTATGCAAACGATTAACTGAATTCCGCATGTCCTTCACAATACGCACGTCTTCAAAATACAACAAGGCCTGATGTGCACCAATTACACTTAAAAAGTCGGTTATTTTTTCGCCTTCCTTTATGTACATAACAAAACCTTTTTTGCGTTCAATACATTTGGCATTCAATTCATAGCGATTCGCTAAAACAGTCAACGCTTCACAAAAATCCTGGTATGCCGAAAAAATTTCTAAATGGTAGCTAGAAGCCTCTGGATGGTTTACAGAACCTCCTGCAAGGAATGCACCTCGAAGAAACGCGCGCACGCAACATTCATTCGCCACGAGATCAGGTGAAATGCCAGGATAAAACGTTAAATTCTTATCCATAATCCGTAAATCTTCTAGGATCTCATAAGCCCGAAGTGGTATTCGCACAATATACACGTTGTTTTTTTTCAGACGCATTTTTTTACGTACTAATAATTCGGCATGAATCTGAAAAATTTGCTTAACCAACGTATAAATTCTTCGTGCAATCGCCGCATTCTCTGTAGAGATATCCAATATAAATTTTCCTGTTCCTAATTGAATGGTTCCATTCATGCGAATCAGTGCAGCAAGTTCTGCTCGATTACAGCAAGTCGAAGCTTCAATCATTGTTAACTCTTTTTTCGTATGTGCGGCGAATGACATGTCACATCACTTCCTTTCTTGTTGCGATATAATCTGGCGAAGGATAGCCACGATCTCCTGACTTACTCGTTTCGCATCATGTCGCAAGTATAATTCCCCATAGGTAATCATAGGTTCAGCTACAATCGTCACGCCTAGCTCCTTCAGCTTATCCATATCACATAAGACTGGATACGCGCCCTTTTCCGCGTATTTAGCCAAATAATCCTCAGGTACCTGTTCAGTGTTTACTACAATCGTATCTAAAAATTCAACCCCAACATGATCATATAATGCTTTAACATGATCATAAGCTGTAAAATTATCAGTTTCACCCGGTTGAGTCATTACATTACAAATATATACTTTTGGTGCCGTTGATTCCAATATTGTCTCAAAAACACCGTTAACTAATAAATTAGGCAGGATACTTGTATATAAGCTTCCTGGGCCTAAAATGATTGCATCTGCCTCTTTGATAGCATCTAAGGCTTCGATCAAAGGGCGAGCATCTACTGGGTCCAAAAAAACACGCTTGATTTTCTTTCCAGCCAACGGGATTTGCGACTCTCCTGAGACGATGGTTCCGTCTTCTAATTCGGCTTTTAACAGGATGGATTGTGTAGACGATGGCAACACATCCCCGCGTACCGCTAAAACCCTGCTGAGTGCCTTCACGGCCGTGACAAAGTCACCCGTGATATCATTCATCGCGGCAAGCAACAGATTTCCTAAATTATGGCCTGCCAAGCCTGTACCCGTGTTGAATCGATATTGCATGAGCTGCTTCATTAGTGGTTCTGCGTCAGCAAGTGCTGTTAACACGTTACGAATATCACCCGGAGGTAGCATATCCATCTCTTCACGAAGACGTCCCGAGCTACCTCCATCATCAGCAACTGTAACAACAGCCGTGATATGAACGGCCTCTTCCTTCAAACCGCGTAACAGGACAGACAAACCTGTCCCTCCCCCTACTACAACAACTTTCAACATTTCCTCTCTTTGTTGCATGTTCATGCCTCTCCCTAATGCCATAGGTCACCTCGATTCCCTTTGTTGAGAGTTCTTTGGTGCTAAAATCCCACTTATTCTTTATTTTATCATCTTATGTTATTTATTCTTTTCGATGTCACGATGTGTAACACGAACCTGATAATCTTTACGGAACGTTTCTCCAATGTGCTCTGCAATAGCCACAGACCGATGCTTTCCACCCGTGCATCCGATACCAACAACAAGCTGACTTTTGCCTTCGCGTTGATAATGAGGGATGGTAAAATTCAAGAAATCAATCAACCGAGTTAGGAATTCTTGCGTATCAGTCCACTTCATGACGTAATTAGCTACCTCGCTATCACAGCCTGTTTTTGGACGTAAATCATCTACATAATGCGGATTTGGTAAAAAACGCACATCAAAAACTAAATCTGCATCAATTGGAATTCCATATTTAAAACCAAATGACTGAACATTAAGGGTCCATTCAGAGCTTTGCTGAGAATACTGGTTTATGATTTTATCACGAAGCTGCATAGGCTTCATTTGACTTGTATCAATGATCTGATTGGCTCTTCCTTTTAAATCCTGAAGCAGTCTTCGCTCAGCCATAATCCCCTCTAAAGGCGTACCTGTCGGGGAAAGAGGATGCCGTCTTCTCGTTTCCTTATAGCGACGAACTAAATTCTGATCGTTCGCATCCAGGAATAGAATTTGAAAGTGAATTCCTTCTCTTTCTGATAATCCATCAATAGCATCAAAAAGACTGTCAAAGAATTCACGGCCACGTAAATCAATTACAAGAGCAACCCGTTCGATCCCGCGTCCCGATTGGATAATAAGCTCCGCAAATTTAGGAATAAGGATTGGTGGCAAATTATCTACACAGAAAAAACCTAGATCCTCTAGACTTTGCACAGCTGTGGTTTTCCCCGCTCCTGACATGCCTGTAATAATGAGTAAGTTTACCGCTTTCTGTTTACTATCTTCACCCATTTTCTCGCCTCCATCCTCCTCTAAGGATACCATATGACACAGCTCCCAGTAAGAGTTTCCTTATTATTCTTGCAAAAAGTTCCAAATATTTCCGCCAAAAAAAAGACGTGGTCTATCCGCAGACCACGTAAATCAAGGTTATATAGAAAAAGGGGGCAATTCACATTCATTAAAGTAACTGTCTTTATTGTACCCGCCTAATATTTCAGAAGTGTTACAAGCGTTTTACGATATTGTAACATCTTGTTCTTTTAGTCGCTCTTCTAGCTCTTCTACGTAGATTTGAGCGTTTTGTGCGGCAATGGAACCATCTCCAGTAGCCGTTACAACTTGACGCAGCAATTTATCACGTACGTCACCAGCAGCAAAGACTCCTTCTACCTTTGTACGCATTAATTCATCAGTTGGAATGTAGCCACTCTCATTCGTGACACCCAAATTCTTAACAGCTTCAGTCAATGGGTCCATTCCTACATAAATAAATACGCCATTTGTTGGGTACTCGGTTTGCTCACCGGTTTTCACGTTTTCCAATAAAACACCTGTTACTACATTATCACCGCGAATTTCTTTCACAACAGTGTCCCAGATAACATGGATTTTATCATTTTCGAAAGCTCGCTTCTGGATAATTTTTTGAGCACGGAATTCATCGCGGCGATGTACGATTGTTACTTTTGTTGCAAAACGAGTTAGGAAGATAGCCTCCTCAACAGCCGAGTCTCCTCCACCCACTACAACAAGCTCCTTGTTCCGGAAAAATGCTCCATCACAAACAGCACAATAAGAAACTCCTCGACCGGACAATTCCTTTTCACCCGGTGCACCCAGTAGACGATGCTCTGCTCCTGTAGCCACGATAATAGATTTAGCTTTGTATTCCTTATCTCCTACTACCACGGTTTTGTATGGATTACCATCACGGATTTCTTTGATGTCACCATATTGATATTCTGCTCCGAACTTCTGCGCATGCTCAAACATTTTATTAGACAAATCAGGTCCTAAAATGCTAGTGAACCCTGGAAAGTTCTCGATATCCTCCGTATTTGCCATTTGTCCACCTGGAATACCGCGCTCCAGCATTAAAGTAGACATATTCGCTCGAGATGTATAGACAGCTGCCGTCATTCCGGCTGGTCCCGCCCCTGCAATAATTACGTCGTAGATTTTTTGATCGCTCATAAAGTAACTCCTCCTTGGTGGGAATTAGCCTCTTTTCTATCATCAATATATAACCAATTTCTTAGTACATGGTAACGTTATAAGATAACAGATTATACTTATTATAAAATAAGAATTCTTTTTAATCAATATAAGACAAAGCCCGTAAACATTTTGTCAAAGTTGACTTCGAAACACCGTATTGTTCAGCAATGCTATTTTGCGAAATTTTATGAGTACCTTTCGATCTTTCATATAAATAATCTAACGCAGCCGCCCATGCTTCCAGCTTACGAACTTGAATTTGTTCTTTTTGACTAATGTAATACTTCCACTGGTGAATCATCCACTCACGCTTCTCATGATTGGCTGGCGAGGACAATTGCTCGGTAATAATAAACTCCACTTCATCCGTAATGGATTGTTTATCCGTCGATGTACTCAAATCTAAAGACGACTCTTCAGATTGGTCTCTTTGATGTAGTGTGGTGATATTTTCTTCTGACCATTCACTAGAAGCAGACGTGACCTCCTTCAGTGTAGGTCCCCCACTATTTTCAGGTTCCATTCTTGTTTGTAGCTCTTCAAGAGCTGCTAGCGCTATTTCTTTTAGTTCTTCATTATTTGTGATGTCTATATAATACTCTAATGTGGAAATTGCTTCGGAATCACCGATCATAGCTAAAGTGCGGATAACCGTCTCTTTGGATTCTTCTTTACCATGTTGCAAAGCCCATAGCATAGAAGCCCTTACCATTGGATTATATTTAAAATCCTGTGCGGTAATAGGAGCTTGGTTCATTTCTATTTCTCTTTGCGGATGATGATAGTGATAAGGAATATTTTCCTTAGGCATTCCATGCAAGGCGCTTTTTGCTTTCTCTAGATAGTATTGGGCAATGCCTGCGTCAGGATCCATCTGTTGCACTTTTTTCCACCATTTCATTGCCAGATGGTAGCGTTCTGATAAATATGCCGAGGTAGCCGCATAGTGGTAGGTAGACACGTCATGTAGTACAGGCTGTCTCAAAATTTTTTGATAGAGCCTACAGGCATCATCATGCTGACCTAAAACCCCCATTGTTGTAGCCAGTTTGTACATATGGTCGTAATGAAAAGGCTGGATTTTTTTCAGACGAGTGATAATGGGAACTAGTTCAGCCCATTTATTGTGATGGGAAAGCAATACCGCCATATTGCAAATGGCATGCAGATTACCCGGATCTTTTTCCAAAGCTAGTTCAATTGTATCCATAGCCTTATTAAAATCACCAATATAATAATAAGCTAGAGCTAAGTTATTCCATGCGGGCATAAAATCAGGATACTCTTTAACTAAGCTGTTTAAACAATCAACAGCCTGCATAAATTTCCCTTCTTCTAGCTTTTTACGAGCCTTTTCATGCTGTATGACTACTGTCTCGTCTTCCTGTGGTTCAAGTGGATTGCGCGGCGGTAAATCAAGTTCAAAGTAAATATAATGGAGTAACTCTTGAGCTTCCTCCGCATAAATTCCATCAGCTTCACAAGTTAGATACTTAACAGCCATATCAGCGGCCATTTCAAAATCATCCATATTCGCGTAATTATTTGCTAGGAAAAAATAGACATCAACCAGGGACGAATCAATTTTTTCTATAATGGAATATAGGATGTCGTTTGAATCTTCAAATTTACCCATTTCTGCTAGCACACTAGCTTTATTGCAATAATGTACTGCATTTGCGGGTTCAATTTCTAACGCTCGTTCAAAGCATTGTAAGGCCTTAGCGAAATTATTTCGTTGAAGAGAACGCATTCCCCAGTTGGCAAAAAAATTGGCGTCCTGCTGAAAGCTAGTAATTACGCCACGTCTCTCTTGCTCATTTTTGTTCATAATTCCTCCTTGTTATCCAGGAGCTCAGAGTAGCTATTCATAATCTCAACATATCGTATCAAATCGTAGCCCGTGTCTCAACCTGGAAAACACTTAAAGCATCATTTTATTAGAATGTTTTATTCTATCAATCTCTATGTTTGATATCTAAAAAACCCAACGATTGCAGAGCCTGCTATCAGCGTAAATAGCCTTGTATACATCAACAAACACCACCTGCATAGCAAGTGGTGTCATACGGTTCAATTATAAAAATGGAGCGGACGACGGGTCTCGAACCCGCGACCTTCGCCTTGGCAAGGCGACGCTCTACCAATTGAGCTACGTCCGCGAATAAATGGTGCGGGTGGAGGGACTTGAACCCCCACGGTCGCCCGCCAGAACCTAAATCTGGTGCGTCTGCCAATTCCGCCACACCCGCGTGGCAATGGTGAGCCATGAAGGACTCGAACCTTCGACCCTCTGATTAAAAGTCAGATGCTCTACCAACTGAGCTAATGGCTCCCATTAAAATGGTGGCTCGGGACGGAATCGAACCGCCGACACGAGGATTTTCAGTCCTCTGCTCTACCGACTGAGCTACCGAGCCATATCAAGTTTTAGTAAAAACATGGCGGAGCTGACGGGACTCGAACCCGCGACCTCCGGTGTGACAGACCGGCGTGAACTCCAACTTCACCACAGCTCCATGTTTATAAATTTGTTCCCTGAAAACTAGATAATGAAGTCAGCATAAAGGCAATGTGGATAAGTCCTCGACCGATTAGTATTCGTCAGCTCCATGCATTACTGCACTTCCACACCGAACCTATCAACCTCATCGTCTATAAGGGGTCTTACTAGCTTGCGCTATGGGAAGTCTCATCTTGAAGGGGGCTTCACGCTTAGATGCTTTCAGCGCTTATCCCGTCCGCACATAGCTACCCAGCTGTGCCACTGGCGTGACAACTGGTGCACCAGAGGTGCGTCCATCCCGGTCCTCTCGTACTAAGGACAGCTCTCCTCAAACTTCCTACGCCCGCGACAGATAGGGACCGAACTGTCTCACGACGTTCTGAACCCAGCTCGCGTACCGCTTTAATGGGCGAACAGCCCAACCCTTGGGACCTACTTCAGCCCCAGGATGCGATGAGCCGACATCGAGGTGCCAAACCTCCCCGTCGATGTGGACTCTTGGGGGAGATAAGCCTGTTATCCCCAGGGTAGCTTTTATCCGTTGAGCGATGGCCCTTCCATGCGGAACCACCGGATCACTAAGCCCGACTTTCGTCCCTGCTCGACTTGTAGGTCTCGCAGTCAAGCTCCCTTGTGCCTTTACACTCTACGAATGATTTCCGACCATTCTGAGGGAACCTTTGGGCGCCTCCGTTACTCTTTAGGAGGCGACCGCCCCAGTCAAACTGCCCACCTGGCATGGTCCTTCCACCCGATAAGGGCGGCAAGTTAGAAACTCCGTACATCAAGGGTGGTATCCCAACGACAGCTCCACGAAGGCTGGCGCCCTCGCTTCACAGCTTCCCACCTATTCTGTACATGATGCACAAAGTTTCAATACCAGGCTACAGTAAAGCTCCATGGGGTCTTTCCGTCTTGTCGCGGGTAACCTGCATCTTCACAGGTATTATGATTTCACCGGGTCTCTTGCCGAGACAGCGCCCAAGTCGTTACGCCTTTCGTGCGGGTCGGAACTTACCCGACAAGGAATTTCGCTACCTTAGGACCGTTATAGTTACGGCCGCCGTTTACTGGGGCTTCGGTTCAAAGCTTCGCTTGCGCTAACCCATCCCCTTAACCTTCCAGCACCGGGCAGGCGTCAGCCCCTATACTTCGCCTTGCGGCTTCGCAGAGACCTGTGTTTTTGCTAAACAGTCGCTTGGGCCTTTTCACTGCGGCCTCCTCGGGCTATAAACCCTACCGAGGCGCCCCTTCTCCCGAAGTTACGGGGCCATTTTGCCGAGTTCCTTAGCAAGAGTTATCCCGCGCACCTTAGGATTCTCTCCTCGCCTACCTGTGTCGGTT